>NZ_RZGQ01000020.1 GCF_003989735.1 Legionella sp. km772 | reverse complement strand
AAGATAAAAACTCATTTAAATCACTTTGCTATTAAGTACAAATTGATTCTTAGAGCGAACCAGATTGCTTGGCAGGAGCTTAAAAATATGGCAGCTTAAAATTGACCGTGCGTAACATGAGCTATTAATAGTAAATAAGGATAAAGAAATTGCAAAGGATAAGATCAGCAGCAAAATAACTAAAAAGGAGAAATTACCGCCTAAAAATTTTTTAACTTTGTAAGCATATTTGAATAAAATATACTCACTAGAATAAGCTATTGAATTATCCATAAGACTTCTTTATCGCAAAAATAAAGTAGTATATAAGATTAAGTGTAATGCTTATTTCTTATTTGTTCAAAACAAGAGCAGCACACCTATAGTGAAAATTGAACCCTTAGTTTTTCCCTCACTATTTGATTCTCTATATAGTTCATGCTATTACATAAGTTTTATTACAAGGAGTAGTATAAAAATGCAAGAAAAAAAAGAAACAATTAAAATCCTTACTAGCGATTTAGAATCATCTAGCTCTCAATCCAAAACCCCACCTAATACACCTGTAAAAAATTCGGCTGAGCAACCCAAAACCCACGGCCCTATTCTCATTACTCCTGAGCAAATGTCCTTATATATGAAAAAATCGGATCAAACATTTTTTACCCCAAGTCTTACCAGTATTGATGAGCTTGATTTATCAGATTCAGAAAATAAAGAGCAAGCGTCCTTATCCTAATTTAATAAAATTTATAAAGAGCCGCTATTGGGTATTATTTTTTAATAGCCAATAGCTTAATAATTATCAATGGCTTAGAGTATTTAAGCCCTCTTTGGCTAAAAATTGTTTCCCACTGTTATTGGTTTGTTGTTTAATCAACATTAAAAAAGGTATAAAAAGTAAAGCACAGACCACAGACAATTCATACAAAGCCGTCCAACCAATATGCATTTCGATACCAGCCGCAATGGGGCCTGAAATTATGCGTGGAATGGTCGATATGGCTACTAAAATTGAAAATTGAGTGCCGGTGAATTGTTTATTGACCAGGCGCATAAATAAAGCTACTAAAGCAGTTGAGCCCATACCCGCTGCAAAATTATCCGAAAACACTGCAACGGCCAATAAGGTCGTGTTTTTACCGACCATTGCTAAGATAACAAACAATACATTGGTAAAGGCTTGCAATAAGCCAAAGAACCATAAGGAGTAGTATAATGAGCAACGGGTGAGAATAAGACCTGCGGTTAAACCGCCTATAAGTACGGATGTAATTCCTAAAATCTTATTAACATAACCAATAGTTTCCAAAGAAAAATCCAAACCTTGAATTAAAAAAGGCATGACAATCCCACTGGTAGTAGTAGTAAAAGCCTCACCTAATTTGTAACAAAAAATAAACATAAACAAGGAGATAATACCTGGACGAGACAAAAGCTCTTTTATTGGAGCAAGGAATAAAAAACCACTAGAGCTCGGTTCTTTGAGGGCGACTTCGGGTTCATTACTGAAAAAGACGGCGATCATACCGATAGCCATGCTTAATCCCATCAAGCGATAGGTGAAAGCCCAACCCCAATGCTCGGCCATAATTAAAGCGATACCACCAGAAAACAACAAGGCAAAACGATAGCCAAATACCGCTAATGAAGCCCCTAGAGCATGTTCTGGAATAGGCAAATACTCCACACGATGGGCATCTATCGCAACATCTTGAGTTGCAGAAAAACAAGCTAGGGATAAAGCTATAAATGCAAGTAAACGAGGATATTCGTCCGGAGTAAACCAGGCCATAACATTAAAACCAAGGAGCAACAAAATCTGCATTACTAAAATCCAGCTACGTCGCTTACCTAATTTTAATAAGGGGTAACGATCGAGGATTGGTCCCCAAAACATACGATAGGTATAAGGAAGGCCAATCAAACTTAAAGCACCAGTCGCTAAAACTGACAGACCACTTGAAGCAAACCATGCTTGCAAAGTACTGCTTAGTAAAGCCATGGGGAGGCCAGATGAAAAACCTAAAATTAAAACAATAAAAAGGCGTTTATTCATTGTTATTGTTCACTAGGCAAAGAAACAACTTATTGGGTTTATTTTATAGGACAGAATAACATTCCAAAATTTTGACATTGCGAGTGACCTTTTACAACTAATAAACAAAAATCACTCCAACTAGTAGTCAGAGTGATTTTTTACGGGATTAGGCAGATTTTTTAACGGAAATCAAATGAATTTTAAATATTAAAGCTTCATTTGGACCAATAGGACCACCTACACTTCGTGGGCCATAAGCTAAATTAGATGGAACATAAACTTCCCAGGTAGAGCCAGCAGGCATTAATTGTAATGCTTCAGTCCAACCAGGAATTACTTGCGAGACTTGGAATGTAGCAGGTTTGCCCGCTTTATCTGTACTATCAAATACAGTTCCGTTCGTTAAAGTACCTGTATATTCAACAGTCACCGTATCGTCTTTGCCTGGTTTAGTACCGGTGCCATTTTCAATAATTTTATATTGTAAACCACTTGGTAAAACCACAACACCTGGTTTTGATTTGTTGGCAGCTAAAAAGGCTTCGCCTTTAGTTTTGTTTTCATCTGCTTTTTTATTAAAATCAGCTGTACGTTTAGCCATTAAATCTTTTTGGAATTTGTTGAGAACATCTTTCATTTGTTGCTCAGTTAGAGCTAATGGACCAGTTCCCATACCATCTTGCATCCCTTTAGCTAATGCAGCTGGATTGATATCAATACCTTGAGTTTTGAAGTTTTTCCCTAAATCAGCACCAATACTATAGGACAACTTATCAGTGTCTGTAGATAATGATGTAGCATCGGTTGCAGCCATTGCAGTAGTCATCATCAGCCCCATAACGGCAGCAGCGACCAATTTGATCTTCATAAACAATCCCCTTTTGTCTTTCTTATTGTAAAAATGCCCACTCATTCTGCCTAAATTTAACTAAAATTACCAGTATAAGCTGAGATTTAATTATAAATAGACAAATTCTCGATATACTTCTAAACTTGCGTGTATTAAAACCTGAAGACGTACAATATGAACATTAGTGTATTTGATTTATTTTCCATCGGGATAGGTCCTTCAAGCTCCCATACAGTAGGCCCCATGCTAGCAGCGAATGCCTTTCTCCAATTATTAGAGCACCATCAATTACTGGCTAAAACGCAACGCGTAAAAATTGAATTATACGGTTCATTGGCCTTAACAGGAAAGGGGCATGGAACCGATAAGGCCATTTTAAATGGTTTGGAAAATCAATCGCCTGAAACGGTCGTCCCAGAACGCATGGTTCCTCGGATGAAAGAAATTTTAAGCACCCAACGTCTGAATCTAGCAGGTCATAAAGAAATTCATTTTGATGAGAAGACAGATTTTCTTTTTTTACAAAAAGAACTTTTACCTCTCCATACTAATGGCATGCGCTTTTCTGCCTTTGATAATACAAATGCTCTCTTATTAAGCCAGGTATATTATTCAATCGGTGGCGGTTTTATTACTACCGAAGAAGAGTTTCACCACACCGAAGAAGACAGTAATCCGCCTCCCTACCCCTTTACAACGGCTGAGCAGCTTTTAAAGCTATGCAGAGAAAATCAACTAACTATTGCCGAGTTAATGTTAGAAAATGAAAAAACATGGCGGAGTCTTGGGGAGATCAATCAAGGCATTTTAGCAATTGCTAAAGTAATGGATGATTGTATAACTAATGGTTGTAAGCATGAGGGTATCTTGCCAGGTGGCTTAAATCTAAAAAGAAGGGCTCCTGACTTATATAAAAAATTGATTGAGCAAAAAGGGATTAAAAGTGTTTTTGAACAATCAGATATAATGAATCATTTAAATCTTTATGCTATGGCCGTCAATGAAGAAAATGCTGCCGGTGGCCGAATCGTTACGGCACCAACCAATGGTGCAGCTGGGATTATTCCAGCGGTATTAAAATATTGTCAACAGGCCCATGATCGGATGAGTGATGAAGATATTTATACCTATTTTCTCACCGCAGCAGCTATAGGTATCCTTTACAAAAAAGGCGCTTCTATATCGGGTGCAGAAGTGGGTTGTCAAGGAGAAGTAGGAGTTGCCTCGTCCATGGCGGCGGCAGGCCTTACTGCAGTTTTAGGTGGGACTATTGATCAGGTAGAAAACGCGGCAGAAATAGCTATGGAGCATCATTTAGGAATGACCTGCGATCCAGTATTAGGTCTAGTACAAATTCCTTGTATTGAACGTAATGCAATGGGCTCGGTAAAAGCGGTCAATGCCACACGTATGGCCTTGATTGGTGATGGTCAACATCACATCTCTCTTGATAAAGTCATTAAAACAATGAAACAAACCGGGATGGACATGCAAAGTATTTACAAAGAAACCTCAATGGGCGGATTAGCTGTTAACTTACCCGAATGTTAAGCAAAATAATGCCCTGCTAGTGGTGCCCGGTACTCCTGCAAGAATAAAATCCCCGCGAAGACGGGGATTCAATAAAATGAGCAAGAGAGTAAGCAGTTTTAAGGACAAGGATTTGAGTGTTCTAAAATTTGCGAAGAGGTAAAAAACATGCTGAGGATCAGGGTTAAAAACCATAAACCTCCTAAAACCAAAAGAAATGCTAAAAAGGAGTTGGTGCTGAGATAACCTAAAAAAATTACGGCTAAAACTGCAGTTAGCATATTAAGAAAACTCATCATCGCAGAACCGCTTGCTTTATCTTGAATTGAAATAAGAGCCAAATAAGAGCCTCCAGAAAATAAAAAACCACTGAATAAATATAGACTCATTACACTTAGAAAAAACCATAAAACTGACCCTTCACTGGAATAAAACAGCATCGCTAAACTAACAAGCCCCATAGCAGTGCCGACTAATCCCCACATCACTAGTTGTTGAGCTTTATAGTGTTGTAATAAATATTTTGCTATAAGACCACCAATTAACATGCCTATCATGTTGAGTCCATTCCAATAGCCATAACTTAGGGGAGAAAGATTAAAAAATTGCTTAGTAATTGATGGGCCTGCAGCAGAAAAGCAGTAGGAAATAGCTGAGCATAGACCTACCACTAAAGAATAAATGACTAATTCTTTGCAGGCTAAAACCTGCTGATAATTATGAATAATCGTTCTTATATTTAATGCTTGCCGCCGAATTAAGGTTTCTTTAAACGTCAAAGTTCCCAAAATCATCACTACACCGTGCAGTAACAAAATAATAAAACAATAACTCCAGTCATAATACTCAGTCATTATTCCCCCGAGCACCACGGCTAAACCAATACCTAAGGTAAAGAAGAGGATACTACTGGCCAAGGCTCTTTTTCTTTCCGCTTCAGGAAGCCATTCATTGATTAACATAAAAGTACATGCTAAACCACTGGCTGAGCCTAATGCAGTCACTAAGCGCCCAAGAAGTAATAAATAATAATTTCCATCCAATGCGGTGAAACAAATTAAAATGCCGACTAAATTTATAACTAATCCAAAACGCAATGCAAAGAGCCGTCCGAATCGATTTGCCAAAGGCCCATAAAGCAATTGCCCAATCACATAACCTAATAAAAAAATTGAAACAAGCCATTCAACTTGTCCTTGGGATAAAGAGTAAAACTGCTCAATCGCTGGTAATGAAGGAGTAACAATAACTGCAGAAAAAGAGGCTAGGGCTAAATAATTTAATAGCCAAATGGTCGATAAAGCTAACATGATTTTCTTCTCTATAAGTCAATTATTCACCGCAACTGTCGATTTAAAGCTCTTGCTTCAAATCTGCCTAAGTTGCACTAAAATAAGTTTATAGTTTAATCAATTTTCAATAAAGATAGGTTTTAATTAAATAATGTTGATTAAAAGTTAATAATCCAGGCAGGTTCCGTACTGCTAAAGAAAGAATCACTAACCACATAACCAACTACCGCTGCTAGCTGCTCATTAATATAAAGCAAAGGTATTCGATCTCTATGCCAAACTGGAACCTGCCATTCTTGGAATAATTTTTTTAATTTCTTGGTTTGCTGATGGAGGACAATAGTTTCTCCACCTTGGCGAAAGCGAATAGTTATTTTTGCTTTAGGAGGAATAATTAACCCTTCCTTAGCGGCCTTGGCAAATAAAATACTCTCATCATTAAGCGCTAAAGATTGAGGAAAAGCTGACCATTCTATGCATTCAGGTAAGGGATGCAGCCTTTTATTATCCAGATAAATACGCTCCTGATAACGACGAATACAGGTATCATTCCAAGCCACTAAAGGAGTTGCATCAACACTTGCCTCCAATAATTCATGCACTATACGGCTCATAACTGCAGTGGTTGGCAATTTGATTTTATTTTTTTTCAACCAAACTCGCAGTACATTAATAATCCGCGCCTCGCCTAAATGCTTTAAAGGTTCAATTAACAAGGATTTACCAGGATGCTCAAGCTCCTGACAATCAATCAAGGCCAGTTGATACAAATTCTTTTTCCCTTGCTGACAGTGTACTGCAGTTCGGTTGATATTTCCTACAACCCCAGGCCATTTTTCTCGTAACAAAGGCATAATTTGATTGCGTAAATAATTACGTGAAAATCGAGAGTCTTGATTACTTTCATCATCGACCCAGGTTAGCTGCGCCACTTGCGCATAGTGATGTAATTGCTCTCGGGTATGTTGCAACAAGGGTCGGGCCATAGTACCGCTTGCAAAATTCTCATACGCAGGGATTCCTGCTAGGCCATCAATTCCAGTTCCCCGAAAAAGTTGCAGCAAGACGGTTTCGGCTTGATCATCCATATGATGGCCGAGCAGCAAACAGGATTTTTGATTTAATATCCGCGCAAAAGCGGCATAACGAGCTGTTCTTGCCTCTTCCTCAATATTGGAGGAGCGATTAAATTTAATTGACTCAGTAAGAAAAGATACATTTAAACGCGAACAGAAAGCTTCACAATGTTTTTGCCAAGCCAAAGCATTAGGACTAATTCCATGATTAATATGAATAGCTAACAAACGTGAATGTAAAAAAGGGTAGGAAGCAAGACAAGATAAAAGAACCGTAGAATCTAAGCCACCACTAAAAGCAACTATTAATTGCTCAAACTCAACTAGGCGCTCAAGCCATTGTGTAGAAAGTAAATGGATAGCATCCACCCCCTCTTCCTGTAGAGCTGAGAAGGTGGATTTTATAAATACTGGTTTAGTCACAAGCCCCCATAGCCATAAATTTTTTATATCGCTTCTCAATTAACTCATCAAGAGGGATTTGTTTTAATGCATTTAATTCAGAAAGCAGCAGTTTCTTCACTTCTTGCGCCATTTCATCTACATTACGGTGTGCCCCACCTAAAGGCTCAGGAATAACTTTATCCACTATTTTATTTTCTAAAATTCGATCCGCAGTAATTCCCATGGCTCGCGCAGCCTCACTGGCTTTTGTTGCGTCCTTCCACAAAATTGACGCACAGCCTTCTGGAGAAATTACCGAGTAGATACCAAATTGCAGCATCAAAATACTATCCCCAACCCCAATAGCCAAAGCCCCGCCAGAACCCGCCTCACCAGTGACAATGCAAATAATGGGGGTTTTAAAACGAGACATTGCAAATAAATTACGCGCTATTGCCTCAGATTGATTACGCTCTTCAGCACCAATTCCAGGATAGGCTCCGGCCGTATCAATAAAGGTTATGATAGGTAAATTAAATTTTTCGGCCATTTTCATTAAACGTAAGGCTTTACGGTACTCCTCAGGCCGTGCCATACCAAAATTACGATAGACTTTTTCTTTGGTGCGCTTACCTTTCTGATGTCCTAAAATCATGACAGGTTGACCATCTAGACGAGCCATACCTCCGATTATAGCTGGTGCTGCAGAATAGCTACGATCACCATGTAGCTCTTGAAAATCAGTAAATATACGTTCAATATAATCGGTAGTTTGAGGTCGTAAAGGATGACGTGACATCTGGGCGATTTGCCAAGGCTCTAAATTGGAAAAAATAGTTTCCGTTAATTCTTCACATTTTGCCTCAAGCCTTGCGATTTCTTCGCTTAAATTAACAGTATTATCACTACCTACCATACGTAATGCTTCAATTTTTTGCTTTAACTCTTCGATAGGTTGTTCAAAATCTAAAAATTGTCGGCTCATTCGTTACTCTGTATTGAATTAAAGATCAGAGTATATGATACTCTTAACCGTTAATAGACGCTAGTTTAAAACCAATATATGATAATTACTGGATTCACACCGCTAAATAGCGAACATTGCGTGCTCAATGAGTCACGCATTGATCTATGGCAATTTTCTTTAGAAGAAGAGTTGCATGCTGCCGATCAATTATTAAACTCAGAAGAAAAGGCACGCGCTAACCGGTTTTATTTTGACAAACACCGGCGTCGGTTTGCCACCAGCCGGGCTGCGGTTCGCATTATATTAGCCCGTTATCTTAATGTATCACCTGAGCAACTAGAGTTTACCTATAATGCCCAGGGAAAACCTGCTGTTATTAATTCACAAAAATTACAATTCAATCTCAGCCATACAGAAGATACTGCTTTACTGGCTGTTGGCAAAAATTTCCCTCTAGGCGTTGATATTGAGCGTTATTCTGCCAGGCCCTATGAAGGTATTGCTCAACACTTATTTTCGGATAAAGAATTAGAAGATTTAAAAAAAGCGCCTATCTCATTGAAGGCAGCTTTATTTTTCCATGTATGGGCACAAAAAGAAGCCTTTATTAAAGCCTGTGGTTTAGGGCTATCCTATCCTACTAAAGACTTCACCGTCCCAACCACCTTCCCCACCAAACAATTAGTAGAAGATAAGTTAAACAACACTACCTGGCACCTACGCTCTTTCATGCCAAAAGTCGCCTGCAGTGGCGCTTTATGCCATCATCCAACTGTTAGAGAAATCAGACACGGTGTGATTAAATTACAACAAAGTGCTTGTCTGATATTTTAATGATGTTAAAGCTTAATTCAACCCAATATGCCATTCTCACTATTTTAAGTGATGGTTTGTGCCATAGTGGCACAGAGTTAGGGCAAGCATTGAGTATTTCACGCTCGGCGGTATGGAAACAAATAAAACAACTTAATGAATGGGCTATTCCAATTTTAAGTATCCCCCAACAAGGTTATCAGCTAAAGCAAAGTTTAATTCTTCTTGATGAAGAGCTAATAGTTAAACAGTTAGCGGGACTTCCGGTACGGCTACATTTATTTAATTCAATTGATTCAACCAACAGTTATTTAAAAGATTTACCCATAAGTGAGTATTTGGAGGTTTGTTGTGCAGAACAACAAACTCAAGGTCGCGGTCGTTTTGGCAGAACGTGGCATTCTCCTTTTGGAGAAAATATCTATTGCTCAAGTCGCTGGAAGCTAGAATGCAATCTGGCTAAGCTTTCTGGTTTAAGCCTTATTACTAGCCTTGCTGTGGTAAAAACCTTAGACCAATTCATTGAAACCCCAGAGATAAAAATAAAATGGCCCAATGATATTTTATGGAGGGATAAAAAACTTTGCGGCAGCCTTATTGAAATTATTGCAGAATCTAATGCTATCGCTCAGGTGGTCATTGGTATTGGCTTAAATGTCAACTCTGATACTGAACACCATCCCTTACCTGACAAACCCTGGTGTTCTTTATATGAGTTGTCAGCCCATTTTTATAATCGCAATGAAATTATTGCTCATCTTATCACTACTTTAAATCGCTATCTAACTCAGTTTCTTGCTCATGATCTGCAATTTTTTATGGAGGAATGGCAGCGCTATGACTATTTAGTAGGAAAGAGCATCACAGTCAGTCAGGCGTTAGAATCTATAACTGGAGTTGCATGCGGAATTAATTCTAGCGGCCAACTTATTCTTCAAGATGATGAAGGTAAGGTCCATTTGTTTTCTTCTGGTGATACTAGTTTAAAGGCTTCTTAAGGGGGATTCGTCCCGGATAGGATTAAGTACCCGGAACTGGATGAGCTGCGAGAAAATCGTTTATACTGTTTCAACAGTTGAATCATCAGATTCTTTTTCTTGTTGAATACGTAAATAAATTTCTTCGCGGTGTACAGAAACGTCTTTGGGCGCATTAATTCCTAAACGAACTTGATTGCCCTTAACACCCAGTACCGTAATATTAACATCATCACCAATGATTAATGTTTCGCCTATACGTCGAGTCAAAATTAGCATGACTAAATCTCCCTAACTACGTAGCTACCTAATTCCCACAGAACTTCCATGGTGTTCTCTATAACTACAAATTGAATAAAACAAGAACATTACCGTTCGAAATCTATTGTACACATAGAATCTTAAGAGAGTATTAAGCAAACTATATATTCAACTTTTTTGATAAAAAATTTGATTTTCCACAGTAAAACTCAGCAGTTTACTTTATTTAAAACAAAAAAACTAGGAAAAGGTTCTGAATTTATGAAAAGCTAAATTGTACTCTCACCGACCACTTTAAATGAAGAAAATTTCTCTATTAGAAATTAAAAAATACATCTATGCTATAATTAGTGCGTACTGTCAACATATTAAGGAGAATTTTATGACTAAGTACTTGAAATCAAGTATTAAAATAGTACAAACCACTTTAGTTCTATCGTCACTAATTTGTTTTTCTGCGGTCTCGCAAGCTAGAGATGGTTGTCCTGTCGGCCAACACCCTAACCCAGATAATCCTAAGCAATGCGTAGATAACGGAACTACTGGACTTGGAACCAAATGCGATCCAGGCCAAAAGAAATGGTATGATCCTCGCACTAAACAATGGAATCCCTGTTAGACCTTATTGGTAAACGCTCACGGAATAGGTCCTTCTTGTGGTTTTTGCGCAATTGCAACGTGATATTGCTCGCTCGCAAAGACTGATTTACATGGCCTGTGAGCCTCTTTCTTTTTAGGCAAAGATGGAATTCTTAGCAGGATCTCATCTTTGCCAACAACTAATTGCCTTAAGGCTACTCAGCACGAAACATCGGATATAATTTTTCAATGATTAAGTAGCTAATGATTAAGACCAGGAACAAAATAGGAAGTACCCAATACGGTGGTAGGCTTTTGTTCTTAATTAAAAAAACTCCCATCAAGAAAGAAAGATTAATCAGTAATTGCCCTAATAAAATTAAGCGCGTACTTAAACCATATTGTTTCAATCGTTGATAAGCATGTTTTCTATGGGCAGCAAACCATTTTTCTTTTTTTTGAATTCGTCGCAATAAAGTAAGCGTTGCATCAAAAAGGAAAAGAGCATTCAAAATAAACCAATACAACAGAGGTATAGCGTATTTTTGTTGAGCGATTAGTGCGATATAAAATGAAATAAAACCTAACGTGGCACTACCGACATCCCCCATAAAGAGTTTGGCTGGAGGGAAGTTAAATACCAAGAAACCTATCAAACCAAAAATCAAAATTAAACAAAGATCATGATAAAATAGTGCCCCTACCATACCAAACAGTAAGGAATAAGCAAAAAATAAAAATAAAGCTTGCGAGCCACAAAAGCCATCTAAACCATCCATAAAGTTAAAATGATTAATTGCCCATAAAGTAATAAAAAAAGTCAATCCGATAATTAAATAGGGATTAGAAATAGAAAATAAAACAAAATTAAGGCTTTCGGGTTTGGCTGTAAGCGAAATTAACCCTGCAATCAAACATTGTACAGCAAAGCGGGGTTTGGCTGATAAGTTGTATAAATCATCACAAAAACTAATTAAGGCAATGAGAAAAACAGAAATAAACAAAACGGATTGCTCGATTAAAGAGACTTGATAAATAGATCCCAGCCACGGTAGTGCGCATAAAAACAGACTAATAAAAATTAGCCCACCTCCCCTTACCTTAGGAACATGGTGCAAAGACCGTTCATTAGGTTTATCCATTAATTTAGTATTTTTTGCTAAAGAGCAAAAAATTTTAGTCGTTAATAACGATAAACCCACTAAAAAAATACTAGGTATTATGTTCATCTTGATACCACTTAATCGTCTTAACTAAACCCTCAGCTGAAGTAACAGGAGGCAACCATCCAATTTGTTTTTTTATTTTACCATTATTTACTTCTAATGAACCAAATAAACGGGTACTTAACGCAGTCAATCCAAATAATTTGAATAATCTCAAAAGTCCAGGCACCGTAATAAGGCGGGATTTTTTATTCATTGTTTGTGCAATAAAACTTAATAATTCCGATAAGGACCAGGCCTCATTATCAGCTATTAAATAGACTTGATTAGCCGCTTTAGGTTCATTAATTACTGCCTCAATAGCTGAAATTAAGTTTTCAATAAATACAAAATTACGTTTATTTCTAATCCCGCCAAAGGGCAAAGGCAAGCCTTTATTCACCAACTGCATCATTTTTAAAAAATTAGCCTTTACACCCGGCCCAAAAATTAAAGAAGGGCGAAGGATAACGACATCCATGCTCGATTGTTGAGACAGTTCTAAAAGGTTTTGTTCCGCTAATAATTTACTTTGCCCATATGGATCTTCAAGATTTTGGCAATTTTCTTCGGTAAAAGGAGCACCTTCAAGAGTGAACTCACCATTTACTTTGATTGAACTTAAAAAAATGAAACGTCTTACACCATGCTGCGCGGCTTGTTCGGCTAATTTTTTAGTAGCAATACTGTTCACCTTGCAAAACTCATCCAGAGGGACATTACCCTGCATGACATGTACTTTAGCCGCAAGATGAATAATAACATCGATGCCAGGAAGTATAGAGCTCCAATCGTCCATGAGCTCTAAGCGATTAATCACCACTTGCCGTGCATTAATCCAATCGACTGGTTTTGAGACTGCGCATACCACATCATAACCAGCTGTTTGAAGAGCTGGAACCAAGCTACGACCAACAAAGCCAGTAGCGCCCGTTACTAAAATTTTTTGCATAATCCATACCGTTATATTTGATTTAATAAGTGCTCATATTCTTTAATTAGAAGTTCATTACACTGCTTACTATCAAAATTAATGCGCGCTCGCTCTCTCGCTTTATTTCCCATAATGCGTCGCAAGGAATCGTCCGATAATAATTGATCTAAAACTTGGGTTAATTGCTCACTATTTTTGGGCTCAACTAATAGCCCTGTTTCACCGTCTATGATTGCATCCTTCAAACCATAAATATTGGTACCTATAACCGGTAGGCCCATCGCAGCTGCCTCTATCACTACGGTGCCAAACCCCTCGCGGTAGCTTGGCAAACACAATAAATCACTGGCAAACATAAAGCGCTCTGGCTCTTGGTGGAATCCTGCGAAAACAACCCGCTTACCGCACATTTTTTCTGCATAGGAGCGCACATCTTGTTCATTATGTTGTTCAAAGGGGCCCAAAACAATTAAAACAATATTTTGTCCTTTATTTATGAGGTTTTGGATAGCCTCAATTAACTCAAAAATTCCTTTTTCGCGAGTCACCCTTCCTACAAAAAGCAAGATTTTAGCCGAGGGCTCAATATCATATTGGGCTTTTAGCTTTATTTTATCTTCATCAGAAAAATTGTCGTGAGAAAAGCGATTGATGTCAACCCCGGCTAAAGAACCATTGCCAATAACATTGAGCTTATTAGGCGCGATAATTTTATTTTTTATTAAAAAATCGCATTGACTACGACTGTCAGCATAACAATAGGTATCAAGCTTGGCGATTAATTTATCACTCCATTTTACTAAAAACCTTTTAATACCTGTCATTGTCACCCAAGGCTGACCCGTAAAAGTGTGAATACAGATTGGCACCCCGGCCAATTTAGCAGCAATGGCACACAATAACCCCGCTTTAGGTGTGGTTGAATGAACAATTTGATATTTTTCTTTACGAAAAATACGCCAGAGTTTAATTAGTGCAATTAAATCTGAGAAAGGATTAATTTTACGTGCTATAAATAAAAACTTAAAAGTACATCCCTGGATAGTTTTGATTTTTTTACTTAGTTCGTCATCACTAGTAATGATAGATACTAACGCTCCAGAGTCAGCTAAAGCCTCCAATTGTGTACGCAATTGTGTATACACGAAAAAAGGAATAGTTGATACTCTAGCTATACGAACATTATCTAAGGAATTCATATAATTATCCTGGAAACTACGGTTCTAATTATCGCGAACCATTTTTGGTGCATAATATTTTTCGAAGAAACATATCTCATTATCAAAGATTTTTCAGTGACTATCGCAAAAAATTGTTATATCGCTATAGGTAAATGATAAGGCTCAATCTCACTTATAGGGCCAATTAAAGGATATTTTAACAAAAATCTTATTTATTTCTCCAAACATTTTGGTTTATATAGTCAATATAGCTTACAACAATTCGAAGTACTTGTTTGGAAACGCTTAAAGACTGATAATCATCAACAGGGGGAACTACGCGCTGCTCACAGTTATTATGTTGCGAGGTAACAATATGCACTGCATCTAAAACGCGCTCTTTCTTCAATCCACTCATAATTAAAGTACCTACATCCATACCTTCTGGTCGCTCATGAGCATTTCGTATGGTAATAGCAGGAAAACCCAATATTGAGGCTTCCTCAGTGATAGTGCCGCTATCAGAAAGGACACAAAAAGCGTTTTTTTGTAAATTGACATAATCAAAAAAACCTAAGGGGTTAATAAAATGAATTAAAGGATGAATGGGTCTTTGGATATAGCTCTCGATTCGTTTACGGGTTCTAGGATGGGTGGAAAAATAAACGGGATAGTTATATTTATCAGCTAAGAGTTCAATACTTTCAATTAAATCGTTCAAATTTTCACAATTATCAACATTCTCTTCTCGATGAGCGCTAACCACGAAATATTCTTTATTTTTTAATTTAAGGCTTTCTACAATGGCAGAATTATTAATTTTATCTTTATAAAAGTCTAAGACCTCATTAAGATGCGAACCAGTTTTAATGATAGTTTCATGTTTTATGCCTTCATTAATTAAATAACGTCGCGCATGTTCGGTTAAAACCATATTGATGTCGCTTAAATGATCAACCACCTTCCTATTCAGTTCTTCAGGTACCCGCTCATCAAAGCATCTATTACCTGCCTCCATATGAAATATAGGAATTTTTCTCCTTTTCGCAGCTATGATAGCAAGGCAGGTATTAGTATCTCCATAAATTAAAAGTGCATCGGGTTTATAATTTTCAAATACCTCATCGGCCTTCACAATAACATCAGCAATGGCTTGCACAGCCGAATCTTTAGAAATATTTAAAAAAACATCCGGTTTGCGAATATCAAGCTCATCAAAAAAAATTTGATTTAATTCATAATCATAATTTTGCCCAGAATGTACTAAAATATGTTCTACATGTTGGTCAAACTCTGCAATCACTCGGCTCATTTTAATTAATTCTGGACGAGTTCCAACTAAAGTCATTATCTTAAGCATCAAAAGCCTCTTGAATAAAATCTAATTTTAACAGCAATTCTTTTATTCCATTAATGTTCAATCGTGTTGTATTGTGGGAAGTGTAATCATCTATAGAAGATAATCGCTCCTCTCCCTCCACAAAATATTTTTTATAATTAAGATCTCGATTATCAGCAATAATACGATAATACATACCCATATCTTCCGCTTTCGACATTTCCTCGCGGGACACCAAGGTCTCATAAAGCTTCTCGCCATGCCTTGTGCCGATTACTTGAATTTCTCGTTTACACTGAAATAATTCTAATAAAGCTTGCCCCAAATCGGCGACTGTACAAGCCGGGGATTTTTGCACGAAAATATCACCTTGCTTGGCATGTTGAAAGGCATGCAGAACTAAATCAACAGAATCCTCTAAAGTCATTAAAAATCGCGTCATATTGGGGTCTGTAATAGTAATGGCTTCATTATTTTGAATTTGTTTTACAAAAAGAGGAATTACTGAACCCCGCGAGGCCATGACATTACCATAGCGCGTAGCACAAATAACGGTTTCATCAGCTGGTATAGAACGGGATTTAGCAATCATTATTTTTTCAGCCATGGCTTTAGATAAGCCCATAGCATTAATCGGATAAACTGCTTTATCCGTACTTAAGACAATAATACGCTTTACTTTTGCGTCTATACCTGCGTTTAAGACATTTTCCGTGCCTTGAATATTAGTGCGTACTGCTTCCATAGGATAGAATTCACAAGACGGAACTTGTTTCAGTGCAGCGGCATGGAAAACATAATCAACACCCATCATGGCTTCTTTTAATGAGCTGTAATCTCGCACATCGCCAATGTAAAATTTAATTTTTTCATTATTTAATAATAAACGCATATCTTCTTGCTTTTTTTCATCACGACTAAATACGCGTATTTCTTTTACATTTGATTTTAAAAATCGCTTTAAAACGGTATAACCAAAAGAGCCTGTTCCTCCAGTGATCAATAAAACGCTATCATTAAACATGTACAATTCCTTGATGGATAATTTTTTCCCTATGCATTTGCTGGACTAGAAGAGGCCAATCAGGAGCGACATAGCCAGTTTCCTTTTCAAAGCGGCTGGATTTTAAAGCCCGGTTAATAAACACGGTATGTTCAGGTTCAATTAAAATATCCTTTTTATAAACGTCAGCCACTAATTTTAATAAATGATATTTGCTAATCGGTTTTGAAGAAACATGGTATAAGCCACACAAATCGGGATTAGGGATTACATAATCATGTATTACCCGAGCTAATTCAAAAGTGGGTAGGCCTGAATAAATAGCATTTAGATAACCTTTTACGTGATTATTCTGAGATAAAAACCAGTCTATTAGCGCAAAATTACTATTCAATTCGTGGCCGATAATTGACGTTCTTAAGGTTATTGCATGAGGGGAGTGGGTAATTTCTCCAATATATTTGGATTTGCCATATAAGTCTTCTGCATCAGACAGATCTGACTCAGAATAGGCTCCCTCTGTGCGTCGCCCCGAAAACACGCAATCAGTACTTATATGAATTAATCGTGCATTAATTAAACTACAGACCTTGGCTAATTGATGAGGAAATAAAGTATTTATAGGTAGCACAGCTAAAGGGTCATTAGCACGAGATAGTTGTTTAATTAAACCTACGCAATTAATTACCAAATGAGGACGGACACGTTCGAAAAGACTTAAGAGTTCATCTGAGTTAAGTACATCCACATGACTAATTATTTGATCGCTTTTGGGAAAATATTTTAACATTCTGTCATTGCGTAAAGTTCCCCAGGTTTCAAAGGTCTTATTTTCTATAAATTTTTTATAAACAGCACTACCTAACATACCTGTAATGCCTAATATCAAAACTCTCATGCAACTTCCCCTTCTATTCTTTTCTTCAAAATTTCAATAAGGCGTTGACTTTGATTTTCCATTTCAAAGTGTTTTAGGAAATAAGCTCGTCCTAGGGCGCCCATTTTTTCACGCTCATGCGGTGACAAAGAATACAATTGCTCAATATTTTTAATCAATAAATCCGCATTTCCAGCTGGCGAAACAAATCCCGCACCGGAGTCGGTAATTACTTTTGCCCCCTCACCATCTAAAGAAGCAATAATTGGTTTTCCAGCCGCTAAATAAGACTGAATTTTTGAGGGAATCGTGTAACTAAAGATCTCACTATTGTTAAGACTTACTAATAAACCTGCAGCTTTAGAATAAATAAAGGGCATAGCTTTAGCTTCATACCGCCCCGCCAAAACTAAATTGGTTAAATTTTTATTCTCAATTTCTTCCTTTACCCAAGAAGCTCGACTTCCACTTCCTATTAATACTATTTTTATTTTTTTATGTTTTTTCAAGCGTTCTGCTGCTTGAGTAATAATGTCTAAAGCCTGGGCAGTTCCAATGTTCCCCGCAAAAACAATGCAAAAATTAGTGCTCATTAGATCTAAAAAATCCGTCGGCAAAGGATAGGCACTAGGATCTAAAGCTAAACTATCCAGCACGGAGTTTGGATAATAAATTACTTTTTTCTCGTTTGATAAAGAAGCCACTGCAGGAATGAAACGTCTTGATTGCACTAAAATGGTATCGGAAAAATAATATATTGCTCTTACTAAAAGACGCACGCTGCCCAAGATCAATGAATTTTTAAAATAACCGGTGGCTTTTATACTTTCAGGCCAAAGATCTTGTACCCATACGGCTAAATGCCCGCGGGTTAACCATTTAATTAAAATTGCGGGAATCACTGAAGTAATAGGTGATGGTGCAAAGACAAACACTACATCGAATTTTTTATCTTTGGAAAAATTAAAGGCATGCTTTATTCCAGAATAAATAAAGGATAGGTAATTTAATGCAATATTTTTACGCCCGCCCGATTTCCGGGGTCTTAAAGGAATGCGGTAAACATCAACACCATCATGATAAAATTCTTGCTGCACGCCTGCACTTACATAGCCAGGATAAATCACGCCATCAGGATAATTAGGTTTGCCAGTGTACACACTAATATTGTGGCCTTGAGCTTTAATTTTTAAAACTAAATCATTAATTATAAAATTTTCAGGCCAAAAGTACTGACTAACTATTAAAATATTCAAACATCCCCCACAATTACAATTTTATTTCTTATTAATCCTATTTTTAAAATGTAGGAAATTTTTCTAAGCAAGTTTTACGCAGGCCGCATCCATTTGCTTATATATTGCTGGCGTTAAGTTATATACTCTTAGGCTCTAATGATACCTAAACAGTCTATTTTTTTAAATAGTATTCAAATAAGGTGAGTGAAAATTTTTGTTCATTGACCAGTATTTCCGCTCAATTTTCTTTGGCTGCCAATTATTTCTATGATTTTTATTTAAAATATTTCATGAAGATAAATGAATAAATAGGGCGAACTTCTGAACGTATTTTTTCTCTTTATATTATGTTATTATTCACACAAAAAAAACAATACTTTGACAAATGAAGCAACTTGCGGAACTTAACTCATGGATAGCCTTAAGAAATCACGCAGAATCCATGCGGTTAACAACACTTAAAGAATTGTATAGTAAAAACCCAGGAAGGAATCAGAATTTTCTTTTTTCTTCGCCTGATATTAAGCTTGATTTATCCAGTCAGCTCATTGAGCATCATACTATAGAGTTATTAATAGCTTTAGCACAAGAACGTAAACTACCTGAAAAAATCAATAATTTACTCAAAGGCGAAAAAGTCAACGTCAGCGAAAACCGCCCGGCTCTTCATACTGCACTGCGCCTACAAAATGAAGAAGCTATTTTCGTAAATGAGCAAAATATTACTCCTGAGATTTTGAAAACCCGCCACACATTGTTTGAAATTAGCAAGCAAATTCGAGCAAGGGCCTGGTTTGGTTATTCAGGAAAGCCCATCGTAGACATTGTCAATATTGGCATGGGTGGCTCAGATTTAGGCCCTAAATTTTGCATTAACGCTCTCTCTGAATATAGCGATAAAAACTTAGGTTTTCATTTTATTTCAGATGTAGATCCCCATTCATTTTCTACGACAGTTTGCGGCCTCGATCCCGAAACGACTTTATTTATTATCTCTTCTAAATCTTTTACTACCAGGGAGACCCTGTGCAACTATGAAAAGGCCATTAGTTGGCTAGGAAAAGATAACTGCCTTAAAAACCATTTAATTGCCGTTACTGCAAATATTAAGTATGCTCAGCAGTATGGGATCCATCATATTTTACCGCTCTGGAACTGGGTTGGAGGTAGATACTCTGCCTGCTCGGCTATTAATTTAATAACTTCTATAGCCATTGGCGCCGAATGTTTTTCCCAATTGCTTTTAGGTGCGCATAAAATGGATGAGCATTTTAAGAAAACCGAACTGCAAAAAAATCTTCCTGTTTTACTTGGATTAATTGGAATATGGAATATCAACTTTCTTCACATTAATAATTTACTCATGCTTGCTTATGCAAAACAATTAGAATACTTCATTCCTTATATTCAACAGCTGGATATGGAAAGTAATGGTAAGTCCATTGATAATGAAGGAAAAACGCTAGATTATTCTACTAGTCCCATCGTTTGGGGCGGACTTGGCAACCAAGCGCAACATAGTTACTATCAATTACTCTGTCAAGGGACTCATAAAATTGCCGTAGATTGCATTACCTTAAACGCTTATGAAGATGAATTGATTCATCAAATGTATGTGAACAAAAAACACATCCTCACTTTTGGTTATAACAACCTCGATAGACCCAATGAATTTATAGGAGGGAATACTCCTCTTAATCATCTCAGTTTAACTCATTGCTCCCCAGAAACAATAGGGGCCTTAATTGCTTTATATGAGCATAAAATTTTTGTACAAAGTGTAATATGGAATATTAACCCCTTTGATCAGCCTGGTATTGAAGGCGCTAAACGATTTTTAAGAGAAGCAAACTCAGCTATCGATGATAGGATACCGGTTTAATCAATCCACTAAATATTAAGCATAGAATATGAATAATGAGCTAATTAAATACAACATCCCCTATATGACTGGTAATGAAGAAACTTACATATTGACTTCTCACAGTAATAAAAAATTATCGGGCGATGGCCAATTTACCCAACATTGCCATGATTGGTTTGCAAGAAAACTTCCCTCTACCAAAACTTTATTGACCCACTCTTGCACCGCTGCCTTAGAAATGGCCGCATTATTACTGGATATAAAAGAGGGTGATGAAATTATAATGCCCTCCTACACCTTTGTTTCAACTGCGAATGCTTTTGTAATGCAAGGCGGAGTCCCGGTTTTTGTAGATATTCGTCCAGATACCCTTAATTTAAACGAATTATTAATAGAAGCGGCAATAACGCCCCAAACCAAGGCGATTGTTCCTGTGCATTATGCAGGGGTTGGATGCGAAATGGATACTATAATGGATATCGCTCAGCAGTATCAATTAAAAGTAGTTGAAGATGCTGCTCAAGCAGTGATGGCCTCATACAAAAAAAAGGCTTTGGGTAGTATTGGCGACCTAGGGGCATTTAGTTTTCATGAGACTAAAAATATTATTTCCGGTGAGGGAGGTGCGTTATTAGTTAATCAATCAGCTGACGCCCTTCGCGCCGAAATTATCCGTGAAAAAGGAACTAATCGAAGTCGATTCTTACGTGGAGAGGTGGATAAATATACCTGGTGTGAATTAGGTTCATCTTTCCTGCCTAGCGATATGATTGCAGCCTTTCTCTTTGCCCAACTTGAACAAGCTGAGGAAATAACCCGAAAACGACTTGCTATTTGGGACTATTATCATCACCATTTACAGCACCTTGAGCAAGCAGAACTGATTCAGCGTCCTATCGTACCTAATGATTGTGAACATAACGCTCATCTGTATTATGTGATTATTCATCCTCAAATGGATCGCGAATCAATTTTACTAAAACTTAAAGAATTAGGTATTCAAGCTGTATCTCATTATGTACCTCTTCATTCCTCTCCCGGTGGACAGCGTTATGGAAGAGCCCATGGAGATTTATTACTGACTGAAACTCTTGCGGAACGAATTATTAGGTTACCTTTATGGATAGGCTTAACTTCTCAACAGCAAGACTATGTGATTGAGCAACTCAGTAAGGTACTGCATTCACATCTGCATTAAGGACTTATCAATGAACATTCTTATAACCGGTGGCGCAGGGTTTATCGGCTCAGCATTAATTCGCTTTTTGATAGAGAAAACTGAACATTCCATAATCAATATTGATAAATTAACTTATGCCGGAAACTTGCAAGCGCTTATAAAAATCAGCCAGCACAAACGTTATCAATTTCATCAACTCGATATTTGCTCGGCAGAGGAAATTCAAGACATCTTCAACACCTCTCAACCCGATGCAGTCATGCATTTGGCGGCAGAAAGCCATGTAGACTATTCCATAAATGCTCCCCAAGAATTTATTCAAACCAATATTGTGGGGACGTTCACCTTACTCGAGGCGGCTCGACATTATTGGAAGAACTTACCTGAGCAAAAGCGCGCGTCCTTTCGCTTTCACCACATATCAACGGATGAAGTCTTTGGGGATCTGGAGGGCTTATCTAGTTTCTTTACAGAAACAACACCCTATTCCCCGAGCTCGCCTTATTCAGCAAGCAAAGCGAGTGCAGATCACTTAGTACGTGCATGGCATAGAACCTATGGCTTACCAACCATAATCACTAATTGCTCTAATAATTACGGACCCTATCAACATCCCGAGAAGCTAATTCCACGCATGATCCTCAATGCGCTTAATGCAAAACCCTTACCCATTTATGGCTCGGGTAAACAAATAAGAGACTGGTTGTATGTAGATGATCATGTACAGGCTCTTTATCAAGTATTATTGCAAGGGACTATAGGCTCAAGTTATGTTATCGGCGGGCATAATGAACAACAAAATATCGACGTCATTTATTCCATTTGCTCGATTTTAGAAGATCTCGCTCCAGTAAAACCAACTGGAATTTCTGAGTATCAACAACTGATAAGCTATGTAGAAGATAGACCTGGTCATGATCAGCGCTATGCTATTGATGCTAAAAAAATTCAAACTGAACTCGCTTGGAAACCGAAAGAAACTTTTGAATCAGGATTAAGAAAAACAGTCCAGTGGTATCTTGAGAACTATAACTTGTATCAATGAATTATTTTTAAGGAAAAAAGATGAAAGGTATTATCTTAGCTGGTGGTTCAGGCACTCGATTACACCCCATTACTAAAGGAATATCAAAACATTTATTACCCGTTTATGATAAACCCATGATTTATTATCCCTTATCTGTATTAATGTTAGCTGGAATTCGTACTATTTTGATAATCACGACCCCAGAAGATCACGAAGCCTATGTACGCCTGCTTGGGAACGGCTCCCAATTTGGGATTGAGTTAGAATACGCTATTCAAGCCTCTCCCGATGGTTTAGCCCAAGCTTTTATTATTGGCGAAGAATTTATTGGTGAGGATAAAGTAGCGCTTATTTTGGGGGACAATATCTTTTATGGCCAAGGATTTACCCCTCAATTACATGAAGTTAGGGAACGCGAAACGGGCGCCACCATTTTTGCCTATCAAGTAAAAGATCCCAGCAGATTTGGAGTTATCGCTTTTGACGAACAGTTTAAAGCAACGTCTATTGAAGAAAAACCCATTGAGCCCAAATCAAATTATGCGGTAACCGGTCTTTATTTTTATGACCATCATGTCGTGGAGATTGCTAAACAGGTTCGACCTTCTTTGCGTGGCGAATTAGAGATTACTTCCATTAACCAAATCTATCTTGAAAATGGTTCTCTGCACGTAGAACTTTTAGGCCGTGGCTTTGCCTGGTTAGATACAGGAACCTATGAAAGCTTATTAGAAGCAAGTATGTTCGTACAAACCATAGAACATCGGCAAGGATTAAAAATAGCCTGTTTAGAGGAAATTGCTTATCATAATGGCTGGATAAATAGCCAAATGATAGAGACCATGGCTTATAAGTTAAGGAATAACAGTTACGGACAATATCTGCTAAGCTTATTAAACTAAAAGCCTAGCAATCAAAGTTAATAGCTAGTTTTACAGTAAATTATCGGCTGAAGGTGTTGAAACAACTTTAATTTCTGTTAAATTTTTTACTGTTGGCTCGAATTTTTTGGGGTTAAATTTATTATAAATAAATAACTTAGTGATGTTTTTTAAGTTAAGGGGATAATTCTTATTTATCAACAATTTTAAATATACCGGCGGCGTATAAGTCCAATCTGCAGCAAAATGTTCAGGATACATTTTGGTCTGTTTAAACACTTCTAGGGATTGATTATTCCTTACCATAAGACGGGTATTCTCATGCAAGGCATTCTTAAGAATCCAATTTATCGATAAGGTACCGCTATTAACCCATACTCTTTTCTCCAAAGTATCTTCGACCACAAAGGTTTGGTAATTCTTCACAACTTCAGAAGCTTGAAATTGTTGCATTAAGGAACACTGATAAAACCAGTCTATTTGATAGCGATAATAACTAAATAAGTCTTCCATCATAAAGACTGCAAGTAGCCCCCCCATTAAAATACTGGCTATTTTTTTATTTAATTTGGCAATGATGACTATTAAGAAATAAATTAAAAAAGCCATCCCCAAAGGAACAAGAATCTGATTACGCGAACTCCAATTACCTAAAACCGGTAATTTACCTACGGCACAATAAGGAAACACTGCTACAACAAAAAAAATAAGGCTTAATAATAAAAAAATCATTACCGAACTATTTTTGAAATTATTTTTAATTACTCTCTGTGTGTTCCTTGGCCTAAAAACTAAAAGGATGATTACAAACAATAAAATCGTTAGATATAAATTGGATCCTGCCGTCATTAGTGCTTGAGAAATGGGTGCATATAAGGACGTATCAAAGGATTCATAGGTGAGTTCTACGGTTTTCAAATAATCAGGACTTAAGGCATTATAATTCACATAACTTCCATAAGGCTTAAATAGGCTATGTTTTAAAACAAAAAAAACAATAGGTAAAATTATAAAATCAAAATAGTGCACGATAAAATTTATAAACAATTTACCAGTATTTTTTTCAATCAAATGGTAGAAAATATATAATAGAACTATGCTGTAAAAAACTAACAATGACTCTAAAAGAAAAGAAATAAAAAATAAGCTAAGAATGATAATTCGATAAATAATAGTTCTCTTATTATCGAGATATTGAGTAAGTAATAAGAAAGAAAAATAAAAAATACCGAGCATTAAAATAGGTGGTGTATTAATTAAGGCGATGCGCGCATTATTTACAGGAGCTAATAAAAAAAATAAAGTTATAAAAAAAGCTGAGTTTTTATCAATATATTTAATACGTTGTAGAATATAAAAAAGACAAATACCAGAACCAAAGTAGGTAAAGAAAACTAAGATTCTGTAGATATAAATACCGTTGCCGATATTTTTCAAAAAAATATGTAGATAGCCTATCCAGATAAAACTATTTTGAGCAAAGATGTTTTTTATTATTTCGGGGGATTGATAGGCTAAAGACCAATCATCCCAATATACACCATTAAAATTGAGCAGCAAAAAAACATTACTTATAAAATATAATAAAAACAATTGCAGGAGGTAAGATTTTTCTGACTGAAAGATTGCCGGCATAGATCTTATACGATTTAGGATATTCATAATATTTTTTTTTGAATAAAGCTCAAGCAACTACCCTTGTAGCTTCTAACAAGCTCTTGTAATATTCAATAGTTGCTATTAATCCGCTTTCTAGTGAAGTAGTAGGTACAAAACCGAGATATTTTTTCGCGTTGGAAACATCCGCAGAAGAAATTTTTATATCCCCTATCCGCTCTTCCCTATGGACTAATCGAAGATTCGCTGGATTAATGATTTTTTTCATTATAGTAATTAATTGAGTCAAAGTAACTTCCTGACCACAACCTATATTGTAAATACGGTTTGTAGACTCCTTATTTTCACCCAATGCAGCTAAGAGATTAGCTTGGATGACATTATCAATGTAACAAAAATCACGGACAATACCACCATCGCCATTAATGTAGACAGGCTCATTCTTTAACATGGCCTCAATCCATAAGGGTATAACGGGCGCATAAGCGCCATCAGGACTTTGCCTAGGACCAAAAATATTAAAATAACGCAATCCAATGGTTTCTAACTTATAATATTGATAAAAACTTCGTGCATACAACTCATTGATATATTTTGTCACTGCATAGGGGGAAACAGGAAAGACAGGATTTTCTTCATGTTTTTTGAATTGATTTGAATCGCCATACACAGCACTGGAAGAGGCATATACAAAACGTTTTACTCGGGCATTTTTAGCTGCTTGAAGCAAATTCATAAAGGCCGTGGCATTTATCTTATGCGTCTTTTCAGGGTATTTGATAGATAAAGGTACGCTCGCCATTGCAGCGTGATGCAAGACATAATCGATACCCTTCATGGCTTCTTCACAACTTACCATCGAACAAATATCGCCTTTTATTAATTTAAAATTATTCGCAAATTCTTCCGGCAAGCGATTGCGTATAGTATTTAAATTAGCTAAAGAACCTGTTGAAAAATCATCCAAACCAATAACGATTTGATTTAAAGATAACAAAGCCTCTAATAAATGAGAACCAATAAAACCTGCAACACCAGTGATTAGCCAGCTAAACTGATTATTAAGTAATTTTTTTCGAGTATCTAAATAAACACTCATATCATACATCCATTATATAAATAATTAATTTATCATTGTTTTTAAAATATTTTTATAATCAGTAAATCGATTTTGGGTAGTACTTACTGATTTAAAATAATTATTTCTTTTTAACTCCTGCAATTTTTGAACTTCTAAAGAATAATTAGAAATCAATTGCATCAGCTTTTCCGTTATCTCATTCACATCAAGAGAGTTTACATAGATAGCATGCTCTTTCAACACCTCTATATTTGCTGGAATATTTGAAATTATCATCGGCATATTCATATAAAGAGCTTCTAAGGGAGTAATACTAAACGTTTCTAATACACTTGGAAAGAATAATATATTACATTTTTTATATTGCTCAATAACCTTTTCTAAGCTTATAGGACCTAAATTCATTATCAAATGGTCAACTTTTTTTTCCTTAGCAAGGCTCATTAAATTCATAAAAACAGCTGAATGCTCTGGTAAAGTAACAAAAAAAATGATCTCTTTAGTTATTTTATTTTTAAGATGGGCCAAAATAGAAGGGATAATTTGATAATTTTTATGCCAATAATCAGCTCCTAAGCAAAATATTTTAATCGAATCAGTTAAATTCCTCTCAATAATTTGTGTAGAGTAGTCCTGAAATAAGTGATTTACTGCATTGGCTATAACAGTTATATCCTGTGGTTTACTTTTAGTTTTGGTTAAAAAACCGTCTTTAGCTATTTGGGCTTCTACACACCATTTTTCTGCTTGTTGATACCACCACAGTTTATAACGGCACAATAAAAATACTTTAATTTTCTCTTTTATAGTAGGCAGCAACTCAAAAGCATTTTTATTGGAGTGAGTAACCCAACCATCTGCGATACCACATAGGTGGGGAATTGAAAATTTGACATAAGCAGGTCCAAAAAGCGTAAAAACCGCATTTAAAGAGAGGTCCTTAACTTTTGCTTTTAACTGTTTACGTATTTTATAACTTCGGGCCGGACTTTTATTTAAGAGAATTAAACGCCCCTGCAAATGGGATTCTTTTAAAAAGGGCTCCCATTGTTCATATAAGGCTACAGTAAGAGCAAAGTACCATTCTATTTCTCTGTCCTTCATACAGTCTTGCAGTACAGACTGGGCTACCTGCAAGGAGCCACCCTTCATCAAGGTCGAACAATTTAGCAAAATTCTAATCATATTACATCGTCTTAATGTCAAAAATAAATATTAAATAGGTTGGGGCATCTTAGTTTTAGAATTTTTTATATTTACTACGGGAACTTTATTTAACGCAAAGAAAGGAGCCCAAAATATAAACAATGCAGGCGAGTTGAACCCATGAATAAAAATCATAGAGATAAATTCAATCATTAAAATTTTTTTTATAATAATCGTATAACCCTCTGCGCTACAAAAAAATGAATAGACAATAAAACCTATAAAGAAAAAAAAGACGGCAACACCAAGCTCTATATAGATTTGCAGTAAATAAGATTCCGTAGCCTTATGAGTACCGAAGGCTAGATCAGCAAAAGCCATATGCGTTCCAGGCCCATCACCGAATAACCATTTTTTGTCCTGAAAAGAAGTATTAAACAGATTTTTATAAGTAGCTATCCTACCACTATGAGAAGACTCTTCATTTAAGACATCAGAAATGTTTAAAATTCGGTTAACAATGCGATACTGACTTAGCTCAGAAAAATCAAATACTAAGGTCACAGTCCCTAAGACCAAGACCGATACAAGAAGAAATTTAAAGGCATAATTAAAATTTTTAATAATGGCATAAACAGCAAACAAGAATAAAAAAGATTTGGCTCCGGAAACTAAGCCTCCTGCAACTAAAAGAGCTACAAAAAAAAATTTAC
Organism: Legionella sp. km772; assembly: GCF_003989735.1. Classification (GTDB taxonomy): domain Bacteria; phylum Pseudomonadota; class Gammaproteobacteria; order Legionellales; family Legionellaceae; genus Legionella. The sequence goes on along the minus strand of NZ_RZGQ01000020.1, from coordinate 3,324 downwards.
TTAAAGGCAAGGTATTTTTTTTAAACTTAATAGCTTCCGACTCTATATAAAAAATTAAGGAGAAGGCCATAAATAAGGAATTAATCTGAGGACTTCCCAATATCGAAGTTGCCCGAAAAAGAGTCTTATAATCAGTAGCTTGTGTATAATATAAAAAACTCGTAGACCAATTGCTATCGTATAAGCCAAACAAGGTATAGGAGAAAAAATACTGTATAAGTCCGCAAACTGCGGTGGGAATACTAATGATTTTAATAAATACTCTTATTACTGCCCAAAACTCCTTTTCATCAAAATGCATAAAATAGAGCATCCAATATAAAGGAAATAATAGGTAGATAGCGATACCTTTAACGTAAACAAAAAATAAATCTAAATTATCCACTTGCAAGGAATGAAAGAAAAATACACCTAGGGAAAAAAAACAATAGAGTTGAAAGGAATTTTTAGCCTTGTTTATATTTAAGCCATAATCTATTAATAAAAAAGTAACAAAGAATAGTAAAGCGAAAAAATACAGGTAAGGAAAGGAAAATTTAGTGATAATAAGATTAAATACAGCACAAGCACTTATAATAAGAGGAGCAATCAAACAATGCGTTCTTCGACTAAAAAAATTCATCATGCACTAAAAATAATGGTAAGTATCATCTTTGACTGAAGTTAAATCAGCTTTGAAGCCTTTGTAACAAGTCCCTAGGTACTAATACATTTACGCTTTTGGAAAGAATTTCGTTGAACCGCACTCAAAACTGACCATATACCAAGGTTCGAGCTCGCCCCTGAACGGATATTGTTACTGCCTACAAAGGCAGAATTGGTTGAGTATTATTTAAATAAACCTCTATTGAAGTCAACTATTATCTTCCTAATATGTGGTTAACAATTAGATAAAGAACTTATACTCTCTATGAGATTAGCCACTGTAGCACTGTCTACATTAACTTTTTCATCTACTAAGTAGCGGTTTAATAAAAAATACAAATAAAAAATAAATAAATTTCTTATCACAGCTGTAGAGGAGATAGTTTCGAAACTCGAAAAAGGAAGTTCTCCATAAGCTATTTTCGAAAGATGGTGCAATTTTTGAATATCTTTGCGACTAATAACTTTTAAATGAAGCTTATTTTTTTTGTAGAAATAATGGAATAAATCAAAGCATGCAAAGAAATCAGGATGCGAATATTCAAAATCAATTAAATGCCATTCTTTTTTAGAAAGAAGCACATTATCCGGTGAAAAATCTCCGTGGAAAAAAGCTTTTCTAACACTAACTGTGTTTAAACCAACAAGAACAGTATGATAGGACTTTTTTAAAGCTTTAATGTGTTCATTTGGTGTGAACTCTATTAACTGTTCAATGGCTAAACATAACTCCTTAAAATAAACATTGCTGATAATAGGCGCGGAACTAGGATAGGACAAACACTTTAAAAGCGCCATTTTATTAGGGCAAAGCCTAGTTCTCGTCTGTTTAGGAGAAAACCCTTCATAAATATGTAAATAAGTATCTTGGAAATTTATAGTCTTATGCAACCTTTGAATGGATAATTTAGCAAGCTGGGATAAGAAGTTTATATTCCTATGCTCATTATTTTGCAGCATTTTCGCAGTCTGGCTTATCGGATATCTTACATAGTATTCTTTATTTGCCGCAATAATTTGAAAAGTTAGGGAGAGATTTTCATTTTTAGCGCTACCCACATAAATATTTACCCCCTCTACTTCTAAGATCGCGTGATCAAAACTTTTATAAAGTTCATTACTGATATTTATAGTAACTAAATGAGGCTTTAATATTTTTTTTATGAGGCCTAAACGATATAACCAGGAATAAGCACATTTTCCTAAAAAGGCTTTAATAGTTCGAGTGCTAATTAGATTCAATCCAGCAAAAAAAACACGTTTATCATTTATAGTAATTATATACTTAGGATTTTTTATGGAAGGAATGGCAATAGCGTTAAACTGAGTGCCATCATATAATATTTGCTCTTTTTTTAAAAAGTCTAATCCATTCATTTGATAATATTAGTAATTAAAATAGCCGATAACTGTTCATGTAAATACTCTACTGAATTATTATTGATAATCTGATAAGTGTTAACCTTACTAGGTTTAAATGCTTGGTAAGCATTATTCAACTGATGCAATAATTCTATGGGTACTTCGCCGGGCTTTCGCTTTGATAATTGCTCAGGCTCACAGCTTAGTATAATGAGAACATCAGGTTTAGGAAGGAACTTAGTTAAAAATTTAGCCCAATAAACACCTTTTTCATTTATCCGATGCCGTTTACTATCAATAATTAAATCATAAAAATGTCGATCGAAAAGAATTAAATGACCATTTTTTTTTCGAACATAAAGCATAGGTAAGTATAAAATATAATTTAAAAATACATACAAAACCTTGGCGAGAGATAAGATGGAAGGATATGAGCTCGCGTTGTGAGGTATATGGCCCTTTTGTAAAGAATTCTTATTATCTGGTTTAATTTTAAATACAGTAGGTTTAAAGTATATCCTTTTTAGGGGAAATAACTTTCTTTTTTCGGAAAATTGCTCCTTAATATAATTCAAAGCTGTACTTTTCCCACTCCCATCCGCACCTAAAAGAACAACGGACAAACCAGTAGGTTTTTTAAATAAATTGTTTATATTGCGGGTTAGTTTTTTTAAAAATACCGAAGCATTTAAAAGAAAGCCTGGAGAAACTTCTTTTACAACATAAAAATTTCCTTTATTTTTAGCGCTATTTTTTAAAAATTTATAGTTTTCTATAAAATTCACTCCCCCTTCGCTGCTTTGGAAAAAATAATTACCATTGCAAATTTCTCCAGAGGTAGAAAGCAAACCCACCATAAAATCAAAAGCATGAATTTTTTTTGCATCACTCACAATAAAGTAAAATTGTTTTTTTTTGTTAATTTTTATCAGTGTTTTAATTTTACAGGTTTTAATATAGGCCTTTATTTTTTTTAGATCGTCTTCACATTTAAGTAATATATCGACATCTGATTTAGAAAAATCAAGACCATCATCCAATAATTTATAAGGAGTTTGGTTCTCCTCCATAAATTGCTTTAGTTCGCTATAAAATTGCTCAATTGTTAACGAAATACCCATAAATTTTCTTAAAAAAGATTTAACCGCCTATGCTAATAGAAAAACTTACATATTTATAGCTTTTGCTCTTAAATACAGGGCCACCTCATGAAAAAAATCTAGCTTAAATCGGTAAATAATGAGAGGCTAGCTTCATTTAAATGGATATAGGAATGAAGCTGGAAGAAGGATTTTTAGATTTTTTTATTTCACTTGA
>NZ_RZGQ01000002.1 GCF_003989735.1 Legionella sp. km772 | reverse complement strand
AATATGACTTTACTCAGGATATTGAAGAACAGGATATATTGTTTGATATGGACAAAATATTAGCACTTAAGGTCGCTTAACTATCTCATTGCCAGTTTGGGCTGGATATGCGGTAAAACCCAAATTATCAGGAACAATGCAACGAGGAACGCCTTGAAAAAATTCTAAAGCATGGCAATGAGCTTTAATCCAATCAATAATACTTTGAGAAGCGCAGGCCTCGACGTAAGTATAGTTTGATGCTCCTAATACAGCTACAAAAATTTCAGCGCACTGGATAGCCCCAGTTTCCTTATCTACCCATTGCATCGTTAATCCAGAATAATCGACAAACATTTTTTCACCCGCATGATGTCTTATTCTCATGCTTGGAGTAAGCTGTTTTGCATGGTCACGATAGAGGCGACAAAATTGACTATAGCTGTAGCCTTTAGGATGCGCTTCTTTATATTCATACCATAATAAAAGTAAGGTAACTCCTTTCCTTTTTAGTTCGGAATGAATTTTTTTGAAATCGAGGCTCGCTTTAGTGCATGCTTTAACAGGTTCTTTAGGAAAAAGACGCGCTTGAAGTAGCTCGTCATTTAAATCTTCAGGTAAAGGCCAGGTCAATCCTAAATCCTTAGCACGCTTAATATAATGACTTACACTACCAAGCCCTATTCCGGTACTATGGCTTATTATTCGATAACCTAAGCCTTCAGAATGTAGCCTTAATACTTCTCTAATTTTTTTCATTGATAGTTTCTCCGCTGGCATTAACCGTCCTCCTTTTGTTTGATCACCAATCAAAAGGCTAAACTGTTTTTTGTTCCGAATTAACTATCTTTACTGTTCAACTTCATGCGAATCCGTGTTCAGCTTCAATGCGAATCACTGTTCAACTTCGTAATAATCGGTGTTCAGCTTCGATGCGAATATGCAATTATTATTAAACAAAAAAACATTAATGGGGAATGTCGCTTATTTTGGATCAATCTTAGTATCAATTATGGTACCACCTTACGTATACCACCTTAGATAGCGACTTAGATATCGCCTTAGATATCGCCTTAGATATCGCCTTAGATATCGCCTTAGATATCGTCTTAGATATCATCTTAGATATCATCTTAGATATCATCTTAGATATCATCTTAGATATCATCTTAGATATCGTCTTAGATATCATCTTAGATATCGTCTTAGATATCATCTTAGATATCGTCTTAGATATCATATTAGATATCGTCTTAGATATCGTCTTAGATATCGTCTTAGATATCATATTAGATATCGTCTTAGATATCATATTAGATATCGTCTTAGATATCATCTTAGATATCATCTTAGATATCATCTTAGATATCATCTTAGATATCGTCTTAGATATCATCTTAGATATCATCTTAGATATCGTCTTAGATATCGTCTTAGATATCGTCTTAGATATCGTCTTAGATATCGTCTTAGATATCGTCTTAGATATCGTCTTAGATATCGTCTTAGATATCGTCTTAGATATCGTCTTAGATATCTAAGTAAATTAAAATTAAGAATAAAAACAGAGTTATTGATAAATCACTAGTTATGATTTATTGAAAAGTAGGGTATTACTTAATATAAAAAGAAAATACGTAAATATAAATCTAAAGGATATAAGTAGAATTTGTAACTTATAGAAGGATTAATCATTTACAAATATGATAAATTTCTTAAACTTCAGTAGTTTACATGGTTGATGATTTATGATTAAAATAAGATAACACATCAACTTAAGAGATATTCAATATGGATATTAATCAAACTAGTAGTCGTCAGCCGAAGCGTGCAATAGCAGATATTTCAGAGTTTCTTGGTATATCAATGCAAGCAGTCCATAAGCAATTAAAAAATAAAAATATAATTTGTGAAAAAATCGGAAACAAATCCTTCTTAACATATGAATCAGCTAAAGAATTATTTAATTTTAAGTTTAAAAGAAAAAAAATTGCTGTGCAAATTGTGAAAGGCGGAACAGGAAAAACAACAACTATCAACAACATAGCTAGTTGTGCTAATACATATGGGGCAAAAGTATTATTAATAGATGCAGATCCACAGGGGAATGTAACAGACGCCAATGGCATAGATGCAGAAAACTATCCAGTCTTAATCGATATATTAAAAGGAGTGGCAACGGTTGAAGATGCCATTATTTCTGTTGCACCAGGATTTGACCTCATATCAAGTAGAATAGAAAATGTAATCCTTGATAACGAAATAGTAAACGGTAGATACCCATTAGAAAAACTCTATAAAAATTTATTAAAAAATATTGAAAATAATTATGATTTTATATTTATAGATTGTCCACCAACTATGGGGCAGGCAGTAACAGCAGCAAGTCTATATGCTGATACAATATTAGCCCCATTAAATCCTGATAAGTTTAGTGCTAAGGGATTGAAGATACTAAAACAAGAAATAGAAACTTTAAATAAGCACTTTTCGAAAAAAATTGAGTACAGAGTTTTTTTAAATAAATTTAGTGCAAAAACAATATTGTCTGATAAAGCTATTATGTCATTAATATCTGATCCAGAGCTTGAAGGTAAAGTATTGTCTACGACAGTTCAGTACGCACAGGAGATACCCAATATCACTGATGATAATAAAAGTTCTTTCAGTAATTTGAAAAAATCACTAGTACGAGATGACTTTGATAGATTAACGAGAGAACTGCTTGATATAAATGCAGAGTCATTCAGTAAAGAAGAAAGATCTCAAACAATTTATGCCTCAGAAGAGTCAGTGGTATAAGGAGATAATAAATGCCTGATTTGAAAGAACTTCTTAAAGATCGAAATATAAAGAAATTTACAAAGAAAGAATATAGACCATGGGATCTGTCGGGAAAACCTACATCTTCAAATATTGAAGAGCCTAAAGACAGTGAACAACTCGATGCAGAGTTAATACATGAGAATGCTCATTCAAATATTTCTGAAATCTCTCAAAATGATCACAATAATATAGATATCATATTAGATAACATAGAGATATCAAATGAAAAACAAACGAGTACCATATCAGGAAACAATAAGGTACCTAACAAGTATCGTTTAGAAACCAATAAGATACCAATAGGAAATCATTTAGATATCAGTACAGATAACATAAATCCCCAAAAAGAGAAAATGAATATATTGCAATCATCCACTGAGGATCATAGTGATTTAAATTGCAATATTGATGACATTCGAAATAGAGAAAATGAAGAACGTATTGAGCTAGAAATTATAAGATTATCAGGAAAACAAAAAATAACTTTTGATATAATTGTAGAGATTTGTATTGCTACTGAAAGCCTATCTACAGGCCCGGTTCAGACTGGATCTTTGGCAAATGCGGCACAAACAACTATAGGGACTATAAAAACTACGATCAAACGTTTAATAGATAAAAATTTGATTGTAAGAAATCCAGGTAAAATAGCAAAGGGGGGTTATATAAATTTAGGTATAAATAGCAATGTTCTGGAGATTGTAAATACATTAAAAAACAATAACAAATCAAACATATTTGCAAGTGAACTCATTCTTAATAATAGATATCAAAAGGATAACAGCCCTATGTATAATAGTAGTAGTATATATAATAATACTACTACTAACTTAAATAGAAAGAATGAACAAATTCCTGAAGAGTGGGAGAATGTTAATTTTGAACCATTAACCCATATAGGTTTTTGCAAGACTCAAATAAAACAAATAATCGGAAAAAATGATCCGACCATTGTTCAAGAATCCATATATCATTTTGCATATGGTCTCGAATACAATCAAAAAATAAAGAAATATGAAGATCCATTAAATGTTCTTATGGGAGTATTGAGAAAAGGCCAATCTTGGATTGAAAGTGACTATCGATCATCTATAGAAATTGCTCAAGAGAAACTCTTAGAGCTTAAAAGAAGTGAAAATGAACGTAAAAAATTATTAATGGATGAAGCATTTAAATTAGCTTTTAATGAATGGAAAGAATCACAATTAGAAGCGGAGATTGAAAGGCTATCAGAACGTAAGAAAGGAGATCTGACGCCTCCAGCTGCAAAATTGCAATTATATTTTAGAGAAAATATTTGGCCTTCATTAAAAGCAGAATATGTTTTATTTTAATGCTCTATAGATACAATTATTTATAAAAAGGGAAGGGTGCATTACCTTTCTCAAAAATAAATAAACTGAACTCTTAGGGAACAGCTTAAAATAATTTACATTAAAGATTGATATAAGTTCAGTAATTCTATCTCTTGATTCGAATAATAAGATATACCCAAGGGGTTAAATCTAGCTCCTGTATGAGACCATTTAGAATCTCTATAGAAATAAATATAAAAATCATGCAAAATTGCTGTGTTTAAGTTTATTATTTTTTAAAGATTGAGGCTGTAAATGGATTTTGAAAGAAGAGAAAGTAGAAAAGGAGTCGTATATTTACATTGGCTAAATGGGGTTACTACATTCAGTTTCGCGATCCTTTTTTCATCACTGTCCCTCTATTTAACGAAACATATAGGACTAAGCCAATTAGAGTCAAATGGAATAGTTGGTTTTTTTCTAGCATCAAATTTCATTTTACATTTTATCGCAGGATACATTGGTGATAGATTACTAAGTAATCGCTTACTTTTTGCTAGTTCAATACTTGTGCAGAGCTTAGGCTTAATAGCGCTTCATTTTTTAGATTCCTTCGTATATCTAGGATTAAGCTTGTTTCTTATAGGGTGCGGATTAGGCTCTACATGTATTAACTGTCTCATTACGCAACAATTTGCTAGTGACGAAAATGAGTTGAGGGAAAAAGCATTTTTCCATAACTACAGCGCAATGAATATAGGGTTTCTTGCTGGCTATGTGATGAGTGGATTCATTGATATTCAAGATAGATATGATCGATTATTTGAGCTAAGTAATTTGATTAATTTAGCAGCTGTATTTTTTATCATTAAATCTTGGAACTACTTTGCAACAAACAAGGTAAATATCAAAGAGGAGATAAAGAAAGGGCGATTTGGATTAGCACTGGTATTGCTAATTATCCCCATCCTTTTATCAGGATTTTATTGTTATTGGTTGGCAAATGATCTGATCCTCTTTATTGGTGTTGCAGCTTTATTCTATATCTCGATACTTGGACGTCGGTTAAGCACAACTAATGAACGTAATAAAATTTATTCATTTGTATTTTTAACCGGAAGCTCAATTGTATTTTGGATGCTTTATTTTGTAGGCCCTATGGGTGTTACTCAGTTTTTGAAGTATAACGTTCAGGTCTATCTCGGGTCTTATTACATTCCACCTCAATGGCTAATGAATTTAAATTCACTTTTTGTAATAACTGGCTCACCTTTAGCCGTTTTGTTATTTGAAAAACTAAGAAAGAATCAGATCCCTATTTCTATATCAAAACAATTTATGTGTGCTTTGCTGTTTATAGCTTTTTCATTTTTGGTCTTAGTTGCTGGTATAGTTAATAGTAATTCGTCGGGAGTAACTCATGTTGGGTGGGTTATCGTACACTATCTTTTCCAAGGAGCAGGAGAGCTTCTTATTGCTCCTGTTGGTTATGCAATGATAGGTAGTCTTGCGCCAGAGAAACTACAAGGAGTTATGATGGGGATATGGATGATGGCGTCAGGAATCGCAGTGACACTGTCCAATTATTTTTCTAATGTAATGACAGAATCGGAATCCATAAACCCCCTGATTAGTAACGAGCACTATATGAGTGCATTTACCCAGTTAGGTCTTTATGCTACTGTCGGCGCATTTGTCATCTGGTTTTTCTCTAAAACAATTGAGAATAGTTTACCAAAAGATGCAATCAAGTTAAGCGAAGCAGTAGCATAGATTATCTTTGCAATGATTCGGCTTGTAATCTGGATAACTTGGTTTCTTCTTGCCTTAATATGTTCAAGAAACTCTCTAGTACATGAGGGCTTTTTATGGTTTTAATGTCTCTTTTAATCCCGTTTATTAGGCTCTGTTGAACTTGAAGTGAGTTTTGTAACTCAATGTTGACACGGGATGGTTTAGGTAACTCATAGGCATATTGTAGTCGTATATTTGACGCGGCTTCATTTAACCCAGAATAAGCACACTCCTCTTTTTTTAGTTCCAGTCGAGCGGCTCTTGCCTCCTCCATCCTTTCTTTGTGGCGCTTTCCTTCTGTAGAGTATTTATTAAATCCTTTTGGAGTTCTCCATTTGTTAGTGCGAAGAAGTTGGGAGATGACATTAATTTTGTGCTGAAAAGAGCTGATATTTTGGAATTGCTCTGGATTACTTAATGAAAATACAATCTCGTCTAATACGGCTTGAGGTGATGAAAGTTTTACTCCGTGTTGTTTTTGGACATTCAAAAGCATCCCTTTAGCAATATTGAATTCGGCAAGCTGTAATTTTTTTTCTGTTTCAGAAGAAGAAATAATATTATTAATTACTCTATTTTTTTCTTTATTAATAGTTTCTGTTGAAACGGGAGAATCCATTCTCTCGTTTATATCAAGCTTATTGCAAGGAGCATTTTCTTTTATTTCTATACTATCAATAGGTAGCTTGGTGACTAACTGAAGTTGAGCTTCAAGCGACTCTGTTAGTGCGATAAATGATCGCGGAACACCATAATATTTAAACCTTTTGCGGATAATGAGGCCTTGTTCTTCTAAATTCTTTAGATAAATGTATATTCTGCTTTCACTAAACCCGAGTTCTGCAGCTAGTTCAGGGATCTTTTTTGTAAACCACAGCTTGTTCTCACGTCTTAAAAGGGTGCCTTGATGATGGAAAATTATTTTATCTAAAAGAAGGGCCTCTTTCGGACATTTCGTTAAAGAGAGCAGCTTGTTGAATCCATAATAATAAATCGAATTATTCATCATACATCCATGTGTAAAAATTACTTAATTAAACCTGATGTCGTTAACATGTAGACCAGCTGAGGGGTAGTTTTGCAATTGAAGCTGGTCTTTAGATCGCTGAGTCGGTAGAGAATATAGCGTTTTGACTTTTTTGTATCTTCTGCAATCTCATTAACATGATTGCCATTGATTATCATTTTAATAATTTGGTTATCTACGTTATCAAATGTCATTTCCATTATCCCTAAATATTTGCATTTCCAGGGACTAAATTTATCTGCAGAAAAGCATTTTTGCAATATATATTTTCATTTGCAAGATAAAAAAAATTTTTTAACTGCTATGGCTAATTGAATATCTGAGCGATTTTAATTAGAATTTAGTGCAATAATAATAACTAAGAAGCAAAATGAGTGAGTTGTCCTGGGAGAGGGTGCAGACTGATATAGCACGGGTTAATAAACCACTGTTTGAATTACTTAAACAGGTAGAAGGCATTGAAAATATGTATTTCAATGTTTTTGAGTATCCTTACGGGAAAATAATTGCTGATGAGCATTATTTTTATCTCCCAGAGGATGGAGGGCAAACCCCTATGGTTCCCTTCTCTATGGTTTTGGAAAAAAACCTTGAGATGTTTATTGAGTTTAAGGGAAAATCAAGCACTTATAAGGTTTATGGTGAAGGTGAGTTATTAGGCGTAAGTGTTTCATCAAGTCATCTGACTCAACATCAACCTGCAGATATTTTGCAAATATCATCAGGAGCACGAAACGCTTTTTTACTTTGTCCTATAGCGGATGCAAGGCCTCACCACAGTATTGAAAAATATTTCAACAGGCAGATTCCTAAACCAGAGGATCTTGGTGAGCATTATAATACTTTTAAAGAACTGTGTAATGCTTCTGGCTGTAAATGGAGATCCAAGTTATTGGTTTTTCCTATGGAGCTTGCGAGACAAATCAAAGAAAACAAGCTGCCCAAAATATCCAATTTGATAAAAGAATATGATTCGAAGCAAATAGAGTATTATGCTAATACGCCATTTTACAATTATTTGATGACCTATATAAAAGCCAATAATGATCAGATTTCTCAGAATATTTTTGTGAACGACGTACTAAAGCAACTAATCGATATTGGAGTAGGTCAGCTTCCTGGTTATGGCCTAGCGGTTGATAATAACCTCATTCCTGTGGATTTTATTTCAGAGGTCTACCGAGATATCTATAAATCAAAATACACTCCTTTGATTATGGTGCCCACTCATTTCGATAAAGGGAGAAATAACCCAATATTTTATTCAATTCTTAAGGAAGAAATGGCTTTTAGACCAAGCTCGTTTTCTAATAAACCCCAGAGATGTGAGTTAATTTATAATACTTATCATCAGTATGCAGAGGAAATTAAAAAACTTGGAATTTCTAAAAATACGCACTTCTATGAAGCAGCAACAAATTTAGATTTAACTTTGTTTAATGAGAAAAAGGTGCAAGTTCCTCCCAATCTATTCAAAATACCTAAAGACTGTATTTTTGATTATGACCCCAGATTCTTAGCTATATCTGAAAGGTTGGGTTATGCGAGGAGTTTGTTTCCATCTAAAACCACATTTTTAATCGGATGTTTTGGGATAAAAATCAATGAACACTAAATTACTGTGTATCGATTCTTTGGAAGATTACGATCTAATAGATTGTGATTTATTAAGAGTGAATGGCGTAGAAGTGATCTTTACTTCTAAGAAAGAACCCGCAGATAATCAGCGGAGCTACGTTCAAGTCAGCTCTTTTGATTATGACTCATTGTATGACTTGTGCAAAAAAACAAAGCCTGATTATATTGCCTGTTTCTCAGAGGATCTTTTTGTTGATGTTGCATCAATTAGAAGTGCGCTCAATATAAAAGGGATGAGTGTTGAGGTAGCTAAATTATTAAGCTATAAAAATTTAATGTACGAAAAAATAGATGGGAAATTTTCATATCCCAAAACGACAAAGATTGATGAGCAAAGTGATTTTTGTCATCTACAAAAAACTTTAAATTCGAAAGAAGTATTTATTAAGCCCATCAATATGGGTGGCTCATATGAGACTTATCATGTCAAGGATGAGGCGGGATTTAACTACTTTTTAGAGAATAGAAAGGAAGATTTAAATACCTATATCGCTCAGACTTACATCAATGCCGATCTTTATCATTCAGAGTTGGTTATTTCTAATGGAGAGGTTGTTTTTTGTACAGCAAGAAAATATTCTTTCCCTAACCATTTAATGGTAAGTAAAAATATACCTATATTTAGTTTAAATATAGGTGATCAGAGTCGGTATAAAAAAATTGTTGATGCTTCGATTCAGATCGTACGTTTGTTCGGTATTAATAACGGCATTTTCCATACAGAATTCTTTTTGGATAAAGAAGGGTCGATAAATTTTATAGAAACTAATGCTCGAGCACCTGGTATTGGTTTGAATAGGTTGTATTGGAATAAATTATCATTGAGCCTCGAAACATTGCTGTGTTTTATAGTGTGTGGAAAGAAAACACCAAAGTTTAATGAGCTTGATAATGTATATGTTTGTGGGTATTACCCATTAAAGCCAGGGACTGTTAAGACGGTTGTAAAACCTGAGTTGAATGTGGAGAGTCAATGGACAATTTATGTTAAGCCCAATGAGACAACTCCAGCAGCAAAACACATGAGCAAAGCAGCCATGTTTATTTGCTGGGATAAGTCATCGGAGAAGATAGACGAAGCAACGCGTCTACTGTCTAATCATAATGTGATTGAGGTTTATTAGTTACATTCTCATACGAAAATTTGATGAGGTTTTAACAAGATCATTAAAAAGCTTGTCGTTCATTATTTGAACTCCGATTTTGTATGAATTATGTTTAAATGTTACATTTAATTCTCTAAAAATGGAAGAGAGGTCTTTGGGATATGTACAGCTATCAATTTACGGAATTCACTTCCTCCAAGAAATCTGAACAAATTAAAACAAATAAAACAAATCTGTATGAAGTGCTAGCACACATATATGGAAGTAAAATGAGCAATATGTTTGATAATAATGGCTGGTCTAAGGGGTATTTTTCAGTATTTGTTAATTCGGAGCAAATATCATCAATTAAAGACATTGTCCTCAACCATAATGATGAGGTGTGTATTGTAACCTCGATCACTGGAGGGTAGGTGTGTGAGTTGTGATAGGTACAAGCGCCAGACTGCGGTGATTGGTAGTGAGGGTCAAAAAAAAATCAACGATGCTGCTATTCTGATTGTTGGGCTTGGAGGGATTGGTAGTCCGGTGGCTCAGTACCTTGCAGCATCAGGTGTGGGGAGATTGGTCTTAGTTGATGATGATAAGGTTGAGCTTACTAATTTACATCGACAAATTTTATTTAATGAGTCTGATATAGGGTGTTATAAGACTGAGACAGCACTCAATGTATTAAGTAAAATTAATAACAAGATGGGTATAGAGATACACACTAAAAAATTTGATAGAGATTTTGACTTTTCTTTAATTAGTGATGTTGATTTAGTAATTGATGGAACAGACAACTTTGAAACAAGGTATTTGATTAACGACGTCTGTGTGTTAAGAAACAAGGTGTTTATCAGTTGTAGTATTTTAGTACACATCATTCAGCTCATTTTATTTAATCCAAATGAGTGTTGTTATCGTTGTTTATATCCTAATCCACCTCCAGTCGGTGTTGTTCCTAATTGTTCTGAAGCAGGTGTATTAGGCACAGTTACAGGCATGGCTGGGACGATGGCTGCTAATCTTGCTATAAACTTTATACTCAAGACAGAGGATACACATTCATCGCAGGTGCGAATAATCGATGCAAAAAACCTAAGTCTTTCTACCTTCTCTATCAAGAAAAATAAAGAATGTGTTTCCTGCCAACAGCGAAAAATCAATCTAGAAGAATTAAAAGGCCAAGCTAAAGACTATGGGCTTTCGTTCAAACAGCTGGATAGGAATAAGCATTTTTTGGTTGATATAAGGCAAAAGGAAGAGCGAGAACTTGTGAAGTTGGATGATGATTTATTTTTTCCTATTAAAGACAATCTTGATTATGATTTTTTCTTATCCTATAAACAGAAGCAATTAGTCTTTTATTGTGCCTCAGGATATCGAAGCAAGCTCTTTGCATCAGAACTTAGAGATTTGGGTGTGGATGCGTACTATCTTAATGAAAGGCTTTCTAAATGATTTATGAGTGTTTTGATACATCATTAAGGGTTCGCGATTATCATGAAACATTAAGAGTGTTAACCCGATTTAAGAGTCTGGCGGGTATTACACGATTAGCTGATCTAACCCATTTGGATAATACAGGCCTACCTGTCTATACGGCAATAAGACCTAGGGCAAGCTCATTGTCTACGAGTCAAGGCAAAGGATTAACCAAAGAAGCTGCGCAATGCTCAGCATTGATGGAGTCCATAGAGGTGTATTTTGCTGAACAATTAACTCCCAAAATAACCAATAAATCAGAACTTGATTTAATTCAAAACGGTACTCTTTTTATACCAATAAACTATCTTTCGAAGTCAGTACGGTTTAAAGATCGAGCACAGGCTATGAGTTGGGTGCAGGCTGAATTAGTATTTGCAAAACAAACGATTATGGTTCCCTTTGCTGAATACTCGTTAAATTCCTATTTGCCCGAAGTATTGACGTATTCCCCAGATACCACGGGGCTTGCTGGAGGAAATACCTATAAAGAAGCTTTGCTGCATGGACTTTTAGAGGTCATTGAGCGATGTGAGCCACAACAAATATCGGAGGTCATCTCTTATAAGAGCGGACTGGTTGAACAAATTTCAAAAACATTAGACTGTTTTATTACTCACCACCAGAATGTTTATGGAGTTCCTTCGTTTGATGTCTTGATTCGAGCAAAAAACCCTTTTGAAAACCAAATCCTCTTCAAAGGCTGTGGTTGTCATCTTGATAAGAAAATAGCCTTAAATCGTGCTCTGACTGAAGCAGTTCAATCACGAGTAACGACTATAGCGGGTTCTCGTGACGATCTGACTCATACCAAATACGATTTTGAACATCAAGAGTTTCCCCGTGTTGTGAATAAAATCAATTTTGATACGGTGCAAGATTATCCAAGCAAAACGATAGATGAGGCTCTTTCAATTCTTTTTGACCGAATTAGAGAAAATAATCAGGACATATTAGTGCATCGATATTATGAAGATGAACTGTGTATTTTGAAGGTAAAGCTCGTTTCTATGGATGTAATCAACCATGCATAAAACCATAGTTTTTTTAGAAACATCGTTAACTCATGATTCGGCATTGCAACTACTCCAGGATGCCACTTATGTACGCTCAATCAAAATGGGTGATGTGCTCAAAGCAATACAAGAGGGCTATAGACGCGTGGTTATTATTGATGGAAATTTTTCTTGGGTTCCATCAGTCTGGCATAAGGAAATACTCATTGCCTTGGATTATGGATTGGAGGTATGGGGTGCTGCATCAATGGGAGCTTTGAGAGCAGCAGAGTTAGATGCGTTTGGGATGAAAGGGTATGGACGAATTTATGAGCGGTACAAAAATGAGGAAATCGATGGCGATGATGAGGTCGCTCTTGTCTATTCTAAATATAACCAAGAACAAACAATTCCCTTGGTTAACATTCGTTTTACGTTAGAACAAATTGATATTCCTAATAAAGGTCTGGTTTTAGAAGCCATACGAGCTATTTATTTTGCGGAGAGAACGTGGGGAAAGATTGCTCAAACAGTGTCCTATGAAATTTGCGATCAGATTAAGACTCATTATATAGATGCTAAAAAAGAGGATGCAGCGTCGTTACTGCTTTACTTAAACCAACAACATCTGAGTAATGAAATTTTTGATCTGGCTAAGAAAAGCCGAAAGTTTACCTTTTTTGAAAAGAAATTAATCGAATCCACCTTAACACCTATTGAGTCAATCTTTACTGAGCGCGATTCGGGAGAGGGTATAGTGCATCAAGTGCGAGCGATGAATATAATTAAATTGCTCACTATTTCTGAAACCAAGAAGAATAAGCAGCATTATCAATCCATACTGATGGAGCTCGATCAAGAGGCTTACGACATCACTGAATACGAACTTATGTATCAAGTAGAACAATTTAGAGAGGAACGTCATTTACTAAAGGGTGACGATTTTTTTCATTGGTTACAGAGAAGAGACCTTCATGAATCAAACTTGGAGCAACTTTTTACCGATTATGTGAAACTCGCTAAATATAAACTTCTTACCTACGATTACAATCAATATTTTAGCTAAAAACGGCCCGAATAAAATTTTTTTCACTTTTTTTCCATCCTTGCACTTAGGTGAATGCACCTGTTCCTAAATGATGATTCAATACCTATATCGTTCATTTAAACAATTTTCATTATGAATGCAGAACAAGAGGTATTTGAGGTTTTAGAGGGTTGTATTTCATGTTTGCAGAAAGCAGCTATTGCAATAGATGGTTTTGATTTCGACAAGCATGCTCAAGCAACTATGTTTGCTTATGCATTATTAAGACGGCAGCAGCTATTTTTGATTTACTCCTCTGAAAACGAAACTGTTCATTAGACAAAGTAATCATTAATAGATGTGTAATAAGACAAGGAGGAGTATGTGTTAATTCTTACACGAAGGATAGGGGAGACAGTAATTATAGGGAACGAAATTTTTTGTACTCTGCTAGGACAGCAACGCAATGGCCAAATGATTCTAGCGTTCGATGCTCCTAAGCCCGTTCCGATTCATCGATTGGAGGTGCAAAGAAGAATTCTGCAAAAAATTAATGATGGATCTTTCGAGCGAGAAATAAATTGGAACGAGACTGTTATTGAGCAATTGACGCGGCAAGCCATAAGAACGATCCAATAACTTGTAAATTATCCAGGAGAAAAAATGAAAGGAATTAACAACCAAATCACTCAAATACTTTTAGTCGGTGCTGTTACGGTACTCACAGGCTGTGCTGCCACCCAAACAGCGATTGAGCACGGCTCACTAGAGGTGAGCACCAAACAAAGCGAAACCGTCTTTTTAGATCCCGTTTCACAAGACAAAAAAACCGTATTTGTTTCAGTAAAGAACACTTCTGATGAAGAGTTGAATATTGTGCCTCAGTTAAAAACAGCTTTAAATTCCCACGGATACAAGGTAGTTAATAATCCAAGCTCAGCACACTATATGCTGCAAGCTAATATACTGAAGGTCGGTAAAATGAGCCTTGCTGCAAGCCAAACGGCCTTAGGCGGAGGCTATGGTTCAGCCATTGCAGGCGCTGTTGCAGGAACAGCTGCTGGAAGCTTCACCAATTCAAGTACGGGAATGATTGCAGGAGGTCTTGCAGGTGGTGTTATTGGCTTGGCCGCAGACTCATTAGTCAAGGATGTAAATTACACCATGATTACCGATATCCAAATCTCGGAGCGGGCAGGGAAGGGCGTTAAAGTCAATGAACAATTCCAATCCAATCTAAAAAACGGAAGCCACTCCGTGACTTCCCAAATTTCATCGCGCGATAGCCAATATCAACGCTATAGAACTCGTGTGGTGTCCAATGCAGATAAAGTAAATTTAAAGTTTCCAGACGCACGTCCAGCGTTAGAACAGGGATTAGTTAAAGTCATTTCGGGGATATTCTAATGATATATCTCACTTAAACAGACGATTAAACTCGTTAAATAAAAACACACAGACCTTGTGATTAAAAATTAAGCGATTTAAAGCTTAAGGGATTTGTACAACCTAAAAACGGAGAAAACCATGAAAATAGGAAAAAAGACGGTCAGTTTAATACAACAAGGAGTCTCAGTACTCTTATTCACATTGCTCTCCAGTAGTGTGTTGGCAAGTGATTTATTAGCAAAAGCATTAGAAGGGGATGTTAAGGATTCATTAGGAGGCGGCTCCATGTTTTGGAAAGTATTTATTCTCGTGGACATCATTCTAGCAACCGCCATGGCTGTAAAAAGCAAAAACCCTATGGTGTTTGTTGGCGTGACTGCTGTGGCTTTTATTCCAGCGTTCTTACTGAAAACTTTTGTTTTTTGAAGGAGGGTAGGCGATGAGCGCTATGAATTATCAATTCCTAAATCATATTGATGCCCCAAAAAGGATTTTAACGTTAACCATGGATGAGTTAGTGGTGGCAGGACTTGGTTTTATGTTGCTCGTCCTCTCCAACCAAAAAATTTTGGTATCCCTGTTGGGATTAGGTTTGTTAAGTGGGTTGCGGTATTTGAAGAAAGGGGAGGGTCCAAAAGCACTTTTAGTGCTGGCGTATTGGTATTTGCCCAGTTTCATCACCCAATTTTTTCTGCCCAAATTACCTTGTTCACACCATCGTGTGTACGTGGCTTAAGGAGAGAACATGGATTTTAAAAGTTATCAAGGTCGCCTAAGCCAATTGTCCGCACGGTTTAATCTGATGGTGGTTTTAGTGTTTGGCCTTTTGGTGTCAAACGTTACGTTGTCTTGCTTTTTGTTTAAAGCATGGAATCACCATACGATTGAAGTGACTCCTTTTAGTGGGGCGCCATCCTATTTGAAATCGGCATCCAGTGTTGATGGACACTATTTAAGCCTCATGGCAGAAAACTTTGTTAATGAGCGTTTAAATGTGACACCTGAAACAGTGGATGCCAATCATCATCGCTTGTTGTCTTATGTTGATCATAAAAACTACACAGAGATGCTTCGGCTATTAACTAATGAGGCCAAAGTGATTAAAGCTAAAAAAATGTCCTCTGTTTTTTATGTTGACAAGAATAAACCCAATCCACATGAACTGTCTGTCGTTGTTTCAGGTGTTCTGAGGCGCTTTGTAGGACTTCAAGCATTAAATGACGAGCGTAAGACTTATGTCTTGCAGTTCCAATACAAAGACAGCCGTCTGTCTATAGTCCAGTTTTCGCTTTTAAAGGAGAAACAAGATGCGTAAACCATTAAGTATTGCGCTGGCGTTATTATCCACGGTTGCAGTAGGTGCTAACAGCATTACTGTGAAAGACAATAGCGATATTGCGCTCACTCTAAGTCAGGGGAATTACAATCGCCTGGTGGTCAAAAACGACAAAATCATGGAAGCGGTATTTCCTCCAAATGCTATGGCCATTAAGCGCGATGAGCAGGATGGTTCGGTTTATGTGATGCTCTCAGCCGCTAATCCCTTTACCTTGTTTCTGACTACAGAAAATGGTCGTCATTTTTCAGTAACCTTAAATGGTGAAGAATCATTAGGAAAGACCATTGAGCTGGTTCCATCATCCCCTGTAGTCACAGCAAATAAGACGAACCCCATCAAGACAAATCCTAAAACCATCACACAAGAAGCAGTTCCTGAAGCCATTCTTGCCATGCTAACACACATGGAGCAACAAAAACCTTTTGCTGATGTGAGCGTCAAACGCCAATTTGGTAAAGTGGAACGCTGGTCAAAAGGATTAACCCTTTTACCCAAAGAATCCTGGGACGGCAAGTTGTTAAAGGGCGAAACCATCGAACTGTACAATGGGGGTAAGGAGTCTTTGGATTTGGCGCAAGAGTGGTTTGCAAAAGAAGGAACGCTGGCCATTAAATTTTCTCAACCCTCCATAAAACCTGGAGAAAAAGCCATGCTCTACCGTGTGGAAGCGAGTCGTCATGGCTAACTGGCAATGGAATAAAAAGGTTAAAGGGCGTCAAATGCGCACCTTAATGATTGCAGGATGTGGTCTGTTTGTGCTCGTTGCATTGATGATTGTGTTGCTTGCTGATGGCGCTCCTAAAAAGAGTCGTCCAGCTCAAAAATCAGTGGATTTAACGGGCATTGTTGAAGAATCATTTACTGATGCGGTGGCTGATAATGCGCTTACAGCACAGCAAACCGAGCTGGAATCATTAAAAAAGCAAATCAGTGAATTGACCCTTAACATCAAATCAATGGGTGAGGCGCATCAAAAAGAATTACAAGCGCAAAAGGAAGAATTAACATCTCAAGTACAGGAGTTGGTTTTGGCTCATCAAGAAAAGCAAATAAGTCAAGAGCCTCAAAATAATCCTCAAGAATTAAACCAGGTACAAAATCCACAATTGTGGCATAACCCCAACACCTATGCCATGAATAACGTAATGAATGGCGGTACGGTGTTATCCGATGCCAGTCCTCGTATTCACACAGTATCGTTTCGTCCTAAACGGCGCATCACCAAAACGCACCCAAATTTTTATCTAAATCCTGCTCATTACGTACCGTCTAATACCTCAGTACGAGCCGTTATTTTGGGTGGAGCTGATGCGGATGCCTCCGTGAATGGTCAATCAAAAAACAATGGGGTGATGCTGTTTAAATTCTTAGAAGACGGGACATTGCCTAACGGGCAGCGCTCACGCTTAAGAGGCTGTCGCGTCAGTGCTAATTCCTATGGGGATATTTCCAGTGAACGTGCTTACGGAACGCTGTATCGCCTATCATGCGCCCATCCAGGTCAACCAATTATTGATAAAGAAGTAACTGGATGGGTGTTTTTCAATGGTAAGGTGGGTATTAAAGGTAAGCCCTTGATGCGTGATAACAAAGTGATGACTTGGGCGGGAGTCAGTGGCGCGTTATCGGGTATTGCCAATGCAGCACAATACGCGCAAAGCGTGCAAGCAATTGGCCCATATGGCGCGACTTCTGTGGTTCCAAGCAGTCAAATCGCACCCTTTGCTGCCTATGGCGGCGCTTCCAAAGCGGCTGACACCTTATCTCAGTACTACGTCAAACGAGCAGAACAATACCATCCCGTGATTCAAGTGGGTTCTGGTAATGTGGTGACCATTGTCTTTAAAGACGGCTTTTATTTAGAGCCGGACGAAGACAAAAGCCAACATGCCATGAATCAGGTAAAAGCAGAGCTTGAAGAACAAGAATTAATTGCAGCTCATGAGGATAACCAAAACCCTGAGATGAATTTTACCGTACCTCCAGAAGTTTTAGGGAAAATTGACCAGGTAAATACCTTAAGTCGTAATGAAACAGGAGGTTTACGATGAACCATGCACGTGTTGTTTTAATGTCCATTATCTCCGTGCTTGTGACGGGTTGTGGCACGATGAATTCCAATTTTAGTTGTAATGCCACCGCTGGTGACAGTTGTTTGACCATCGAGCAGGTCGATGCAATGACCCGTTTTGCGGATGATGTGAAGCCGGCGACCCCAAGCCGCGGAATGATGAAAGCAGAAAACAATCTCCAGGATTTCGAGGGAACGATCCTCAAGCAAAACAACGGTCAGTCTGTATGGGTTGCAAAAAAAGTGGAGGGGCGATCATGGGTTTAAATGCAAGCGTTTGGCGTGATAAAGCAAGAAAAGTGTTGCATCGGTTGAGTCATCAGTTGGGAGAAACATTAAGTCAGGAGCCACAGTCACTCGCAGACCATCAAAAGGGTAAAGAATCGTTGCACGTAGATTTACCCTCGTTTCGTAGTTTACTGCCTTATGAAGCGATGGATGATGACCTTTTATTTGTTAATCAGAACTCCGTTGGCTTTGGTTTTTCTGTGTTACCCAGTTGTGGTGCGGATGAATCATTGATGCATTCGTTGGCTGAGCTGTTTAAAAACAAATTGCCCGCAGGGGTTGATTGTACGGTGATGTTGTATAAGCACCGTTATTTATCTCATCGGCTTTCAGAGAGTTTTTCTCCTATTTTAGAGCGGGGAGGAATTTATGCAGAACTGGCTCGAATGAGCGTTGACTTTCATCTTAAGGCCATCAAACAGGGGTATAAAAATGGGCGTAATATTCCGGCACAACTTGCGGAACATTCGGCCTATCTCTTTATCTCAACCCGCAGGAATTTGGATGGCCGTTCACGCTTAATTCGTTTACGTGAAGATTGGGAGTCTGAATTAAAAGCGGCAGGTTTTGGCTTTTACCGAATGGAGGATCTTGAGTTTAAATCCTTAATGCGCACACTGGTGTCACCGTCCTTAGACGATATTGCCTGGCCATTGATTGAAAAAAGCGCAAAGGGATTGGTTCGAGATTCCATTCCCAATCTGACGAGTGTGTATGAAGTTCATGATAAAAGCATCGATATCTCAAGTCATAATTCCGAACATGAAGAACACAAGGTTCGGGTCGTTAATTGCCAAATCAGTAAATGGCCAGATCCCAAGGACAATCAATCGCAATTTGGTTTATGGCAAACACCGGATTTGTTTGCCAATCTGCTACGTCCTGAGCATGGCATTCAATGCCCCTTTTTAATCAGTTTTACTATTCGTGGTGTGAATCGCGAAAAAACAAAAAAAATGGCCAAGAGTCGCGCCAAAGATACGAATAGTAATAACAATAACGTACAAAACTTCTTAGCACCAGGTACAGCAGAACAAGCGCAACAATGGAGTCTCGTTCATCAAGAAGTATCACGAGATAACATGGATTTATTGCCTACGTTTTATAACCTGATGCTGTTTACAGACAGCTCCCACGAGCGTGAACACGTTGCCAAGGTGGTGAGTAGTTATCGTCAGCACGGTTTTACGCTCACGCAAAGCCACGGAACTCAATGGCTGCGCTTTTTAGGTTCGTTGCCTTTTGTATTAACGGAAGGGCTGTTTTCACGCCTGGAACTCATGGGGCTGACGAAGCGATTGAGCAATTATAACGTGGCGAATCTTCTGCCGGTAGTGTCTGATTTTAAAGGATGTAAAGAAGGGTTGTTAATGCCAACCTACAGGCATCAATTATTCTTTTACGATCCCTTTGATGATCGCAATTTATCCATTTCCAATTACAACCGATTGACAGTTGCAGCTCCAGGGGCGGGAAAATCCTACTTACAACAAGCGCTTCTTTTAGATGGACTCTCTCGCGGTCATCAAATTTTTGTTATTGATTTAGGGGAGTCGTACAAACATTTATGCCAGATGGTGGGCGGCACTTATGTGGATGCAACCACGATTAGCTTAAATCCGTTTACTTTGTTTGATTTTGAAGGCACTACGGAAATTGAGGGCAAACAGGTCAACAATTACATTCAGATTAGGGATTTGTTGGCCATTATGGCAAGCCCTGAACAAGGATTAGATGAAGTTCAAAAAGATTGGTTGCTTGATGCCTTGCTTACGTCTTGGAAAAACAAGAAAAATCAGCTCTGTATCGATGATGTACTGGATGCGTTAAGGGATATTTTGCAAACACCCGTGGGCAGAAATGACCGCCGACTCAAAGATTTATTGGTGCTGTTAGGCAAATACGGAAAAGATGGGTTGTACGGAACACTCTGTAATGGCCAAACACCAAAATTCAACCAATCCATGTTCACCGTGTTCGAGTTGGGAGGGTTTGAATCCAATCCCCAATTACTGATTATTGTCATGTTTGTGATGATCGTGATTATCCAAGGCCAGTTTTATCATTCGGACAGACGAGTGAAAAAACAATGTAATTTTGATGAAATCTGGCGTGCTTTGATGAAAAGTTCCAACCCGCTTATGGCGAACTTTATTGAACAAGGGTGGCGAACGGCGAGGAAATATCTGGCAGGTTTTTCAGGGGTGACACAACAATTATCCGATACGGAAAACACGGCTCAAGGACGTGCGATTGCCGCGTGCTCTGACACCAAATTTATTATGAAGCAAGGGTCGTTCAAAGAATATGTTGCCGAGCATCCCACGTTGTTTACCCCATTACAACAACGAGTTATTGAGTCTTTTGGTGAGGCGAAATTACAGGGTTTTTCTGATCTCATGCTCCAATGCGGTGGTGTGACTACCTTTCATCGCTATTTTTCCGATCCGTTCTCCAGGATTTTGTTTTCAACGAGTGGGGATGAGTTTGGGGAAATTGAAGCTTTAATACAGTCTGGTGTTTCCTTGCCAGATGCCATAAAGCAGGTTGCACATAAATATTATGGAGCGTGTTGATGAAATCGATTCCTCTATTAAAGAGCTTAAGTGCGGCATTGTTGGTTGTTGCAGGACTATTTTATTGGATGACGCCAAAAACACAGATTGCTTTTTTTGATAAAGAGGCAGTGCAGGGACAATTCATTCGTCAACTGGCTGAAATAAAAGCGACCGAATCCCAAGTAGAACAATCGACCAGACGGTTTAATGAAGTGCTTAATAAGGTACTTGTTGCTACAGCGAAGCAAAAAAAGGCAGTCATTTTAAATAAAAAAGATGTTTTAGTCGGTGGGATTGATATCACTGATGAGATTCGATTGAACTTGAGTCAAGCCATGAGGAATAAATCGTGAGCGCTTTTTGGCCCTTAATTCTTCTCATGAGCTTAATAGGTCATGCTCATGCCAAATCCTTTGGTGTGGTGGGTGAGGTGTTTCCTGTTGCTGAAAAGAGTTTTTTACAATTAATTGAAGAACGACTGGCTTTTTTAAAAGAACAAGGTGCACTCGATACGATGAACCAGCGTTGGGTCAAAACGGTAGCCAATCATGTCAATAGGCCAACAGCATTAAATTTATCGCGAACAGAACGAGCACTGAATCATACCTACCTCCCTGAACTCACTCTAAGTCAGGATATCACTAATGAAAAAGGGCAAGTTCTGTACTCAAAAGGAACGCATGTGAATGCGTTGCAACACATGCCTTCTTATACACCGTGTTGGTTATTCTTTAATGCCGATGATGAAGCGCAATTGAATTGGGCTGCACAGCAAAAAACGAAATGCCCCAACCCTAAATTGATTCTGACCGGTGGGGCAATCAATGCCGCCGAAAAAAAACTAAATGCGGTGATTTATTTCGATCAGGCAGGGAACATTACCCGTAAACTTCATATTGCGCACGTTCCTGCAAAAGTCACACGTTTCCAAAACAGCTTGCTCATTCAAGAACATGCAATTAAGGAGAATGGCGATGCGCTTTAGAATACTGTGTTTCACGCTTCTGATTCTTGGTTTTACGCCCCTTAACGCCAAACAATGTACGGGGCATTTTGTAAATCCCATTACCGATGTGTGTTGGCGCTGTTTGTTTCCCTTATCCATTGGCAATGCAAAGGTGGTGAGTTCTTCACTTCCTGATACCGAAAACGCATCAAGCCCTGTAGGTGTGTGTCCTGCAAGTACTGGTGTACGAATCGGTTTGAATATCGGGTTTTGGGAGCCGATGGCGCTTACTGATGTGACGGATAATCCGTATTGCCTGGTCAATCTTGGTGGCACTAAATTGAATTTAGGCTTAAAGCAAGGCAGGGGTGGCCGTCATGTGGTGGGCAACGGCCAACAACGCGCCTTTTTCCATGTGCACTGGTACAAATACCCATTAATTAACTGGTTGAATCTCATTACCTCGGTGGGGTGTCTGCAAAAAGGAGATTTTGACATTGCTTATCTGACAGAACTTGATCCGACCTGGCAGGATTCCGAGATGAGTTTTGTATTAAGTCCTGAGTCGGTATTGTTTGGAAACCCTGTGGCGGCATCCGCGTGTGCTGCTGATGCATTGTCTTCTACGTTGACTAATAAACCATTAGACAGTCTTTTTTGGTGTGCGGGCAGCCAGGGAACACATTACCCGATGACAGGGCACGTCAATGCTTCTGTTTCTCCGGTACAAACCGCACTGTTGTTAACCGAGCGTATGAATTACAAAATGCATCGTGAGTTTTTAGTATCTGACTCTAGCCCTAAATCGGGTGCCATTTGTAAAGAGCATTACTTTACCGCGACCCCTAAGTCACGATATCGCTATGAGATGGTGAATCAAGTAGCCGATGGGAAGCATTGTTATCCAGCAGGTCACAGCACGTTGACCTGGGAAGCTGGAAAAATCAAACCTCATACCCCTGACCAATATGGATTTTTGGTGTGGCGAAAAAGAAATTGCACCTTTTTATAACATGGAGATAAATATGAACATTAAATTGACGTACAAGGTATTAAGGAACTCCGTATTAACCGTGTTATTTGGATGTTATTTCACATTAATAGGCATACAGGCATGCAGTATTAGCTCATTGATTACATCAAGTGACATGACGTTTTATGCGAATAATAAAGCCGTTCTACTTTTTCTATGTATGTGCTGGTTTTCAGGGCTTTTGTTGCTTTTTTCTTCACTTATTCGAACTTTGTATGCGTTTAGGTATTACTGGGAATGGCGATGTTATCGTGATTTATTGGGTGTGGTTCGTTATTTCATTGTGAACTGTTTTTTGTTTCTTTTTCCATTCTTGATTTTAAGTTACGGAAAATATGTCAATGGTGTGTTATTGGATAGTCGATTTTATTTAGGCATTGCGTTCATTAGTGTTCTGTTGGCTTGGAATCGATGCCTAGGACTTGATTATGAGGAACACACACTATGCGCCTAATCTTTTGTTTATTGATGCAGTTGCTTTTGTCTATCACGAGTTTTGCGCACACAGTTTCAGTGTATGTGAGCTTCTCAATGCCCAAGCAATTATTAATTGAAACATTAAAAGAAAGCGCTCAATTACAAATTCCTGCGTATATCAATGGGCTTTATCGTGATTCAATGAATGAGACGGCACTTAAAGTAATGGAATTAAGCAAGCGTATTCCTAATTTAAATTTAAACATTGATCCAACCAAGTTTGAGCGTTTTGGTATCCATCAAGTCCCAGCACTTGTAGTCGATGATGGAAAAGCCTTTGATGTGACTTATGGTCACTTGACGATTCAAGAAGGTTTAGCTCGTATGGCAGGTCGTGGTGAAGTCGATTTTACCCATAAAGAGATTAGGAGAATGGAATCGTGAGTAAATTTGGACTCATCCTATTAGTTTTCCTATGTACGGTTTGTGCTAGAGCGCAAAATCAGACTGATGCACTGCACGCACGTGATGAAGCTTTAAGGGCATTAAAAGGATTTAACCCTTCAACCGTATTAAAAGGGTATACGGCAAATCCCCAAGAATCAGCGCTTCAACCCTCCGAAGGGAGTAATGCGTTAGGTGCTGCGGGGTTGAATGCGTTAAAAAATAATGGAGCGGCTAGCGATGTTTATAGCCAGGCAGGTAGTCGTATCCGAGTGAAATCGAACCCTAAAAGCGCCGAAATGCAGTATGCGGAACGACTTCTTGATAATCCTGATGGTGTTTTAGACGGCGCATGCTATAAGGAACCTGGCGTTTGTAGTAATCAATCCGTCATTAAAACATGTGATGAGTCCGTTAACTACAGCATAACTTCCTGCAAAGACACATTAAATGTAAAGATTCAATCCATCACACAAAGTTTTTCCAGAACGGTGACCCCCGATTGGTTTCAATCAACGGCCACCTTTGATGTGACAGCATGTCCAGCACGCGATTGGCGTTGCACGCTTGCCAACACTGTTCTTTTAGCGCCTCATTGTGAACAGATTGTAGTGAGTGTAGCGCGTGCGAATCAGCCGATGCGAGTCACCAAACAACCTACGTGTGCCGATCCTACTGTGACGGTTCAATTTTCAGGCTGGGGATATTTTGCACCGTTGCAAGTCACTGTAACCGAACATGTAAGCGAAGAACAATGGAACATCAGTGAATGCGAGCGTATTAAAACGGGACACTCTAACAGTCAGTGCATTTTGGACGCCAATCAAACCTGCCTGGAACCTAATAAAGCTAAGATGATTGGTGGAATTTCGATAAAAAGGCCGTGCTGGGGAAGGGGATATAACTATCAATGCGCAACCGTTAATTCAAGTACCTGCACTCCTTTAATCAACCAAGGATGCTCGCAAACGGGTTCTAGCTGTATAGAGGCTAAGGCCAATCGGTGCGCACGTTATTCTCAAACCTTTTCCTGTAATAATCAGTTTTGTATGCCAGAAAAAACCGTGTGCCCAGGAAAAATAGGGTGTGCAGATGGGCAATGCGACGCTTCAAAAAACGAATCCAGTGATGATATGGCAGAAGGATTATCACGTCTTGGCGCGTTAGCCGGTGTTGCGGCAGATGTGTCGGCTAATCAGGTTCGCAGTGGAAGCCCCTCAATTTTTACAGGAAAAAACTCCACATGCCGCAAAGTCATTGCTAATGCACGTAATTGTTGTCGTGGTAGTCATCAGATGACCCATTGCAGCCAAGATGAGAAACGTCTTGCACAGGCAAAAGAAGAGGGGCGAGCGGCATATGTTGGAACTTATTGTGCCAGGAAAATTTTGAAATGTGTTGAAGAAAAAGAGTCATGGTGTGTCTTTCCAACCAAGTTATCTTCAATCATTCAGATTCAAGGGCGCTTGCGCCAATTAGGAATTAATTTTGGATGGGCAGGGGGTAAGGAAAATGTACCCAATTGTCGCGGCATTACCCCAGAAGAATTAGAGCGCATCAACTTTTCAGCGCTTGATTTATCTCCGATTCAACAAGAGTTGATTGCGCGTATGGCTTTACCCAATAACGGTTCGATTAATCGCAATAACCAATCTCATATTGAACGATTAAAGCAAAAGGAGCGTGCTCATGATTAGAATTATTTTGATGGCACTTTTGTTTCTTAATGGGGTTGTGTTTGCCGATAAGCCCGTTGGATTTCTTTGGTATACCAAAGAAAAAGAAACAAAAAAAGTTGAAAAAAAGGCACCGTCTGGGACTTCTTTTAAGAGCTTAAGCTATACCGAGCGCGATGCGGTTTTGCGCTTTTACACTATGGAAGCGCTTCATAAAGCACGGCACACCAAAAAAGTAGAGGATATGCGCGTATTTTTAAGCCTCCAGGATTACTGGCTTCAAGAATCATCAAAGTTTAAATCGTTATTTCAACAAACGATGTTGGCGCATCCTGAATATGACTATACAGTAACTCATCCAACCTCTAATCTGGGTGCCAAAATCACTGATGAGGTACGTGAATCACAAGCCGTAGAGGTTATAAACCGCTTATCACAATCTCATGGTCTGTTGTTTTTCTATCGAGGAAAGAGTCCTTATGATTTAAAACAAATTCCTATTATTGTTGATTTTTGCAAGCGATTTCACATTCAACTGATGCCCGTTAGTGTGGATGGTGCAACTGTGCCCGAGTTGCTTAATTCTCGAATGGATCAAGGGCAAGCTAATCGATTGGGGGTTCGTTATTTTCCTGCGCTGCTTTTGGCGAATCCCGCGAATCAGCGTGTTCTACCTGTGGCTTATGGCTTAACCACCCAGGATGTCTTGATGGAACGTATGAAACAAGTATACAGCCAATTTAAAGGAGAGGCATGATGAGGGTGCGTTTATTTTTGAGTGTATTGTTCGCTTTTATTGTCTTGGAAGCTAAGGCCTCCGGGTCGCAATGGCTAACTCATATGATTGCGAAGCAGGAGGGAGTAGTAACACATCAACGTGAAAAGCCACTCAATACAAATACACAACGTAAAGGATTTTTTAGTACCCATGGATTGATTCTGTTTTATGGCAGTCAATGCCCACACTGCAAGCAGTTTGCGCCGATTTTAAAGCAATGGGTGACTCGAACCAATGCAGAACTACTGCCTCTATCGTTGGATAATCAACCCTTACCTGAATTTCCCAAATTTCTACCGGCAACTACAGAATGGATTAATGCTGCATTTGGAGGGAATGCCATTAATTATCCGGCACTTTATGTGGTTAACCCTAAAACAAAAGCCTTATATCCAGTTGGTTTTGGCTCCATGACAGAAGCAGAGCTAAATGATCGTATGAATGCACTCATACCGAAAATTAATGCGTATGAACTCAAGGGGACGCTGTCATGAAAAAAATCGCGCTTACTCTTTGTTTACTGGGGTTTTTACCTACAGCTCACGCTAATGTGAGTCAAGATCTCGATAGTTTCTTTAATGGGATGGGCTATGCGTCCAATGTGACCTCACCTGCTGCCTTTGAATCCCAGGCCGCAGGATTTTTTGGTGGTGGTTCACTCTATGCCCGAAATCAGGTACGCCAATATCAGTTGGTGCAATTGGATTTGCCTAGTTATCGTGCCGGATGTGGTGGAATCGATTTATTCATGGGGAGTATGAGTTTTTTGAGCGAGCAAAAGCTCGTTGATTTAGGAAAATCAGTGATGACCAATGCCGGTGCTTATGCAGTGGATGTGATGCTCGCCTCTACGGTTCCTGAACTCAAACAGGTTAGGGATTATTTACAGCAACTAGAACAAATGGCCAATCAAGCAAGCATTAACTCCTGTCAGCTCTCACAAAACATGGTTGGTGGCATTTGGCCAAAAACCGCAGAAAGCCAGCAAAAAATTTGTAAAGACCAGGCTGCCATGGGTAAAGATGGATTGGTCAGTGATTACGTCAAAGCGCGCATGGCTTGTTCTGGTACTGGATTTGATAATGTGATGAACAAGGCATCTCAAGATCCTGAACGTAAAAAGCAGGTGGTTTTAAATAAAAATCTTGTATGGTCATTGTTGCAAGCCAAATCGTTTTTAAATAGTGACAGAGAGTTGGCTGAGATGGTAATGAGTCTTACCGGAACGCTAATTATTGATAAAGAGGGCAAAGTGACTAACGTACCCTCGCTTGCAGGAAATGCCGATTTAGTGAATGCGCTCATTGGTACTGGAAGTGGTTCGAGAACTGCAAAAATATGGCGCTGTAAAGACGCAGGAAGCAACAGCCAGTGCATGCAGGTAAGTTTGCAGGATATTACCATTCCAGAAGGATCAACGCTCACCTACAAGGTTCGTGAGATCATTCGCACCATTAATACCAAGTTAATTAATGACGAAAAACCAGCTGATCGCGAGCTTAATTTTTTAAGCATGACCTCACTTCCTGTTATGAAGTTTTTATCCGTATTAAACAGCATGCACTACGGCAGTAGTGCGGTAGATATTGAAGAGTATTCGATGCTTATCGCCCAGGACTTGCTAACCAATTACCTCACTGAATTATTGACCGAGGTGAATGTGGCTACGGCGGGATCTGAATTAAATACTGATCTCGTCAAAGAAATTCAAAAGCGAATTAATGAGGCAACTACGCGCGTGGCATCTATTGATCCCAAGGTAGGTCGAAAACTGCAAGAAAAGCTTACTTTGATTGAGCGCATGGCGCAAATTGAAAAGCAAGTGGCTTCTCAAATGAACAGCACTGCGGGTTAAGGAGAACAAGTGATGATAACGATTCATGTCTTGGCTGGTGGCGAATTATTCCAACATGTATTAAATGCAATTAGTGCCTTTATGAAACAGGATAGTTTTTTAGGGCTTTTGCGAATTACCGCGTTAATCGGAGTCGTCATGGCGACCATTGGTTTTATTAAAACCCGTGATCCGATGGCTTTTGCTCGATGGTTTATAGGTTATGTGCTGTTTGTGAATGTGGTGTTATTACCTAAAACTTCCGTATTAATTGACGACATTTCTTCGCAAACGCCGAAACTTGTGGATAACGTACCGGTGGTATTTGCCTTAAGTAGCAGCCTTGTGACTACGATTGGTTATGGTTTAGCACAATCCTATGATGCACTACTTACCATGCCTGATGATTTGCAATACACCAAAACAGGAGCTCTATTTGGGTCACGTTTGGTTTCTGCATCCACCTCATTTCGCATTAAAGATCCGGTGCTTAAGGAAGAAATGAATGAGTACTTCCGTGTCTGTGTTGTAGGCGATATTCGGTTAAACCGAAAATACAGTGTCGGTGATTTAGCGCACTCTACTGATATTTGGAACCTCATTTCTGGACGTGCATCGCCGCTTCGTATGACTTCTGTGAATGGCAAATTGGTTACTTGTCAGGAGGCATCAAAACCCGATGGCCAATACAGTTTGCGTAAAAAGCTGGATGCTGAAATTAAAAAAGCCTATACCTTTTTTGGAGTGAATTTGTTTGGAAAGCCTAAGCATACTACTTATGAAGCGCTATTTAGTACTCATCTTAAATCAGCCTTTGATTATTATCAGGGGCTTACCGACTCTTCCAGCAATATTTTTTTACAAAGCATGATGATTAATGCCATGGGCGATGGTGTGGCGCATTACCAGGCGTTTACCGATGCAACCGCAGGAATTGTGAACCAACAATTCACCAAATCCCAAGTGCAACACCGTTGGAGCTGGGAAGTATTAGGGCAAAAAGCCTTATGGATATTACCGATTACCCATACCTGCTTAACCCTTTTATTGTTTGGTGTATTTCCTTTGATTATTGCCCTAACCACGTTACCTGGTGGAGTGAAGATTCTTTACGGCTATATGCAGTTTTTTATGTCATTGCAATTTTGGCCGGTGCTTTTTGCAATACTCAATGCTGGAATGACCATTTATGGGGCTTCATCATCAGCGGAATACGGCCAATTTACGATGGTTAATCTGGATAAAATTGATGAATTGCACGCGGATATTTCAGGGGCTTGTGGTTATTTGATGATGCTTATTCCCTTTCTGTCGCACGGTTTGGTTTCTAATTTAGGTGGTGCATTCAGTAATCTTGCAACCAGCATGATGAGTCATATGCAAGGTTCCAGTATGTCTGTAGCGGGAGAGGCTGCCAGTGGCTCCTTTGGTCTTGGTCAAACCAGTTTTTACAATACGACCGCCAATAATTTTTCAGCCAATAAACACGATTCCAATTGGACTCACATGCATGGCATGCATACCGAGCAATTAGGCAGCGGTGTTTTAAAAACATTGACTGGTGGTGGGGATACCATCTTTGATGTGAGTCCTGGTATGACAAGAGGTGCCATATCAATTAATGCGCAGGAAGGACTCAGTGCATCACTGAATCAAGCGTATGAACATTCGACACAGGCCGCAAAAAACGAATCAGCACATTATCAAAAATCACTATCTAATTTTGCCCATCGTGCTTTGCAATTATCGCAATTGGCAGGACATGACATGCGTTTGGGTGATGGCGTATCAGAAAGTGAGACAGGGCAATACTCTAAAGCCCTATCTACGATTAGCCATATTGCCGAGGATGTATCGAATAGAACGGGTATGAGCAAAGAGGATGCGCTGGCGCATCTAACCAGTGGCGGGTTGGGTGCTCAGGCAGGATTTAAGAGCGATAAGAGTTTTGCTGGTAAGATTATCGGATGGGGAACAGGTCTTCATGCTGGTGGCGATGTGCATGCTAAATTTGAGCGTTCATCAACCAGCAGTGATCGATTTAATACAGGGGCAGATAGCTCGATTTCAGCGCGAGAGTCAAAAGATTTTAACGATGCGCTGAATTACGTGAACCATTTTGCGCAAAACCATCATTTTGATGACAGTCATTCGAAAGCGGCCAGTTTAAGTAATCAATTAGGTGCGGATTTACGTGAAGCTGCAACGGCAAGCCATAATGTGGATGCCAGCCTAAACCGTGCAGAGCGGATTAGCAATGCGAAAAGCTATGTGGAATCTCATTCGGCACAAATTTCCAAAAATCTGGATCAGGCATTCCCCGCTTTCGTTGAAAGCGCTATCGGAAAACAAGCTCGTGATGAGTTGTACAGTCATCCAGGCGATACTCAATCACTCAATAAATTACAAGCATTAGGTCAGGATTTTATTGCTCATAAACGCGATGAGCTTATCTCTGAATTTGGAAACCAGGGAAAATCAGCCCAGGTTGAATCGTTTTATCAAAAAGAAAACAAACATATAGAGAACAAAGAACACCAATTGGCCTCTGCCTTCCATCAAACGAGTAGTCAATTGAGTGAGGCAGGCAAGAAATTGGATGTCGGTTTTGATAGTCATCAGGCCACCCAATTTCAACAGAAGGTTAAAGGGGCAATTCATAAAACTGATATACAAAGTGAACAAGGGAAGGATTCACTTCACTATCAAAAAGAAGCAATAGCAACCCATACGAATCGTCTTATAGCCGAAGGAGCCGTTGATGCGAAGAAAAATTTAGCGTTACCTGAGAGTTTGACGAAAGCAAGCTTGCTACCCTCACGTGAACAACAAAAGGAGAACTAATCATGGATTCCCACGCATTACAACAAGCGATTAATGAAGATATAAAGCAATTAAAGCATCTTAAAATTGAAATAATACCTGCAAAAATCTATTACAGAGGACTGTTGCGTTTGAGCTTCTGTGCCTTTTGGAAAATCGGATTCGTTTTTTTATTAGCCACGGCATACGTCTACCTAACGTATACCAATCCCCATGCGGTAATGAATTCAATGTATTCGGGAGCTGTTCGTGGCGCAACTTTTTATGGAGCACAGATTAAAGATGTTCTTTTGATAACAAGCGGGATAATGGGTGTGGTCACGCTCGTTTTAACGCCTTCACTCAATTCGTATTTTCTCATTCAATATCATCTGAAAAATCAGCTGCAAACAGGTGATTATCTGGTCAAAAAATTACAAGGCGCAGGTTGGTTGTTTTGGGCATCGTTTAGTATTTTATCAATTCTTTTTGCCATCGGTTCAGAGCCTGGGGTGATTGTTATCTGCGAAGTGCTTTCGCTTGTCCTAAGTGCACTAGTGACCTTTTTTGTGATGAGTTTGGAGTTCAATCGTTTAGGTTTAAGTGTCTTGTATCAAGTCATAGGAACGTGGTTGAACAAGGATACCATGCATTCTTAATTTAATTACTTAAAAACCATACAGATCTATTTTTTGCCATCGAACAGGCATGGCTAGCTGCTGCTTTGCCTAAATAAAGTTGAAGGAGAATCCGTACATGCGCAATGAGCCTAATTTCAAACACTATACCCGTGGGGGACAAATCAGTTTCCATAATCTTCGGATGTGGGATCAAATCACCAAAACCTTAACCTTTATCTGTTTGTTTCTTTGGCTTGTCTTCACAGGAGTCATCGCCTTTTGGGTGACTTCCTATGAGCAGCTACACCAGGCAATTGCCTATTATTATGCCTTGTTTTTAAATCTGGTGGGGCAAAAGCATACCTTTACTGTACCTTTTCATGGAAAAGAGTACCGGCAAAGCGTGGAGTCGATACTTCATTATTCTTATTTTAAAAGTAATGCCGATCATACGGTCACGCTTCTTGGGCGTTCCGCTTTAGCTGGTTTTTTTATCGCTTTCTTCTTGGGCATTGCTCTAGCCATCTATTTTATTAAACGAGGAAAAGCGCAACGCGCTAACCAGTTTATACGTGGTAGCCGTCTTGAAGACTTAGACAAAGTGAAAGATCAAATCATCGAGGAACAGGCTCACTCGGATATTAGGATTGACGGATTTCCACTCCTTACAGGCAGTGAAGTGCAGCACCTTTTAGTGCATGGAACGGTAGGTACAGGTAAAAGCCAATTGATTATGAAAATCCTGGATAGCCTACGTCAAAGAGGGGATCGGGTTATTATTTATGATAAGGGCGCTGCATTCATTCCGCATTACTTTGATTCCAATAAAGATGTCCTTTTAAATCCTTTTGATGCGCGATGCCCCAATTGGGATATGTGGGCAGAGGCACCACGTGATTCTGATTTTGAAAACATGGCAGAAAGCCTTATTCCTATGCATGGGGAAAACGATCCCTTTTGGGTTAATGCCGCTCGTACCGTTTTTGCGAGCTGTGCCAGTCAAATGCGTCATGATCCGAATCGCTCGATTGAGCAATTACTCAAATTATTATTAACCGGTGAATTTTCACATTTAGAGCAATACCTCAAGGGGACCGCCGCGGCCACACTCGTTTCAGGAAAAATAGAAAAGACGGCCATATCTATACGCTCGGTGATTACCAGCTACTTAAAATCGCTTGCGACCTTATCGGGACTCGATTCAGAGGGAGTACCTTCTTTTTCCATTCGTGAATTCATTTTAAATGAAGACCATGACGGATGGCTTTTTATCTCATCCAATGGGGAACAACATACGTCATTAAAGCCCCTGATTTCCATGTGGTTAGCACAAGCCTCTTTAACCCTGCTCAGTCTAACGCCCAATCCAGAGCGCCGTGTCTGGTTTATTTGTGATGAATTACCCAGCCTGCACAAACTACCTCTTTTAGGTGAAACCATTGCGGAGGTTAGAAAGTTTGGCGGTTGTTTTTTATTAGGGATGCAAAGTTTCGCGCAGCTTACTAAAGTATATGGCCAAGCAGGAGGGGCTAAGGAACTCTTTGATTTACTCAATACCCGCTTTTTCTTTAGAAGTCCGAGTAGTGATATGGCACGCCTTGTGGCCAGTGAGCTTGGAGAAGAAGAAATTGAAGAATCACGTGAGAACTATTCCTATGGTGCCAACTCCATTCGTGATGGGATTTCATTAGGTTCTCAGCGTGTAACTCGCCCCATTGTTTCGTATCCGCAAATACTGGAATTAAAAGACTTAACTTGTTTTGTTCGCCTTCCAGGACAGTATCCCGTCACAAAGCTTGAACTGATTCATCAAAAACGTCCTGTGCATTTACAAGGGTTTGTTGCGCGAGACATGCCTGTTATTGAACACAGTATTCACAGTGATGAGGTAGATGACTTGCCAGAAGACGAATCAAGCGTAGGTAGTGAGGTTACGCCTGCATCCACCAAAGACAAAAAACCTGATCCAAAGCCCAATCAACGTAAACGTAAGAAACCAGCCGAAGCATTAATGCATGAGGAAGCACAGTTTTTATAAATCATCAGGAGGATTGCCATGCTCAGTATTCAACCCCTTAAAAGTGCGTCAGGTTCTGCCAATTATTACCTGAATGTGGTGAACTACTATTCTAATGATTCTAAAAGCATTCGTTGGCTTGGAGAGGGTACCAAGGCGCTATCACTTCATAATCAACCCGTTGAAAAAGAGCAGATGCTGGCACTGCTCGAAGGCAGGCTTCCTGATGGCACTCAATTAGGACGAATCGATAAAGAAGGCATACATCATCGACCTGGATTTGATATGACGGTATCTGCACCCAAATCGTTTTCAATCCTTTTAGAAAGTGGTGCCGATCCAAGACTCGCTGAGGCTTTGGATAAAGCCGTGGAATGGTTTGTGGCTGAAATGGAGCAGGAGTTTGCTCAAGCCAGGCTCATGGTCAATGGTGAAATTGAGTACGTGGACACGAAAAACTTTGTAGTAGCCGCCTTTCGACAGCCTAATTCAAGAGCCAATGAGCCTCAATCCCACGTTCATTTGGTAGCCATGAACATGACCCAATGTAAAGACGGAAAATGGCGATCACTTGCTTCAGATATGAGCGCTGAACGGGGCGTTGTCGAACAAATCATGAAAAACCATATTTATGGCGGCTTAAAATTCAGGAATAAGCTGGGCAATTTAACCAAGGAGCTGGGTTATACCCTGGAAACAACGGGTGATGGTCTTTGGGAGATTAAGGGCGTACCCCAAGAAGTACGTGCATTTTTTTCCACCAGAAGGGAAGACATAGAGCAGTACATGGAAGAGCATGGACTTCAAGGCGCACGAGCTGCAAGCAAGGCTGCACAGCGAACAAAAATGGACAAAGAAATTGTTGATTTTGATTCATGGAAAGCCGATATTTTACGCTCCTGTAAATCATTGGGGTTTGATGCGAATCAGTTTGTGTCTCAGGTTAAGGAGCCTAAAAGCATTTTTGCACGTATCAAAGAGACCGTTGTACACCAGTTTTTTGATAAAGAAAAATTTCAAACAATTAAGGGCAATGAAGCTGTGACGGTTGCTATTGAGTCCGTCAGTCAGCACCATGCGGTGTTTTCGCCTCAGAAGATTAAAGAATATGCGTTAAAACACCTCATTGCCTCGGATTGGGTCGTTGATGAGCGTTATATCAATCAAGCGATTGAGCACCAAATTCGCAGCCAAAAACTCTATTGTGCAGAGCATCCTGTGACACAAAAACCCATGTTAACCACGCCCTGGCAATTGCAGCTCGAAAGCGACACCCTTACGCGGATGGAGCAAGGAAAAAATGCCATTCACCCCATCGCTTCTGAATTTCAAGTGACTTCTTTTATCAAAAAGAAAGAAGCCGAGCTGAATTTTTCGTTATCACCGTCACAAAAGAAGGCCGTGCATGGTTTTTTAACCTCTCATGATCGGTTCATGGCCATCCAGGGTTATGCTGGTACTGGAAAAACCACCATGTTGAAATTGACCCGTGAATTGGCAGAATCGAAAGGGTATCAATTAAGAGGGATTACCGCAGGAAGCTCTGCTGCTAGCGAGCTGCAATTAAAAGGAGGTCTTAATGCGGCAACCTTTGCGCGTGAACTGATTCGTTTAAAAAAGAACAAAGAAGATTTAACACGCATCATTTTTGTAGTGGATGAAGCCTCAATGTTGTCTAATCCCCAAGGCCATAAAATCATGCAATTGATTGATGAAGCAAACAGCCAGTTAAAAATCATTGGGGACAGGGCGCAGTTGCCCAGTCCATCTTCTGGCCGCTGGTTTAGTCTAATTCAGGATTATGGCATCTCAACCGTTGAGATGACGGATAATCTTCGCCAGGAAGAAGGATTACTAAAAGAATCGGCCATTCATGCTTCTCGTGGTGAAATTTATGACGCCGTTGAAAAACTAACGGTGGTCAAAGAACATGAGTCCTATCAGCAACGCATTGAAGAAGTAGCGAATACCTGGCTAAACCTCTCATCCATTGAGCGAAAGGAAACCCTGTGCTTTGCACCAACGCATAAAAATAGAAAAGACATTACGGAAATTATTCGAAACCGCTTAAAAGAGGAAGGCGTGTTAACTGGTGTTACCCATCATCAAAAGATTTTAATCGCACGCCCCATAACCAGTATAGAGCTTAGGAACAGCATTTATTACGCATCGGGCGAGGTAGTACGTTTTAATATCACGCTACCAAGATACAACATCAAGTCTGGTGATTACTTAACCGTTCAAGACATTACATCCAAAAATAAAAAAGCAAACACCTTAAGTCTATTACGTGATAATGGCAGAAGCATCACGGTTCCTTTAAGTGCATTGCCACAATTCAATCCATCTGAAAAGGATTTAGAGCGCCCAATCGAAGTGTATCGTGAGGGAAGGATTGAGATTCAGACCGGAGATATCATTCAATGGAAACGTAATGACGAATCAAAAAAAATCCACAACTCAGATACTGCAACTATTAAAGCCATTTCTAAAGATGAAGTACTGATTATTAATAAAAACAATCAAGAAGTTGTCTTAAAGCACACAGACTCCGTTTTAAAACATGTAGATCATGGTTATGTCCTAACAACCTATGGGGCGCAGGGCAAAGACAGCAAACGAGGCATTGGCTTAATCGAGAGTTTAAAT
Organism: Legionella sp. km772; assembly: GCF_003989735.1. GTDB lineage: Bacteria > Pseudomonadota > Gammaproteobacteria > Legionellales > Legionellaceae > Legionella. The sequence goes on along the minus strand of NZ_RZGQ01000002.1, from coordinate 26,588 downwards.
CGATTTGCCGCAACCATTGAACACTTTTATGTGGAAGTTACTCGCGCCGTGAAAGAAATGATCGTGGTGACCGATGATAAACATCACTTGGTCAAAGCCATTACTACCCGTGATTCAGAAAAAGGTTCATCCATTGAAGCAATTGACAGTGCAACGCTTAAGAGCCACATGGGCAAAGAGAATACTAATGAACGCTCTTTACAACAGGTTATTGCGAAAAAACAAATTCGTGAAGAACACTGGATGCAACTGGAACAAACTATTGTCGCCTACAATGAAGCGAAACAAAGCGCCAACTCAAAAGCATCATCACTTCTTGCGTATAAAATCGTAACGGATAAAGACTGCTACCGATTAGCACAAGCACGGTTGTCTCATGGATACAAAAGCTATCGCCGTGATGCACTAACGCTTCAAACAGCGCGTCTTTCTGCCCATTTAACCGAAGCTTCGCGAACCCATTTTAATACGGTCAAACAGTATGTGCTCTTATCTGAGCGAGTTGCTAAAGAGACGCAACGTTTAAGTCAACTTACTGAGGTTAAAAATGACAAAAGTGCGAATCAAAACCTGTTGCAAAAGAAGTACCAGACACTCAATAAGTTAGCACATACGATTGCAACCGATCTTAACAGCCACAAAGAATGGCTTACTCATTTTTCCATAGGTGTTGCGAACCGTTTAGGTCTTCCCCAGCATCATATTGAAGCAGAAAACCAGAAAGCCTATGCTCGTCTTGAACGTTTATCCAGGCAAGCAAGCCATCATCAAATGCACCAAAAGGTTCAGGACTACATTCATAGTGACGCAGAGCTTAAACCCTTGCTTGCCCAGCAAATAAAAAGAGAATCCAAATTAGCTCATCGATTCATTATGGACTTGGCAAAAACGCACAGGCAATCACCCGATACATTATGGAAAGCCATTCATACCGATGCAAGAGCACAAAGCGACAGGCTTTTTCGTCAGGGTTTAAATGGCGAAGGGAAAAGAGCTTTTGATTTGGTGAAAGAGCTTAAAATCCTGCAAGTGGAACTAAGAACATCCTGGAAGAGTTCTTTAAACGATGCAGAAAAAAAAGACCATCCCAAAATCGATCTGCAAACTCAGCAGTTGCTCGCACTTAAAAACAAAATATCCGCAGAGCTTATTACAACACCAGCCCTAAAGGAGGTTGCTTCTTATTTTAAACTCGATCTCGATGCGTTAAAAAAGCACAGTACGCAACACCATTATCGTGAAACAGTACAGCAATTTATGGCATCAACCAGTCATTTTAAAGAGCGTTTACAGTGCGCGCACCTCATTAAAGAGAACATCCAGGGACATTACCCTTATCTGGTTGAGGCGAATATGGATAATCGACTCTTAGCCAAGTATTTGCGCGTAGTGGAGCGTTCAGAGCGTATTAGCGAGCTGGAAGGCTTGGAGCAAGAAGCGTATAAAAAAATACTTCATTATAAAAAGGCCAATTATGAAGCGAACACCCATTGGAAAGCACATTACGCACTCACACCCGCTGCACGCAAAACCAATATCCAGTTCGCGCAACGTGCTAGCCTTCAAACAGGATTGAGAGATGCTCTGGCATATTCGTTACGGGATTCACCCTGGCTTGACATTCATTTACATTTAGAACGTATTGATAGGGAAAAAATAAACCAGCAGGCACAAGTCCATGAAACAAAGCGCCATCAAATTCAGGAAATCAACGGACTGGCTTCAAAACTCATGAAGCAATACACAACGCTTGAGCATCAAAACAATGCACTTAGCATTAAAGCATGGAAGACGAATTGGGCGCAGCTCACCCAGGAGCTAAACCGTATTCAAAATAATGCTTCATTTCAAGAAGCACTCAAAGGACATGACGTATTACTAAACCAGGTGAGTCAATTCGATGCCCATTATAAAGAGCACTATCAGATAGAAACTAAACCTAGGTCAACAGTACAACAACCTAATAATCCAACCCTTAAAACAATAAAGAACCAGACACCGTTTCTTGATGCACACACCATTAATGAAGCGTTAATGGTTAACCCAATAGAAACTTACACCACCATTTTCGGAGAGCCTAAATCATTAAGCTCAAAAGAAATGCGCTATAGCGGAGGATTACTTGTAGCACTTAAAGGAAGCAAGCAAGGTCTTTGGTATGATTTTGGCCATGGGCAAGGAGGAACACCCATTGATGCAATTATGTCTTCAAGAGGGCTGAACTTTAAAGACGCTCTTCGTGTCGCCGCAGATTTAGCAGGGATAACCCCAAACAAAGAAGCCGTGACGTTTATAACGCCAAGAATAAATGAGCGTATACAAACAGATGAGCGACAACTGATTGAAAACAAGAAGGCTTCTGCCAAAAGTATTTGGGAGGGTAGCGTACCCATTCAAGGGACGTTGGCAGAAACCTATCTTAAAAAGCATCGAGGCATTGAACAATGCAACGAACTCAATGTGCGCTTTTGGCCACCTGGCGCCAAATGGATTAATTGCGATGACGAGGGAAAGTTGGTTTCTAAAACCAATCAAATTCCTGCACTTATCGTTCCTGCCCATAATGCAAATCATCAACTGACAGGGGTGCAAAGGATTTATCTTGATGCAACGACTTGCGGTAAAAATCAGTTCATGGACAACCCGAAACTCTCTAAAGGAATCATTGAAGGAAGTGCTGCCGTGCTACAAAAAGGCATGAAGGGTGCGAGTGTGTACCTGTGTGAAGGCCCAGAGACAGCCGCCTCTTTGGCTTACGCCTTTCCTACGGCCACAGTTATTGCAGCGCTTGGGATCAGTAATATAAAAAATATGGCTCCATTGCTTCAACAAATACACGGCAAAGAAGTGATTATTGCAGCCGATTATGATGGGAAGCAATCACGAACATCTTTAATTATTAAGGAAGCTATTGATGCCTTAAAACGACAAAGTATTGATGTAAAAATTGTATCGCCTGAACCCATTAAAACCTTAACTAAAACGGATTGGAATGATGTACTAATCCATCAGGGGAAAGAATCAATCCAAATACAATGTACTGGAATTAAAACGGTAAATAAATCCGTTTTATTCGATATAAACAGCACCATAAACGCGGATAAAACAGTTGCTCATGGAAAACATAATAAGTCGGAATCACTTACTGAAAATGATCGGATGATTAAGAAAACAAATGATAGTTCTTTGCCACGATTAAAAGAAATGGAGATGGAATTATAGACAATAACCATCAATTAAAGATGAGTTCAAACTAATTATATTGCACCTAAAAAACAATAATTTATTCATTAAAAGGAAGTATCATGCGCTACACATTACCGATATTATTAGCATTTATTCTGGCATTATTAGGAACTTTTTTTATGCTCAACATGCCAATTTATGACATTGAACTATTTTTTATAATAAATAGGATGCCTATCTTCATTTTGTTACTAATAATTGGTTTATTGACATATAAAGGATGGATAAATGGTTTTAAAAAAATAAACAGGTACTCATGGGGAATTATTGTATTCTATCTATCAGGAACCTTAATTATGGAGTACCAGACACATCAATACAGCGTTCCATTTGAGGGAATTTTTATTACCACACCATTAATACTGGCTTTTATTTTTTGGTCACAAAAATCCAGTGATTATTTGCTATCAATAGACAATGCGTATTCCTCGAGTGATGGATTTAAAGTGGATTTATTTTTAATAACAACTGCATTTTTAGTAACCGGTTGTATCTCATTAATTACAGAAATTAACAATGTTGACCTAAGAGGGTTTTGGCCTTTTTATTTGTTTTTTATCAGTGTATATGGGTTCATTTTTTCGCTAACCTATTCGGAAATAAGCCTACAATTTAAAGTAAAACACAAAAATTACACCTTGTGTTTTTCTGCAATAATCGTGTTGTTATATAGTTTGCTTTTTTTATTTCCAAAACATAATTTTTTGTTTGATTTAGTTGGCATCGAGCCATTTTACGGGTTATTACTTATTATGATTGGCATTCATTTTTTAATCTGTTTCATGTCCAATATGAAAAGAAAAACAGCTGAAAATTAAAATCGTGTTTACTATAAAATGTCGAGAAATTTCGCCTTAAATTTCTCCATTAAAATCAATTTTTCCTAATTATTTTGCAATCAATTCATTATATTTATCCAAAGTTTCCTGAGTTATTTTTGCGATTTTATCAGGGCTTAATTTAAAATTTTCTGTAGCAATCTCTTTAATAATTCCATTCATTTGAATAATTAATTTATTACAGTGTTCTTCAATTTTTGATGGCTGCTCGTCCTTATTTTCATTTTTATTATTGGCGACAAGCAAGCCTAACTCCACTAATTTTGAAACGGTATAAGAAACACTGGATTGCTCTTTTTTGGAAAATTTGAGTACTTGTGTATGCAAGGAGTCCGGCATAGTAATCGTAATTCGAGCCATATTTTATCCTGTAACGGGTGAAATTATTCGATATGCATTAGTGCATACTTTTAATTATATAATATTATGCCACATAATAGAATATACTAAAAATAATCCTTTAATTTTAATGGTTAAAATAAAAAGGTATGCGTATTTGCATACTATAATTAATCTGTTATATAATACAAATATGCAAATGTGCATACATGAAATTACCTACATATAGAGCATTTTTATATGGTTTTTGTGAAATGGTTGGTTTAATCAAAAAAATATTATAAATTTCAATGAGTTATGCAAATCAACACGTTGCGAAAGGTGTGCTTGTTTTTAGAAGTTACTATTCTATGTTTTTATTTACCATGATTTTCTTATGGTTTTTATTTGATTTTTTGTTAAGCGCAAGTCAATTGCGCGTGTGTGATTGACTCGATTGGTGATGTTCTCTACCATCTGACTTAATACTTTAAAAAGGAGTTTTAAATGATCATGCTTCCAATCTTAATAGTTGTTTTGTTTTTAGCTATCATTATTACCAATGCAAAAAACGCAAAAAACAATAAACAAAATTTCGAAATTGAATCAAATCAAACACAATATAATCCTGCAACGGGGCTGCCAATGATTGGTGCTTTAGATAGCATGGGAAATTCTATTGGAACAAGTGCATCTGATAGAGACAATTATTGGAATAATGATTATCATCGTAATTCAACATACAATAGCAGCAGTTATGATCCATTCAATAATCGCTATTAACACTATTTTATAAATTTTAATTGAGGACTTACTATGGCTTTAATCAGTGCAAAAATAACACCTGAAAAAGAAAAAATTAAAATCGAAATAACCAAAGATATCTACTCGGAAATAAAGGCGTACTGCTCATGGGCTGGGATCGATGATATTAGTCATTTCTTTGAAGAATCATCTGTTATGATTTTCGCAAAAGACAAAGAGTGGAAACAACACAGAAGAGAGAAAAAACTTACTACTGAGTCAGCGTAGAATTTATCTTTAGGATTTACATATGAAAAAAATTATTATCGCGTTATTATTTTCAATTCCTTTTGTTTCATTCGCCCATAATGGTACTTCCAATGAAAGCATTCAGCAATTAAAAAAGATGTGCGATCAAAAGGAATCAGATGAATTAAGAAAGCAATGTTATTCGCATTATGAAAGCCGACAAAATAAAGCGGATAGAATGGCTGAATTGATTAGGGAAAAAGCCCATTCATAAGTGGGCTTTTTTATTCGCTATAAATTTCTTACATTTGGCTTAATTCCCAATCCCCAAAATACCCCTCATTGGTTTTAATTAAATCCTCATAAACGCGCATTTCTAAAGCGTCCGCAACCTCATCCCATCCCGTTAAATCCTTGGCTGTCTTTAAAGCGGTATCATTAACAAAAAAGGCTCTTGGTACTCCATAAGTCCATATAATTCCATCAACTCCGTTAAGTATTGCGCCTTCAAAACCCCAATCATTCATTTCTTGTTCTGGATTATTACGTCCGTGGTATAATCTTAATTTCATCATTTTCCTTTTATCAAATATTAATCTTGATTTTTTCCCACTATTAGAGGCCGCAATTTAAGTTTACGACCTCTATTTCATGTGATTAATCAATCGCTGAGTAAATGTCTACTGCTTCCTTGTGGTGTTCGATGTAATCTCGCAGTAAATAGTACTGATGGATTGTTTTATCCGATTTAGTCATCCAACAAAATTGATTAAGGACACATAGGGTTGTAATAATTCCAGCAGCATCTGAGCTCACTTGCCCATCATAGCCATTACCTTCCACATAAATGGGAAGTTGCTCATCTATGTCAGGAGCCAAGTAGAAGCCACGATTACTCAATTCGTAAAAATGCCAGTAGCCTCCGTCATAAGAGGAGCACATCGTTCTTAATGTGTTATAGATGGCTTGTTCGGCTCTTATCATCAGTGAGCCAAAATGCTTAGGCAAGAAGGAAAGGCGTTGATTGTCGCTAACTAATTGTGCAGTAATTATTGTAGTCATGTTAGATCCTTATTTTGATTTCTGATGTTCTTAATGAACATGATTATTATTACAAAAATCCGATATTAAGTCAATATAAAACAACTATTTAAAAGTTGTTTTATATTGACTTTTATTGGGATGCTATTCCATAATCAGACAATCAATCACTTGGAAATTAATCTGATGAAAAAAGTACTCCGCTTTGAAATGAAGCAAAACTTACGAAGACCAACACGGATTTATGTGAAATCACCCGATCTGAAAACCAGCTATGGCTATTTTCATGCGGACAATCCTTCTTCATTTGATGGATGGAGCCTGCTCACCGAAGAGCAGACCACTGAACTGGCTTTGTTTATTCAAAACATTGAAGCAATAAATGCCCTGTTAGGGAGTGAGGCCAGTAATAAATTGATGGATTTTAGATTTCGCTTACCCATCGATTTTGTAACAACCTTGCATGAACTTACCTCCATTTTTAATCACCAAAACATTAAATATAATTTTTTTGAGGCAGCCCTTACTGGCATCATTCAACAAATGAAGATGGCCACAGTGCAACTGGATGATGAAAAAAAACAAGAGGCATTAACCTTATTGGATAAAATCGGACTGGCCACCTATAAAAAACTCGATCTTACCTCACCTGTTCAGGCTGTATTTTCTGAGCTTTTGGCCGTTCATAATAAATCTGAAAAACTACACAAGAAAGCCCTAGCCCTATTTGATAAAGATAAAAGTTACTCACCCAAAGCCATCGAAGGAATGGCCAGTGGTGAATCACAACCTGCAAAGTGGTTGGTGGCGTGTGCTATTGATATATTAATTGAGGAACGCTTACCGATTTTAGAAAGGTGTTTAAACGATAATGAGTTATTTTTATTGTGGGCAAAACCGCTTTTAGACAACGAGTTCAATCGAGAGCTATTGCTTAACAGAATACGCGCCCTTAGCTGGCATAACATGGAACAAATCTTAGTCTCTTATCACCCCAAAGCGCATTCATCATGATTGTTACTCAGCTTTTGGTTTTATATCATGGCATAACCTAGTAGCCTCAGTGACGTTAATTTGCTTCATTCTTGTTTTAAATTCAGCCTCGCTGAGCCTTTCGCATTGATCTAAATCAAATCGGCTTACAGAAGCAATTGGACGGGGATTGCTCTCTTTTTCCCACGTTACTCTCAAAAGATATTTGTCCTGTATCTTTGTATAGATAATATGCGCATACAGATTATCGTCATGAAAAATTTTTTTATAATCCATCCAATCTTGAGAATTTTTATCAATAGACCAGCAGAGTGATTTTATCTGACACTCATTATAACGACTTTTCCCCTTGAACAAGTCATTTAAAAAGTTTTTAAGCCCCTGATTACCAAAATAAGTATGCCCCTCGTCACCATAATGTTTAAAAAGCAGTTCTGACAAGCGTTCTGTTGGGCTTTTTTCGGTCACAAAAAAATAAGGCCACAAAATGGGCTTGAGAATCAAATAGCGTTTAACATCAGGTCTTTTGAGCAGTAAATCACGGTTATAATAGGCTTTTAAGCGTTGAAAATTGAGAAGACTCTTGATGGAGTAACTTAAGGTAATTAATCCACCAACCACATACAACACCAGCAAAAATTCTTCTACACTTACATCCATTGCTTATCACCCTGATTCCCAATTAAAAAATAATCCTTACATGAGGATTTAAAACGATAGGCTATTATAACATTCTTGTGGTGCAATTGGCGTACACTGCGGTTCAGTTACGCGGTGTATTCTGTTAAAATTACATTAATGACGAACACAAACAATTCTTCGTATTGGATTTTGAGCACAGTCGGGTTATAATATAATTAACCATACCCGCCACGCCTCTTCACAATGCGGACCAGGGCGGGTTATTTATTTTATGCATTCAAAAATGGTTTTTAATAAACCACCTCTTTCCATACCAGAACAAATTCATCATTTACGACAGAAAGGGCTATCGCTGGATAATGAACAAGAAGCCAGCCATTATCTGACAATGATTGGTTATTACCGCTTGATGATTTATTTTAAACCTTTCCTCATAAACTCTGAGGCAGGGATCCGCCAATTTAAACCCAACACGCGGTTTTCCGATCTTTTAAATTTATATGTCTTTGACAGAGAGTTGCGCTTATTGGTTACCGATGCATTAGAGCGAATAGAAGTCTCTTTTCGTACCGCCATATCCAATGCAATGAGCCTGAAATACGGCGCGCACTGGTATCTATGCGCTGATTTATTTTCAGCCATCGAGCAGCACCACATGTTTCTTGAAGAAGTCAAATCACATCTGAGACGCTCACACGAAGACTTTATTAAAACCTACTATGCCAAATACCATCAGCCCGAACACCCACCGAGCTGGATGGTCATGGAATGCATTTCTTTTGGTACGGTATCCAAGCTCTATGCCAATATTAAAGACCGTACTGTCAGAAAAGAAATTGGGGATACCCTTGGGCAATATAGCGAAATCATCAAATCATGGATGCGCTCACTGACCTACACCAGAAATTTATGCGCGCACCATTCTCGCTTATGGAATCGATTTTTCGTCAATAAACCCAAAGTTCCAGAGATCAAAGTACCGTTTGATCACAACGAGAGTCCTTTCTATCTGCAAGCCTATATTATTCACTCACTATTAAAAAACAGCGCACCTGATAATCACTGGCGAGAGAAATTACTTCATCTTTTTAAAAACAACCCATCTATCCCCTTTATAAATATGGGATTTTCAGAAGATTGGGAACAAGATGGCTTATGGGTGTTGGAATAAATAATATGAACCTAAATGAATCAAGTATCCTAACACAAGAAAATGACATCCGATGGGAACATCCAAGACCCCTTTTGCCCTCATTGGATCCAGAAACGCATTATCCCGCAGAAGCGCTTCCTTCTATCCTTAGAAAGGCCGTAACCGCTTACCAATGCTACGGCCAGCAACCCATAACATTGGTTGCATGCAGTGCTTTGGCCAATCTTTCACTGGCTTGCCAAGCGCTTGCCAATGTCGCTCGCGACAGATATTTAATAAGCCCTGTTTCTCTTTACTTTTTAGTAGTTGCCCAATCAGGCGAACGCAAAAGCGCTGCTGATAACGTATTTTCAAAACCATCAAGGTCATGGGAAGCTGGGATCAGAAAAAATCGCGAACCAGATGTGCAGGCAGCATTAACACTGCATCAAGCCTGGCAAATGGAACGCGATGGCTTGTTGAGTCAAATCAAACGCGCCATGATGACGGGTGAAGACACTACGTTTTATAAAGACTTTTTGGCACGACTCATTCGCATTGAGCCAGATATTCCATTGCTACCTACCTTGTATTTCGAAGACGCAACCCAAGAAGCACTGGCCATCCATTTAGCGCGTGGTTGGCCAAGTGCCTCATTGTGGTCTGATGAGGCGGGAATTGTATTGGGCAGTCACAGCATGCAATCCAACCCTGCTCGCTTTGTTGCCCTACTCAATCGTTTATGGGATGGAAAATCGTTTACGGCACACCGCAAAACCACAGACAGCTTTACCCTGCAACATCGAAGGCTCACTTTAAATCTCATGATGCAGCCTTTTTTGTTGCAAACAATGACCAATCAGCATCAAAATATTAGCCGACAAAGCGGGTTTTTACCTCGTTGTCTGCTGGCCTACCCTAAAAGCGCCATGGGTGTTCGATTCTATCAAGAGCCACCTGACTCAAAATCCTACCTCGATGGTTATGAAGCACGAATTACTGACTGTCTGAATCAATCGCTAAATTTAAACAGAAAAGGATGTGACAAGCTACCCACCCTTTTTATGAGTATTGAAGCAAAACGAGCTTGGGTACAGTTTTTTAATGCGGTTGAGTCTGGGTTAAATTATCAGGGACAGTGGGCAGGGCTTCAGGACTTTGCCAGTAAAGCCGCTGAAAACGCAGCACGGCTTGCCGCTCTTTTTCATTTGTTTGAAGGAAAAATGGGTGATATTGGTTCGGAATCGATGGAGCAAGCCATTGAGATCATTCATTGGCACATGAAAGAAACAAGGCGATTATTTGATGCAGGAAATCAAACCAATGAACTGGCCGATGCGCAAACACTGTTTCAGTGGCTTAAGGATAAAGGGTTGAATCAAATCACCGCACGCGATATTCAACGTTTAAGTCCATTACGTGATATTGAGCGTCGTGATAACGCAATAACGGTTTTAATGGAGCACCAGATGGTACGATTAACCAAAGAGGGAAGCAAAATGACCCTGGAGTTAAATCCCCTTTGTTTTCATAATTGAAATCCGATTACAATTAAATCTGCGACACCGCGACACTTGCGACACAAGAAGGTATAATGGGTGATTTTTATTAAGGGCTCATAACATAATGACTGATGATTTATTTGTTTCGGCATGGAAGAAAGGAATTCAAATAGTAGGTGTTGAATTTTTTAATATAAAGGCATCATCTCTTGATGCTGCACAGAAAAAATGGCAATTAGAACCTAATTACAGCTTTATTCAAAGCGCTATGGGTGGCTACAGTCATGGAAAACAAGTGCTGTTGGCGATGATGTATTCTTTTTTTAATCCAGAAGATGGTCAAAAACTTCTTGAGAAAACCCAAGCACCCAATTTTGTGCAAGCGCTATCTGTTCTAAATCATGACGCTCGACAAATTATTTCTGAATTATGGTTACATCACACTGGGTGGTAACGATTTGCTTATAAATAAACTTTATCTTTGCGACAGGTAGCGACACAACTAAAACTCATCCAAACAAATCGCTGTGAGAGCCTGTTCGCGATAATCGTAACAATTGTATGCGATCATCTTTAATGATCTTATAAATTAATAACCAATCGGGGGTAAGGTGGCATTCACGATAACCACCCCAATTTCCGGTAAGACTATGATCCTTATGTTTCAGATCCAAAGGCTCTTCCTTTTGCAATTGCTCAACAATGGAGTCCAGAAGCTTCCTGCTTTTCCCTTGTTTTGTAATCTTTTTTAAATCACGCTTAAATTGTGTCGCCAATTCTAATTCAAGCATTATCTACAGAATCCCATACATCCTTCATTGTTTTAAATCGCTCGCCTTTACCTGATTCCAGTTCTGCCATGGCATCCCGTGTCTCTTTGTTCGGTATTTTTACCTCAAACGGCAGGCCATTTTGAAGACAGACCTGGCTATAGAACAGTCGAATTGCCTCGGCTGTAGATAAACCTACCTTATGCAAAATCGCCTCGGCCTGCATTTTAAGAGCAGGCTCAATACGAGCATTAATTGTTGCCGCCTTACTCATCTTAGTTACTCCAAAAGTGCCTATACTTTAATTGTATAACAAATGCATTACATTTTCAATTTTTCCAATTTAGCTGACTATCACAAGGGTGTACCCTTGTGATAAATTTTGCCTTACCTTTAAATCGCTTGTTTTCCCTATCAATAGAATCCGGTTTTTATTTATGATAATGTACTATCACCACTTTTAGATATTATTGATAGGTAAATTCATGGCGCTTGTTGGTTATGCCCGCGTATCCACCATTGACCAAAATTTGGATATTCAACTGGAGGCTTTGAAAGGCGCTGGATGCAAAAAAATCTTTTCTGAGAAAAAAAGTGGTGCTTCAAAAAAAGACCGAACCGCTCTGGATGAATGTATGGAGTACATTCGTGAAGGCGATACGCTGGTTGTGACCCGAATTGACCGACTAACCCGAAGCATTCTAGATTTGCAAACCTTACTGCATTATTTAAAAGAGAAGGCGATCCACCTAAAAGCATTGGAGCAACCAGTGGATACCTCTAATGCCTCAGGTAAATTCTTTTTGGATATGCTGGGTGTATTTGCTGAGTTTGAAACCAATCTTCGCCGTGAACGACAATTCGAAGGCATTGAACGCGCCAAGCGCGAAGGCAAATACAAAGGGAGAAAACCTACAGCACGCTCCAAAACTGATGACGTGATGGAGTTAATCAATCAGGGCTTCACACGTACTGCCATTGCTAAAAAACTGAATATGGGTATTGCCAGTGTTTATCGTATTCTTAAAACCCATCGCCAGGATAATCCTAAAGAAACAATACCTGGAAGCCAGGGAACTCAAAAAATTGCCGTGGTTGAAGTCTGGTTGCGCGTGGAAAATAATAACAAATTTGTGCGTGGAAAAAATGAATCCAGACGGCAAATCGAGCAATACTGCTTTTCAGCCTTTGATATGGTTAAAAAAGACAACGATAGCTGGGAATACATTCTGAAAATTCCTTATACTCATGATAAAGATCTGGATGAAACCCTTTATGATTTGATGCATGAGGCTGAATCGATTGCCGATTGCCGCAATGGTTTTACAGAAATGAGCATCACGGAACCTGCAACCGGAAAATCCTGGTGATGATTCCCTGGTTCACCACCCTACCCTGGGTTCGTTACCTTAATTTTAAAATAAAAGCGTGTTTTCATACCGCCCGTTTTGAAAAGGCAACACGCTATTACGTCATTCGCCTGGAGCAGGATTTATTAGGTGACTGGACGCTTTGTGTATCCAATGGACGTATCAAATCAAGACTAGGGCAAAGCCGTATTATTGCTTTTGAACACTTTTATGATGCCTTTGAGCACTTTTGCCTCATGGCAAAAGAACGACATCAACGCGGTTATCATCCAGTATCCTATGACACCGAGGATTTTCTATATCAAACCATGGTGCTCTTGGCATGTAGTACAGAAAAGCCCGTGACTGCACAAAAAAGAAAGGCTGCAACACATAAAAAACAGGTTAAATCACCATCAAGGCCAACTCCAGCGGTTCAGTATCCACTCCATAGCATTCAACAAATGTCATTGATTTTTTAACGTTATATTTTTACTGATCTAATTGGGCTAGCGCTCCTCTATTTCAATCACCTTTTCAAAACCCTACCCTATCTTGTGAGTTCATTAAATCAGGTCTATAACTATAAGAATATAAAGGGAGCTTCTGATGCCGGAAAAGAAACTTAAAAACAAAGCAAACCATGCCTTGAAGCCCCATTCTTTTTCATCTGCGCGCACTTCTGACACGGTTCTATCGAGCATTATTAAATCATTGCCAGGCAGTATCTACTGGAAAGATAAGGACGGTTACTATCTTGGTGGCAATGATACCATGTTAGAAATGACGGGTATGTCCTCCATTATAGGTAAAACGGATTTTGATATGCCATGGGCTGATACAGCCCAAACCTTACGTGACAACGACCTGAAGGTAATGGCACTAAATACAGCATTGGAAGTTGAAGAAACTGCAACTTTAGCATCTGGGCAACAAGTCATCGTGTTAACACGAAAAGCCCCTTTGCATGATGAACAAGGTAATATCATTGGAATTATTGGAACGTCATTAAACATCACCGATCGTAAAGAGCAAGAATCCATTCTTCGCACAACGCAAGAGCAAACGCAGTCCACCCTGGAAAATATCGTAGCCAATATGCCAGGACACGTGTATTGGAAAGATAGAAATGGTGTTTATTTGGGCTGTAATAACCGGCAGGCCAGAAGCTTAGGCTTTCAATACGGCCATGAAATTGTAGGAAAAACAGATTTTGATTTACCCTGGGGTGAAAACAAGGCCGAACTGTTCCAGAGAAACGACAAACACATCATGGAAGCGGGCGAAACGGAGATTATTGAAGAAAAAGCGCAAGTCGATGGCAAAGATGCGATTGTGCTTAGTCACAAATCCCCCATGCGCAACAAACAGGGCGAAATCACGGGGCTATTAGGTATTTCAATTGATATCAGCGACAGGAAAAAAATAGAAACCGAATTACATCGAGCCAAAGAGCTAGCCGAAGCGGCCAGTCAAGCCAAAACCGAATTTCTTGAAAACATGCGCCATGACATTCGCACCCCACTCACAGGAATCGTCGGATTTTCAGACATTATTAAAGCAGAAGCAGATAACCCAAACATTAAAGAGTATGCCGATAATCTCATTGCATCAAGCCATGCCTTACTTGATTTAATGGACGAGGTGCTGGAAGCCATTCGAGTTAGCTCTGGTGAAATACCAAAATTGAAGAAAAAATTCATTTTGAATCACATTGTGCAGCATGCAATGGATTTAAATAAAGCCAAAGCCGCGTCCAAACGCTTGGATTTTTCCATGGAATTTGATAAAGATATTCCTCAATATCTCATTGGCGATAGTGTTCGCATTCACCGCATTGTTATTGAGTTACTCGCCAACGCGCTTAACTTTACCGATTCTGGTTCTGTTAAACTCACCGTAACACTCGCAAGCCGTCAGAATAGGGAAATCATTATTAAATTAATGGTTCAAGACAGTGGTATGGGAATTCCTAAGGACAAGCAGCAGGAAATTTTTCTGCATTTCAAACGATTAACACCCTCTTATAAAGGAATTTATAAAGGTGCAGGACTTGGGCTTTCTGTCATTAAACAATTTATTGACGACCTGGATGGGGAAATTTACGTAGACAGTGCATTGCAGCAAGGAAGTACATTTACTTGCGTTATTCCTTTGAAAGTATCACTTATTGAAGATGACACTGGGCTTGTTGAGGATTTTGAAGACAACCTTGTCCTGCCCTCTTCCCAAATCATGACGCCCAGCATAAAAGCCACCACGAAAGCACCTGACACGAAAAACCTAACGCATCAAATATTGGTTGTTGAGGACAACACCATCGCGCAAACGGTTGCCAAATCCATACTGACTCAATCAGGCTGTCATGTGGATGTAGCCGCTAATGGGCAAGAGGCATTGAACCTTTGGAAGCAAAATGAGTACGATCTGATCTTTATGGATATTGGACTTCCCGACATGGATGGTTATCAAGTGACTCACCACATTCGAGTGCAGGAAGTTGCTAAAAATCGTCATACGCCAATTATTGCCCTCACCGCTCATGTGGGCGAGGAGAACAAACAACGATGCATTGAATCAGGCATGAATGCTGTCTTAAGCAAACCTTTATCAAAAAAGAGTTGCGATGAAATATTAAGCTCCTTTATTTCTCAAAAGCCACGGGTCGAATCTTCTTCAAATCCCCGTTCTTCTGATTTACCGGAAACAGAAGCCGAATTATTTGATTTATTATTCTTTCCAATACTGGATGTGGAAGAAGGCATTAAGACAACCGGATCTGAAAACATGCTTGGGGAGATGTTGCAATTCATGCTCGACTCCTTACCTGATGATATGACGCAACTTAAAAAGACCCATGATGCACTGGACTGGGAAAAAACACAGCAACTCGCCCATAAAATCAAAGGTGGTGTAGTCTATGTCGGTGCTGTTCGGATGAAGATGGCCTGTCAATACCTGGAGCGGTATTGGAAAACAGGACAACGCACGTTACTTGAGTCGCTTTATCAGCAACTGCTGCAAGTAACGCATGAAAGCGTTGTTGAAATTGAGCAATGGATTAAAAACAGAATGTCCTCGTAATGTCTTTTATGGGGCTATGCTATTGCCTACAACAACAATATGTAGTTTCTTGATTGCTTCAAACAAACTATATTTAGTGGTTGATGGTGTCAATTGCATAGCCCTGATCTTTTATTGCGTTTCAGCAAACTGACTATTCGCCATAACATGAGAAAGTAGTTCCTGGTCTACTTGTGCAGGATATTTTTTAAATCGCAACGCCACAGGTCTTAGAAAATGCGGGTAATGCGGTTGGATTAAATAATGCCAGGTTGCCGCCATCGCCTTATTTCGACCACTGGGATACACCTCAAAATCATAGGCTTTTTCTGTCCATAAACACATCACAGCACATTCCTCAATCAAATAATCCAGACATAGCCTGAACGCTCGTTCATGATCGATGTCTTCTTGATTAAACCGACTTAGAAAACGCGTTAAAAAATCATCAATATTGGCATGAATGGCTTGTTGGAACAATTTATTGGAATCATATTCCTTTTGTACACGCACATGGCTGTTGATGTAATTAGGACTGTTGTACCACTCATCCCAGCGCATAATATCAAAGGGGATGGTTAATTGGCTGTATGCCATCTCGTTTCGTTTTAACCAGGCATCCCCTTCTCTAACCGCCACTTGATACAATTCATCGGGAGTCGCATGATTCATAATGCCGAGGGTATGGCGCTGCACACTATCATCCACAAGAATAGTGCATTGCTTAAAAGAGTGGTTGATGAGTTTAATGACCGCCTCAAATTTTGCCCCTTCGTGAATGGTTTGCCCGACACTGATGGGCATTAAGCAAGTCGATTGAGGAAAGAGCTTCCTTTCTTCGGGTGGGTTTTCTCTAAATGATGCCTTTACAATCCGGTTATCCACTAAATCAATCACCAGAACCTCCTTAAGATGTTTAAACGGCTTATTGCATCACTCATCGATGCAGAACAAAAAGAGGTCATATTTTAATCTATTTTCACCTTATTTGTCTATTTGTTACTCAAAAACACAGGCTTATCCCCAGAAAATGTGGATAACTTAAAGTATTTATTGATGTATAAAGTTCATCCAATGTCTTATTCCATGCATTTCAAGCACAGAGCTTTGTATGATTTAAAATATCCTGTTGCTCACATTCTTGTTCAATAAGAAACTGCTGATGCCATAAGTGCTCTAGTTCTCGTCTTACCTCTTGAATGCGCTCTCGAATCGTAACAATCATTTCTTCACTTGATTTCTGATAGATGCTTTGCGTAAGCGTATCCAGTAACGTGCTTTTTTCAAGCATTTGAACCTCTAGCTGAGTGAGTCGTTCGTCTTTTTGCTCTTCAATTATCCCCTGCTTAGGATTCATTTCGTTATTTTTTTGTTTTTGCCATCGTTCTTCACGCAATTCTTGTTGGTCTTTAAAATCTTGTCCCAAATAGAAGTGTTTGTAGAATCCTTTAGGGGTACGCCAACGATTTTCCCGAATCATTTTTGAAAGGATGTTATTCCGATGTTTAAAACACGTCACATCTGGCAAATAAAACTCGCTGTTAAGCAGTGCAAACAAATATTCGGCTGCCAGTTGTTTTGGAGATGAAAGTTGTTTTTTGTGTTCAAAAGTTAGATTGAATAAAGTGCCTAATACCAGTTTTTTGACTTCATCAGGGATTTCTTCCTTTATTTCTGAATAGAGTAAACTCTGAATGGATTCGAATTGCTGGCTTAATCGTTGGAGTGTTGTTTTATCCACAGAGCGGGTTAATTTTTTAAAAATAATATTATTAATAAAAAAAGAAGGATAAAGATCACTTATATATAATCCCCTCATTTTGAGGGGATCGATCCCCTCATTTATATCAATGTCTTTGCATTCTGGTTCGATATTGTCCTGTTCTTGATTGTCTTGCTGATAAGAATCGTTGGGGTTGTTGTGGATATCTGTCGTGTCTTCTTGAGGTGTCTCTGAAGCGGGTTGGGATGGCTTAATCAGTGCGAGCAGTTTATCGGTAATATGAATGTAGTTGCCTTTTTTTACTTCAAAGCCACCTTGCTCTTTCGTTCTACTATAAAGCGCCTGGCGTCGTTCAATAAAACCATCTTCAACTAATTCTTTGATGTACCGTTCTAAAGTGCTTTTGGGAATACCGGTGTCTTCAACGATTTGTGCATAGGGCTTCATGAACCATTTATTACTAGAGTTTTTTAAGGTGTAGGTGCTGGTTTGCCAACCTAGCAGTATATAATCCACAAGTTGCGCTTTTCGAGCAGATGGAATTACTTTCATGAGATGCTTAAATCTCACGTGAAAAATTGAACAAAGGTTCCCCATAGATAATATCCTTATCTTTATTGTTTTTTTTAGGGAACGAGGCTAAAATTTTCTTGCGTATCCAAATATATCAATAGAATAAATAATTCATGATAATTTTGGGCATTAGCTTCGTTCTAAGCTAGATTCTTGGGGTTATTAAGAGCGCCAACTCTTAATAACCCCGCTGTAATTTAATGTTTTTATCCTTTTTCTTATCGCTGTTTGATGGAGCACAGATAAGTGCTTTTGAATATTCTTATTTTTTTATGTAGAACAGTCAAATTCTATAACTTATTGAAATTAATGAATATTCCTGATAGTTCGCCATAATATTCCTGATAGTTCGCCATAATATTCCTGATAGTTCGCCATAATATTCCTGATAGTTCGCCATAATATTCCTGATAGTTCGCCATAATATTCCTGTAGTTATTTATTAATACTCAGAAAATAGATTGTCATTGATCATTAAATGGATTATTTGGCCTATATTGTCTCTTATTAAGGCTCAATGGTAAAAAATCAGAATCGAATTTCCATCTAAAATAAATTAATGGTTCGCCATTCCAAGCTTCCAAGTTTCGGGGCTTGGGGAGTAATGGAACGGCCAACCGACTTAAGGATTATTAGGATCTCTTAGTGATCTTAATTTTCCATCTTTTACTTCATCAGGCATCGAGAATGAATATCGACCAAGCATATTAAAATGTGCTTTTGCAAATGGTGATAGCCTCACTTCATCTTCTTCATTAACGGGAAAGTCCTCGTTCTTTAGCTGATCTAGCGCTGCATCCATATAAATAGTGTTCCAATGAACCAAAATATTAAGCACTAGGCCGAGGGCCCCTAATTGATCCTCTTGGCCTTCACGATAGCGTTGGTGTAGTTCTC
Source organism: Legionella sp. km772 (assembly GCF_003989735.1). Taxonomy (GTDB): domain Bacteria; phylum Pseudomonadota; class Gammaproteobacteria; order Legionellales; family Legionellaceae; genus Legionella. Next base: position 7,507 of record NZ_RZGQ01000002.1, on the reverse strand, counting down.
CTCTTTTTCCGTGAAAAACAGAACGTGCCAAACTATGTCTTCCCTCTGTCAAATTCAGTTGCAATAAAGTACTACGACGGCACGATTCATCATGAATATAGTTAAGCATATGAATAGTCTTATCTATGCGTCCAATTTCAGCAATCGCCTGTGCTAATCTTGTAGGTTTATCACCCACCTGTAGAGTTCTCATAATCCCTGTTGCGGGTACTCGGCCAAGTTTTAAAGACCCAACCAAACGCAGCACATCATCCCAATGAGGAATAATACGCTCAAGATTTGCACGATGTTTAGCAAGAATATTGAGTTTGCCATAATCGGCTACTGGATCAACCCGCCAAAAACGAGCATCCCCCAAATCAGCTAAACGTGGACTAAAACGATACCCTAAGAGGCGAAATAAGCCGAATACAATATCACTATAAGCACCTGTATCTGTCATTATTCGAGTAGGTTTTAACTCTGTTTGTTGTTCTAGCACTACTCCTAATAGAATCAAACTGTCTCGCAATGTTCCAGGCACCGTAACATCATTCAATCCCGTCCTTTGATTTGACAGTAAATTATACCAGGTAACTCCACGCCCTTGATTAAAGTACTTTGGGTTTGGAGCTGAATGCAAAGAGCGAACAGGTACAACAAAACGCATCCCATCAGCAGAGGCTATGTCTCCACCACCCCATTTTTTTGCTAATTTACTCTGGTTTTGTGCCGCAACTAAAATAGCGTTGGATGCTGTTATTGTCTCATCGCGAATATAATTTTGATCAACCCATATCAGGCGATCTCTTTTTAATGCTGGAATATCTTCCCTAACAAAAGGTTCAAGACCAGTATTGCAAGCTTGAGCAAGTAAAACAGCACAAATACTGATTTCTAAATCAACAGCCCGAGCATTGCCTTCATTAATATGAGTAAATGCTGAAATAAAGTTAGTTCGTTTAGCAATTTCCAGCAATACTTCGGGTAAATCTACACGAGGAAGTCTGGATTTAACCTCGCTGCGCAACAGTTTTAGCGATTCAGGCTCATCTAACTTATCTAATTGGGTTAGAATAAGCTCTTCATTGCCTTTAATAAGATCAAATCTTATAAAAGGGTTATTATCAAAATTTTTAGCCACTAATTTATATGTATCATCCAATTCATTAACAAACTCCTGTAAATAACCATGAGGTTCATTTGTTAAGTTCAAGGAACGACAAATCACAGGACGTATGGCTTCCCACTCTTTTCCTCCATGAAGATTGGCTCTAGGATCAGAATAACGCCAACTTGGGCTAACAAAGAGATCGCGGCGTTTCAATGCTCCTTGCAATTTATCAAGAACACAAAAAATATACGCGGTTTTGTTGAATTGATTTTCTTTATCCAGAACATATCGTTTCCATGTTTTACTGACTAAAGCCATTGGCGCTTCTTTTTTTGATTTACTTTTTAACCAATCAAGAGCCTGGATAATAGGTTTTCCTGCTTCATTGCCGTCAAAGTGAATAACACGAAGAAGAGCAGGCAAAAAATTTTTAATTGTTTGCTCCTTATCTTCAAGTTCTCGATAAAAAACATCATCCGGTGGCTGAATTAGTGCATTTGCTTCAGTAACAGCGATTATTAATTCCTCATATCCAACAGTATTGAAGATTTTACTACGAACCTCTTGATCAGTAAGATTGTTATCTAAGACAACTTTGCAAGCATTGATCAATGTAGCTGCAGCGGAGTCTAAATCCTTAATTGTACGTAACCTCTTTTTATGATTTTTACGCTTTGCTTTTGAAAATAGTTCACTTAATACAATAGCTAATATATCAAGTGCGTCATCCTGTGTAGTCGCCTCAAAATGATGTGCAAAAGCGACTAAGGTTGCCATCTTTCTTTCATAAGAAAGGCGGCTTATAGCTGTTGTCTTTGCAGTATTAGCAAAGCGAGAAAGAACAGATATTCGACCTTCCGGCACCCGCTTAGGTAATTCGATGCTTAGTTCCCGCGCTGTTTCAATACGCTTTAGCGCTTTAACCAACGTTTTACTACTTGCTCTCACAGGGCCTTTGCGAAGAATATCAAGCAATGATTGTCGTTGCTTATCTGCTACCAATAGTAAATTATTAAGTTTCTCTGTCTGATCACCAGTTAAGTTTTTAATCAACGATCGCCATAAGCGAGTATCCATTCTACTACGAATTTCAGCAATAAAACGTTCTACTGTTGTTATTCCTGGCAATAAAACTTTATTGTTTATAAGCCATAACACTGTTTGCTCAAATAATAGTCCTGGTCTATCTGTTCCTGTCCAAAATAAAGCATAAAGCCAACGACCTAGCTTAAAACGAATGCCTCTCTCATTAAATTCTTTAAACCCATAGCGAACTCTTATTTCGGTGGTATGTCTCCATCGTTGTTCACTTTTCTGATAACGATCAAGGCAATTTTGAATATCATCCACATTAACTTGAATGGCAATCCGCTCAATTATTTTATGAGGTATTTCGGTTAAATCACTGTAAAAAGTGCCAATATATCTAACCGTAGTTAATTGAAGCGCATAACCCAATCGACTAAATTGTCCTCGTTTACTTTTTATCCATTCTCTATCCTGATCATCAAGAAAAAAATAATTGGAGATAAACTCTGGCGTTAAGTCATGAGGGTACTTGCCATAATTTTCACGTTGATGAGGAGAAAGAAAATCGACCGGCATAACATCTCAATATAAAGCTTGTTGCAAAACTTCTAAGATTTGCAACAAATAGCACCGGACTAAATTTGCTGGCATAAATTAGTTGCAAAAATCAGATGCAAAAGTCTATTGTTTTGCGATATGATTTGCAAATAAATTTTATGGACTTGCTATGAAAATTGGATATGCTCGGGTTTCAACCACCGATCAAAATTTAGAGTTGCAATTAGCTGCTCTAAAAGAAGCTGGATGTAGCCGTATTTTTCAAGAAAAAATTTCGGGAGCAAAAAAAGACCGTCCTGAATTAGAACGTTTACTGGATCAACTTCGTCCTTATGATATTGTAGTTGTTTGGAAATTAGATAGATTAGCTCGTTCTACCCAGCACTTATTGGAGTTTGTAGAACGAATAAGAATGGCCGATGCTTCATTTTGCTCGCTTTCTGAACCATGGGCCGATACAACTTCTCATGCAGGCAAAATGATCATGACTGTATTTGCTGGTATTGCTGAATTTGAGCGTGATTTAATTCGTGAGCGCACTTCTGCAGGGCGTGAGGCAGCCAAACAACGTGGAATTAGATTTGGCCGCCCTAAAAAAATGAATGAAGAGCAAAAATTATTAGCCAGGCGATTATTGGAAGAAAATAAATCAGTAAGTGAAATTGCTAAAACTTTTAATGTTCATAAGGCAACAATTTACCGATTGCAGGATTAAGAATAATATGACTCAACAATGTTCCTTTGAATTTCCAAAATTGGTTGGATTAATTTTAACGTTTTTCTTGATCACTGAATTAAATCTAGTTAATGCCACTAACTTAAATTCAACCCAACATTCTCGTGCTTGTCTCAATGCAGACAATATAAACAGAATTAACGCAAATGGCGAATGTCTGGCAGCTCAGTCATTTTTTTACAAAAATAAATTACCAAAAAAAAACTCCAGGTTACTTATATTCATACATGGAGATGGTGCAAAAGGTGGTGGACCTAGTGATTATTTAAAATACCAAGCAACATTTTTTCTAGATCCTAGCACTATATCTACTGTATTAATTCGACCTGGGTATTATGATAGTTATGGAAATTATTCGACTGGCGAAAGTTATGCCTTTGACTGTGAAGGATTCCCTTGTGATGGTTATAGAGAAAAAACAATTACAACACTTGCGAGTGCTATAAAAAAACTGAAAAATTTTTATCAACCCAGATGTACTATTTTAGTCGGACATTCGGGTGGTGCTATGATGTCTGGAGTTATTTTGGGGAAATATCCTCATTTAGTTAGTGGGGCTGTTTTGGCTTCTACTACCAATAATGTCCACGAGTGGTCTAATCATCATGGATGGGGAAAATGGCCTAATAGCTTATCACCTCACGATTGGGTAGCTAAAATTCCCAGTGATACTTTCGTTTACATTGTATCTGGAATCAGAGATAAGAATACGTATCCGAATATGGCAAGAACATATTATGAATCATTAAAAAAATCAAAGATACCTGCCTATTTTATATCTAGTGAAGAAGGATCACACAACACAATTGTTTTAAATAAAGCAAAAGAGTTTAAACTCGCGATTCAAAAGGCTCTAAAGGATTGTCCAGCACCTTAAGTCGGTTGGCCGTTCCATTACTCCCCAAGCCCCGTAATAAAGAGCAGGGATTTATTGATTATTGAAAAGAACTATTCAAGATCCCATTTCGTACCCAATAATACGATTACGTAATTAGGAAATACCATTTTATGTTTTCTCCAAGACAGAGCCCTTAAGTCTTGACACAAGGGCGTTGAGGTCATTGGTTGTAGTGTTGATGCTCTTCAGTGGAGCTTCGATTTATAACTGATATTTATTTTTCTGGTTTTTTTATTTATTTGAAGTATTTGAATGGTGTAGCTTTTTAGGCTATGATTGAAGCTTAGTTGGCTTCAACATAAAAATCATGTTTGATACTTCAATATTGTTTTCTGAATATCGGCGGCGTGTGCTGGCACTTTTATTGCTTCATCCTGATGAGCGTTATCATGTCCGAGAGATTGCGCGGTTAACGAATACCACAGCGGGTACACTTCATCGAGAACTATCCAAACTTGCTAAATCCAAAGTACTTCTGCGCGAGCAGAGTGGTAATCAAGTTTATTACCAAGCAAATCGAAATTTTCCTATTTATACGGAGCTTACAAGTATTTTAAAGAAAACGTCTGGTTTGGTGGATGTGTTGTTTGATTTTTTAACTCCATTAACTGAAAAAATTGAAGTAGCTTTTGTTTTTGGTTCGGTGGCCAAAGGAGCTGAAAACCTTGGAAGTGATATTGATGTACTTATTATTGGTGAGGTTGATTTTACAGAAGCAGTTGAGGCTCTTTATGCTGCTCAAGCTAGTTTAGGAAGAGAAATTAATCCCAAAATATATTCCAGGGAACAATGGAAGGCATCTTTACAAAAACAAGATCTTTTCATTCAGGAGGTTTTAAATAATCCCAAGCTATTTATTATGGGAGCTGAACATGACCTTGGATAATTTAATTGGCATAAGCCTGGAAAAAATACCGCCTCACCCAGATACCATAAATCGGCTTTTGAATGCTGCTGAACGTAATATTGTGGATTCAAAAATTGACTTGGTTAGCGCGGAGAATCGCTTTGATGCTGCCTATAAAGCAATTATGCAAATTGCAAATGCAGCACTTCAATCTCATGGATATCGAACCTTGACTTCTAAACCAGGACATCATCAAACGATGATTCAGTTATTGCCTCAGACTTTAGGTATTGATAAAAAAACAGTGATTATATTGGATGCTATGCGTAAACAACGCAATATTGCAGATTATTCTGGCGATATTATTCCTGAGAGTGCAGTAATAACTTGTATTGCTCAAGCAGAAGCATTGTTAAAGGATTTTAAAAAATGGCTGAGTGTTAAAGATGGAAAACAACAGTGATGTAAAGCAACAACTCAATGAATGTCTTGAGGTACTAACAAAGATTTTAGGCGCAGATCTTTTGGGTGTTTATCTTTATGGTTCTTATCTTGTAGGTGGTTTGCAAAAATACAGTGACATTGATTTATTTGTTGTAACAAATCGTAGCACAACATCAAAAGAAAAGATGGAGTTGACTACCCATCTTCTCCAAATATCAGGCATTTACATGAAAAGTACGAAGCCACCTATAGAAATGACCCTTGTGGAAAGGGAGGCTATCAATCCTTGGTATTATCCACCCCTTTTTGATTTTCAATATGGCGAATGGCTTCGCTCATCATTTGAAGGGGGAAATTTTGAACCATGGCCTGATCGTGAAATGCCAGATCTTGCGCTGATTATCACGCAGGTCTTATTGATGAGTCATACATTGATGGGAGAAAGCCCTAAGCAACTATTAGACCCGGTCCCATATAGCGACTTTATAAAAGCGATGCTTCATGATCTTGATAGACTTTCAGCAGAACTTGAACAGGACACTCGAAATGTATTACTAACCTATGCACGGATTTGGAGTACATTAGAAACTAATGAGATTTGATCGAAACCTATAGCCGCCAATTGGGTGATTGATCGTCTACCTAAAATGTATCAGCCCGTGATGAACAGAGCGAAACACATATGCATTGGTTTGGAAGATGAATATTGGGATGATATTAATGTGCTTGTAAAACCCTGTGCTGATTTTATATTAAGTAGAATTATCGATCAAAAGTTATCAATAAATCTAAAAGATCCTTGCGCCTTAATAAAGTTAGCCTAGATAGCAGGGCAGGTGTAGACTATATTTGCCATTAGTATTATTTCAGTAAGGTTCATTCAGTCATTTCCAGGTATTCTGCTACATTGCTACACGATCATCAAATCATTCAAACCATCTAGATGAAATTATCTATGAAATCATAGAGTAATGAATTTCTTCTGTTACAAATCCGATCAATTATTTGTAGCAAAAAAGTTGCTACTGTATTGCTACTACATGCTACATTTCAAATGCTGCAAAACACATCCTGAAATATAAAAAAGAGGACATCATCAATGCCAGAAAGGGTTTAAAAGGTTTGGCATTTTTAGACTTTGCAAATACATCCTTATTTATATAAAATAATAATAAATCAGGGTGTTAATGGGTTTTTGATGGCACGTGAGGGAAAAGCAAAGGTTTTGAGTGAAGCGGAATTTAAATTACTGCTGTTAGTCGCAAAAGAGAGCAACTTTAGTGCTCGTAATCTTGCCATCATCTATTGCTCTTTTGGGCTGGGGCTACGCGCCAAAGAAATTGCCTCGCTCACCATTGCTGATGTGGCCAATTCTCATTATCAATTACTGGATGAGCTCAGTTTAAAACGCTCCATGACCAAGGGCGAAAAACAGCGCCACGTTTACCTGACGCATAAAAAGATACGCGAAGTCTTGCAAACTCATTTAAATGAATTAAAAGGTATGCCACGAGATAAAGCCTTGTTTCAAACTGCGTATTCTGACGAAAATGAACACCTATTCTGGTGGAACGTGAACACCTATTATTTTAACGCATTGTCCGATAAACCTTTTACACCAAGTGTTCACTTTCAGTCAATTTCCCAAGTATTTTTCGCATGGATTCCCCTTTTAAATTTAATCGATGAGCATTATGAACCAGCCTATCCAAAATAGCGTCAGCCAGTGTGTTATCACCAATACAGGCATACCATTGATCGACAGGAAGCTGACTAATGATGGCTTTGTCGCAAAAAAATAGTCCCTGGGTTAGACTCTGTATTTTTGCAAGGGAACGACCAGAGATGCTGAGTTTTAAGTGGCGCCATTTTAAGCAGGACATTATATTAATGCTGGTTAGA
>NZ_RZGQ01000199.1 GCF_003989735.1 Legionella sp. km772 | reverse complement strand
AAAATCAAATAATCACTATAAAGATCAAGCATATCCATTTAATTCCCTCCCTAAAATTAAGGGCGGAATTCTAATGCTTTTTAGTCAAACTACAAGTTTATGTGCGTAACATGAGTAATAATGAGCGCATTTATTTGCAAAACATCCTTTTTTTAAATGATGCGCAAGCCATTCTAGAATGTGTGCTACAAGGTTTGGGAATTGCCATTTTACATCATTATCAAATAGTAAACGCTTTAGAGCAGGGCGATTTAGTCGAGCTGCTATGCGATTATAGAATGCCAGCAATTCCTATTTTTATGTATTATCACCCGGGGCGCTATATGCAGCCTAAAGTGCGATCGTGGATTGAGTTTATAGGGGCTAATTGGCCTGAGAGCTTATAATATATATTTTTATTGAGTGAGACTGCACAATAAGGCTTAAAATGCGGTGCCTAGATTTAAATGGTTCACGCGGACAAGCCGCGTGAGTTAGAAAGGAGCTTATTCACTAATTTGTGCTTCTTTTATTACTTTGCTGAGCTTCTGCGCTAAGAGGCCTTGTTCATCGCCACCGAGGTCTTTAATTTCTTGTTCGTAGTCTTTGCATTTTACAATTCCGCTATGAACATCATAAAGAACCCCTACCATGCCCACTTCATCTTTATTAATCATATCCTTTAAAATATCACTTTGCTGGTAAATATTTTTTAAAGTATTGGCGACGTTTAATTGGGTGACCTGTGAAACAAAGCCGACATTTTTACCATGACGCTCGTCTTTAGTATGCTGTTCAGCATTCACTGCAGGTTGGATCTTGGCTAGCAGCTGAGTAATATGGCCTTGTTCAATGCCATCACAAGCTGATTGAATCGCGCCACAGCGAGTATGCCCTAAAACAACGATTAATTTTGCTCCAACAACATTACAGGCATATTCGATACTGGCAAGAACATCGTCATTAACTACATTCCCTGCAACTCGTATACAGAAAAGATCGCCGAAGGTCATGTCAAAAATAGTTTCAACGGGTACGCGCGAATCAATACATCCTAGCACCACCGCAATCGGATGCTGCTCTTTGGCGGTATAACGGATATCTGTCCGATTAGAGCGATGGATACGTGTATCTTTTAAAAAGCGCTGATTACCTTCATAAAGTACTTTTAGAACATCAGCGGGTGATAGATTTGCTTGGACATCATAGGTGGTGACGGTAATAAAATCTATGTAGTTATGGATTTTATAACTGTCTTCAAGGCCTATAATATTTAAAGCAATTTGTTTATTACCTGCCTCTTCTTTAAATTCCTTTAGCACTTCTAGAATTTCTTTATCGATGTATTGCGTATAGCGGGCATCAATAATCAGTTGCGAATCTCTAGGTATAGAATCTAATTCAGCCACCAAAGCACCTTTATTTAAAAAAGTCATTTGCTGAGGTAGGACAAGGCGACTCGTTTCACCAGTTGGGTAAATTTCTTTATAAATATCGATACGGGCTTGGCTGTTTGATTTTAAAATATAGAAGAAGCTAACCGCTAAACCAATTAAAATACCAGTTAATAAATTAAAGCTAATGATACTAATCACGGTAACAATAAAAGGGATAAAGCGATCTAAGCCTTGCGCATAAATGTTTTGGTAAATACTGGGTTTGTTTAGCTTATAGCCCGTGTAAATTAGGATAGCAGCTAGCGAAGACAGGGGAATTTTATTAAGTGCACCTGGGATAAGCATCACAGCTAATAAAATGAATAGGCCATGCAAAATAGTTGAGGCCTTTGTTTTAGAGCCGGCTTGAATATTGATGGATGTTCTGACTATTACTGAGGTAATTGGAATACCGCCGATAAGGCCCGCAATCATATTACCGCAGCCTTGAGCGACTAACTCTTGGTTTGAAGGGCTATGGCGTTTTAATTTATCTAATTTTTCACCGGCCTTTAAATTCAGTAAAGTCTCTAAAGAGGCGACTATGGCAATGATGAGGGCATAGAGATAGATTTTAGGATTGCCCCAAGCATTCCAATTAGGGAATTCAAGCTGGCTAAAAAATTCATGCAGGCTATCTGTAGTGGGAATATTCACCAGTTGCGGAGAGTTCTGAACCATTGGTGAATCCGTCCAAATGAAAAACTCATTAAAAAGTATACCGGCAATCACTACTAGAATAGGTGCTGGGATTTCCTTTAAGATTTTATTTTTAGTTTTATCAAAATAAACCAGAAGGGCAACAGATACAAAAGTGATTAGCATTGCCCCTGAGTTTAAGTGATGTGATAGGGCTAGTATTGGGCTTATTGCTAAAGCCTCAGTGGTCTCTAAGAGATGCGTTTTTAATTCATTAAAATCTGCGGATAAAGTAAAGGCAAGGGGTAATTGTTTAATGATTAATAAAATACCGATGGCACATAGTAAACCTTGAACAACATTGGTCGGTACATAATCAGCAACAAAACCCGCCTTAAAGCTACCAATTAGAATTTGGATCGCACCTGCTAAGGTTAAGGCTAATAAAAAGGAATTAAAATCGCCCAGTTGAGTCAAGGCTGCTACCACTACGGCGGCCATCCCCGCTGCCGGGCCGCTAACACTAACATGAGAACCACTTAGAGCCCCAACTACTATACCGCCGACTACGCCACTTAAAATCCCGGAAAACAAAGGAGCGCCAGAAGCGAGGGCAATACCTAGGCAAAGAGGGATTGCAACTAAAAACACAACAATGGCTGCAACTAGATCAAATTTAAGATAGCGTTTGCTGTAGACTCTAAATAACCGTGGATTAAGGATTGTATTCATCACCATTTATAATTCCTTGTTTCATTGTATTTATTTGTACCCGTTTACTTAAGTTGTTGAGTATTTGCTCAACAATAATACAAGCATGCGGAATTTTCTAATTTTGCTACATTAAATATTCATTTTGATTGCAATTTCACCTTCTTGTTTTTTTATATGTTTTCTGCTCGAATTATGTTCTAAAAAACTAAGTTTTTACTATTTTATTAAGCTCTTGTCAATTATTAATGAGAATTATTATTATTTAGACTTTTAATTAGCTCTCACTTATTCCCACGGTCCAGGCATCCAAGAACCATGCAAACCATTAGGAATACGTCTGGGTAATTGTATCTTAGCTAAAGGCTCTTTATCTAATTGATTTGCATTTAAAATCAGAAATTCACTATGATTTGTAGTGCTATTATAAGCTAAAAGCATTAAATAACCTTCATTTTCATTTTGTGACTGAGAAGCAGGGGCAAAAACCGCTTCCCCAATCTCAGTTTCATCAGAAAACGTCCGCACTTGGGTGCTGTTTTTTATTCGGTCGTATTGCAGCAAAACGTTCATAGCTCTTGGATTGGCAATGCTCCTCGTTTTACTCAAACAATAAATAAATTGATGGGGGCGACTATTTCTGTCTTCCCTTATTCGGGGAAACTCTACTATTCGATTATCGATGGCTTGATGGTGTATAGAATCATTTACTAGGTTAATAGTCGTACTATAAAGACTTGGTGGCTTATGATTATCCTCCTGAGTGAGCATCACTAATTGCTCATGACGGACATAATCAATAATAATTTGCTTATCTTGCTCATAGGCATTGGCGAAATGGAACACAAAAAAGGGTTCTGTCCTTATCCATTTAATCGGTCCACCATGACGCGGCATAATGCCAATTCGGGTGCCCAATTCAGGCTGCCAATTTAATACTGGGCCCCCTTTCATTAGTTGCTTAAAATCGAAAACCGAGGGGCAATCAAATAAGATGACGTAATTTTGTGTGAGCACAAAATCATGAAACATCGAAGAATATTCTTTTTCTATATTCCATTTATTTTTTAATAGCCCCTGTTTATCAAATTGATAAACAGTTAAAAAGGGGGGAAGCAGGGCGTAATTAATAAACCATAGTTCACCAGTTAGGGGATCAAGGCGGGTATGGGCACATAAATCTAAGGCTTTAGGCGCAGTAGGGGACCACTCACCGAGGGTATCCAATTGAGCTGTCATTTGGTAAGCAGGAGCCCCTTCGCTTAAGGCTAAATAAGTATTGCCGTGGCGAATAATATGGATAAACGCACCATTTTTAACAGCGATAGGTTCATCTTCAGGACCTGCCCATTGGGGATCCATGGGAATTAATTTAAGCAGGCCCCCATAAAGCGCCTTTCCCGCTTGGCGTTCCTTTAGTAAACTTTTCGTTTCAATATAGCGATTACGATAACTTACTTTGCCATTATTAATATAAAGGGCGTGGACCATCCCATCACCATCGTAAGGGTAGGTATAAGAGATAGGGGGAAATTGAGGGTTGGGGCCATTACGCATATAAATTCCACATAAATCCCTTGGAATTTCACCAAAGACTTTAAGCTCAGCTACCACTAATTCATCATCAACAGGCGCGTAATTACCTAAAAGATAGGGATTTTCCTGTTTAGAATTCATTGTATCTTCCTTTTTCAGATTTTTACCGATTATATGTTATCTCTAAACTAATGGCACTAAGTTACTCATGTTACGCACATAAACTTGTAGTTTGACTAAAAAGCATTAGAATTCCGCCCTTAATTTTAGGGAGGGAATTAAATGGATATGCTTGATCTTTATAGTGATTATTTGATTT
>NZ_RZGQ01000198.1 GCF_003989735.1 Legionella sp. km772 | reverse complement strand
AACTCATTTAAATCACTTTGCTATTAAGTACAAATTGATTCTTAGAGCGAACCAGATTGCTTGGCAGGAGCTTAAAAATATGGCAGCTTAAAATTGACCGTGCGTAACATGAGTTAATAAGCTTAGGTAGGCGAGCAAAGTGCAATGGAGTTGCGATGAAAAAAATACTAAAAAATAATGGTATCGCTTTTCTAATCGGTTTTATTTTTGTAGGCCTCCTTGCTTGGCTCTACATTTCCAGCAATAGCACTACCACCGCCTTGGTCAATACGATTAACAACGCCGTGTATGACCACCTTCTGCGCGCCAACCTCGATAAACTTCCGCCAATCAAACAAAATAATATTGCCATTGTTGCGATTGACGATCAAAGCATTGCTGAGCAAGGACGCTGGCCATGGTCAAGGGAAAAAATGGCCTCTCTCGTAAATAAACTCCACCAAATGCAGGCTGCGGTGGTTGCATTTGATATTATCTTTTCAGAACCTGAACGAAATATTATGACTCAAGCCTTAAGTAGCTTAGATAAAACACCGGCAGCCAGCGACGGTAGCTTGCATACCTCACTAAAGCAGTTAGTACCCTATTTTAATTTTGATGAAGCCTTTGCCAAATCGCTAAGCCAAGGAGATTTTGTTTTAGGGATGGTTTTAGATGCTCAAAATGACAGTACGTCTGGATCTTTACCCGCACCGCTGTTAACCCTATCGCAGGAACAAGCAAATTCCTTAGCTATCCCAACCATGAATGGTTATTTAGGTAATATAGCGGTGCTGCAAAATGCAGCCCACCAAGCGGGCTTTCTTAATGCTGCTCCCGATGATGATGGTACCTTAAGACAAACTAATTTAATCATGAATTACCATAATAACATTTATCCCTCCCTGGCGCTTGAGGCAACGCGCTTATATTTATTAAGTGATCAAATACAGTTAGTGACTGCTAATTATGGAAGGACTTCTGTTTTAGAAGGGCTTCAATTAGATCAAACCCTTATACCTACGGATGAAACAGGCAGTATTCTAATTCCCTTCCGAGTTGGCGCTTACGCCTACCCCTACATCTCTGCGAGTGATATTTTAGAGAATAGAGTTAAAGAAAAAGATATTGCCAGTAAAATTATTTTTATTGGCGCTACAGCGACTGGGTTAGGAGATTTAAAACCGAGCTCTATTGCGAATAATTACCCTGGAGTAGAAGTACATGCATCCATTGCATCGGCGATTTTAGATAACTATTTTCCCGCGAAACCAGTATGGGGTCGAGGACTTGAATTTGTGCTTATTATCGGGCTGGGGGTTATTGGCGCCCTTTTATTTCCCTTTCTGAATGCATTTATTTTGTCAATAATTGCCTTATTAAGTATTCTCGGATGGCTTTTCACCACCACCTGGCTGTGGACCACCCATCATCTCGTTTTAACCCTATTATTTCCCCTCATTGCCGTTTTATTTTTAGCCTTTATGAATATGGTCAATAGCTATCTATCGGCCAGTAAACAAAGAAAAGAAATTAAATCTGTTTTTGGGCAATATGTGCCTCAACAACATATCGATACCATTTTAAAATCATCCAATGAAAGCTTGCTAGAAGGAGAAAGTAAAGAACTAACAGTATTATTTTCCGATATTCGTGGTTTTACCACCATGTCTGAAAAATTAACCGCAGTGCAATTAAAAGCACAATTAAATGAATACTTAAGCGCCATGACTGCGGTAATTTTTGCGCTTGGCGGCACCATCGATAAATACGTTGGCGATATGATTATGGCCTTTTGGAACGCACCGATTTCAGATCACCAACACGCTAAAAAAACCATCTTAGCCGGGCTAGAAATGCAAAGAACCCTCCAAGAGGTAAATAAAATATTTTTAGAAAAAAACTTGCCCGATATTCATATTGGCATTGGTATTAATACAGGAATGATTAATGTGGGCGATATGGGTTCTCGATATCGCCGGGCCTACACGGCCATTGGTGATTCTGTAAACCTAGCTTCAAGACTTGAAGGGATGTGTCGACCTTATGAGGTTGATATTCTGGTTGGAGAAGATACCTATAAAGAAACTAAAGACGATTTCTTATTCCTTTATGTTGATAAAGTTAAAGTGAAAGGGAAAACTCAAGGCGTTGATATTTATTTACCTCTTGGATTAGCCACTGAAGTCAGCCCAGAACAAATAGAAGAAGTTAATGCCCATGCCATAGCGGTACAACATTATTTCAATCAAGAATGGGAAATAGCCGAATCCTTATTTACCACCCTACATACCAAGTATCCTAACCGCTACTTATATGAGGTTTACCTTGACCGGGTTAAAACTTATAAAGAGAATCCTCCGGGAGAAAACTGGGATGGCGCTTATGTTGCACTGACTAAATAATTTAGCGCAACGATGCTGCCTTGCGTCAGCCTTACACATTAAGGAAAATACGGGACTAAATATCAAATTCTTGCCCTTTTTTTACGAATCCAGGGAAACCTGATTTTTTAGGATCGATTCCCTTAATGCAATTATAATGATACAACCACATTTTTTCTTTTATAGAGGCAGGTAAAGTTGCAAGCTCGGACAAATGGGCATGCACCGGACTACGATGTTCTCCAGTATCGCAATCATGGAATATTAAGTCAGCTTGCAAAAAATAAGGCTCATACAAGCTGGGTTCAAACTGCGTATCGGTGGTAATAAAAATTTTTGTTTTAGAGGTAGCAAAATATAAACCATAGCTAGGAGTAAGCTCAGTACCATTAGAAACATGCACTGTTTTTACTAATTCGAACTCTATTCCTTCCCAAGTGAAACGCTCTTGTTGAAGCGGCATTACCTCATAAAAATCCGTTAAACGCGCGGGGCGATCCCCCTCAATGGATTGCAAGCCTCCAGACAAGACATTATCCCATAAACGTTGTTGTAAAGAGGGATGAATATAAAGTTGCGGTTTACGCGCCGGCTTATCAAAACGATTAGTGAAGGCCAACCATTCTAAACCACCAGCATGATCAGCATGTAAATGACTGATGTAGACACTACTTATATCACGATGAGTTAAGCCAACCGCGGCTAAGGAGTGGCGCCCATCAGAACCACAATCAATTAGTAAATTTCTTCCACTAGGGCTTTTAATAATCATATTAGACTGAAAATTTTCAGTAATAGGAGTAAACGCTGCACCTGTCCCTAGAAATTGCAATTTCACCTTAAGTCCTTTTTCTATGCTCTTAGCAAAGCCAAGAGCTATACAGATTCGTTAATGTAATTATAGAGCATCTTACACTGAGCGGGTCAACGCTGGTGCTGCAGATGCAGGAGCCGATGTTTGTGCCAGCCCGGTAATATTAGCCAACAAGGCAAAAGTCTGTTTTGAATCACTATCAGAATCTTTAATATAATACCAACGGCCACGATATGGAATAGCTAAATAAGCGTCTTTAGGTTGCGAATCACTGTAATAAATTTTCATCATTCCCCGCAAAACCTGCTGCCAATCAAACACCCTACCATCTTTATAAACTGTTTGTACCATAACTTGGCGTTTAATATCTTCAGGTGGCTCTTGCACCCCTTTAGATAAATAATGAAAGACGCCGATTACTGAGCGGGTCACGACATAAACCTTATGAGGACCAGGATAGTTACTAAAGACGATTTGATTTTGATAGATTTCTATTCCAGCTTTACGCAAAATGGTCCGCTCTTTAGGCGTTAGCCTATAATGCTTATCAATGACTAAGGTTAAATTTTCCACATCGCCTTGCTTAGAATAAAAACCGGTGATGGCATCAGCCAACTGCATTCTTCGCAATACATAAGTCATATCAATAAAGGTTTGATATTGTGGGACATGCGAGGAGGTCGAACGAGCAGCACTTGGCGCATTAAAGGCCTTTCCAACCTGTTGGAAACCTACGCGCAGAACGCGCGGAATACTCCACGCTGATTGTAAAAGCAAACTAACATCATATAAGTCCAATCGACTTAAAAAGGATTGGAAAAAGGCCTGATCATCGAGCGGTGTATAACTTACGATGGGGTTATCTGAATAGTTAAGATTAGCTGAGGGTGACAAACCGCCATTTGCTTTTCCTGGGACTGGAAAAGTCACCGAACTACCTAAAGTAAGACCATCAGAAATGCTCGCACTTCCAGAAATACTACTTACCTTTAGTGCCATGAGATTCTCATCATAACGTAAACGCACTATATTCAATAGTAACTCTTGATTTGAACTATAGTTCATCGCTTTATTATAGTTGTAGCGATCTTTGGGTAAAATTTGCGGCCCTACTGAACTACATCCTACAGCCATTAATACTGCTAAAGGCAGACAATATTTTATTTTTTTGATCCCGAAAAAAATCATTATTACCATCCAATTTAAACTAATAGCTACACTGTCTTATTTATTTTTATAAAACAATCATCTGCCTCTAGACATCATAAAGAGCTATGATAGTCTAAGTTTAATTTAAATTAAATAACACATATTCATGGGCTTAACCCAGGGCCACCTCATGAAAAAAATCTAGCTTAAATCGGTAAATAATGAGAGGCTAGCTTCATTTAAATGGATATAGGAATGAAGCTGGAAGAAGGATTTTTAGATTTTTTTATTTCACT
>NZ_RZGQ01000197.1 GCF_003989735.1 Legionella sp. km772 | reverse complement strand
TTTGATTTTTTTGATGCAGTGTAATAATTTCGCTTTTTGGTCATTCTATTCCCCTCTTATATTAGAAGAATAGCTCTTAAAAATACCTTTTTTTCGTCTAAAAATCCGCGCCTATATCACTATACCCAGGTCTGGATCTGCCCGCATGAGCATGGGCATATCCAAGCAATAGGCCGTGATAATAAAAAAAGAAAACAATACATCTACCACCCGACTTGGGTAAGTAGGCGGCAAGAAGAAAAATTCAAATCCTTATTAAAATTTGGGTATTTTCTTTCCTTATTACGCGAGAAAATAGATGAGGAATTAAACAAGCCCCCTACTTTGAGTAAAACTCAAATTATTTGTTCAGTTCTTTTTTTAGTGGATAATTATTCAATAAGAATAGGAAATCCTACCTATGCCAAACAAAATAAAACCTATGGCGCCACTACTCTTAGGAAAAAACACCTTATCCAAAAAAGAAAATCTATAGCCTTTAAATTTTTAGGAAAAAATAAGCATCTTTGGAGTTTTGAAGTTAATAATGAAAAAATTATTAAGATAATAAAACACAGTAGTATGGCACCAGGCTATGAAATCTTTAAATATTACAATGAACAGCGAAAATTTGAACCCATCACCTCAAGAGATATTAATGAATATTTATCGTCACTTTCTGATGATCATTTTACCGCTAAAAATTTTAGAACCTGGATTGCTAATAGAGAGTTTTTTATACGGGTTATCCACTTGCTGGAAAAAAAAAATTTACGGATGATTCAAATTAAAAAGCATCTGTTTGAAGTTGCTAATTTATTAGGACACACCCCCACCATTTGCAAGACCAGCTACCTCCATCCAGAGATTTTAACCTGGATAAAAAATGGTAAATTGCAACAATGGAAAAATAAAAATCAAAAGCATATTAAAAATAAAAATGCGGAAGAACTCTTTTTATTTTGGTTAGAAGAACTTTATCAAGAAAAACGCTGAAATAGATAAAAGCTTAAATTTCAGAGTCGAATACTACTTGGTTATCTGCGCCATTTATCTTGGTTTGGTTACCACGTGAGTCGTTCCAAATAACGGTCACGGTGGCAATATTGCCAGTACAAGTGGCTTGTAAAGTATACACGGCCGTATCATTCGCTCTTTTTGCTAAAGTATTGCTTGGAATAGGAGTACAAGCACCCGCCGCGCGCATTTCTTCTAAGGCGTTTGAGGCATAATCCATAGCCTCCCTCCGCTGTTGGGCAACCTGGTTTCCTACCCTCATATTGACCATTAACTTTACTGCGGCCAGCAATCCAATACTTAGCAAAGCAGCAGCAATGACGGCCTCAAAAATAGTAAATCCCGTCTCTTGTCTGTTCAATTCCAGCTCCTTAATTCATATCGGACCACGCACTAACAGACATGATGGGTGCCTTAGTAGTAAAGCCGTTACCTCCTAGGCCTCCGAAAATAATATTAGTAATTACTGTTGAATTTTTGATGTAGGCAGCATTACCAGTTCCTTCATAATTCCCCGAAGTAATAACTGCTCCATTGACAACACTATGTCCACTTCCTGATGAATTCCAAGTGCCGGTGATTTCAATTTGAAGAGGCGTATTATTGCTGCCTGATACTGCTGTAGCGACAAAGGAGCATTTGCCCGTATCACCAACAACAGCCCCTCCCGTACAAGTGGTTGAGGCTGTAGCAAGAGCTTGCTGGCAGGAGTTTATTGTACATACTGAGGGCGAAGGGCTATTTATCCCGATGTTAGAATAATTACCATATACTGGGGTAGAGGTTGAACCGCTTACTTTCTGTTGGTAAGTTACCACATAGCGGGAGTTAAATGGAATAACCGTTCCTTTGGAATCTTTGCAACCACTATGGTTTGAGCATTTGGTTCCTCCTAAAGCTACAGGACTATAAATTGGTTTAGTGAGATCATCGACATACTTGGCTGCTACGATGAGATTAGTAATCGTTGCATCCGCCGAGCAACTGCAGTTAATGCTTATTTCACTGTCTAAAACATCCACGTACAAGACGCCCGCTATCGTAGATTCAGCATTTATTTTGGCGGCTTTAGACGCATCTGGTATATTCATCACAAAAATAAGTACCGGATCGGCCTCCGTACCCATACTTGTTTTATGATCGATTCCTCCATTTTGCAGCCAAAAAACCCGTTTACCTGCCGCATAAGCGGCGCTTAATTTATCGTCCTCAGTTTTACTACTACAATCTGCCGCATCACAGATATAACCTTTTGGGTTTGCAGCAACAGCGGTTTTTGCTTCGGGTATGCAATCAGCTGCCTTGGTTAGATCGCCATTATCATAAGCGGTTTGAGCATTTGGGCATAATCCGCCAAAATAATACATAAAATACTCATCTGAGGTCATGCTACGATAGATGATATTACCTAATGAATCTTTAATAATTTGATTATTATGATCAAGAAGGGCCACCTTATATTCCATTGAGTTAGCAAAGACTTGGGGAGGAAGATTTCCCGTAATATCTCCACCCGCTTTTGCGCTAGACGCACTGGTACTACCGCCTAAGTTTATATAACCAAGAGCATTTAAAGCTGCTGCACCATTAGCACCAGTGGTAATCGTTAAAATTTGGGTGATTTTGCGTAAACCCACTCCATTTACATAACCCGTGCTAACCAGTTGGTTGCCATTCATCACGGTTGAATAGGTATTTGTTAGATTAAGGTTAAGCAGATTGTTAGGAATATCGCTTAGTTGGGTGACTGATGGATTATTTTGCAGGTAAGTATTGATATTTGTTTTAACTTTATTAAGGCCTAATTCTGCATGTTGGAACGCTTTTTCTGAATAGTAGGCGTTATTTGATGATTGTTGGTTTAATATTGATCCTTTAATGCTTAGAAAAGAATTAAATGAAACAAGAACCAACATCATAAGAGCAACCCCTAATGTAGCAAAGCCCTGTTGATTCCTCATTATGTGCTCCTAATCATTGCGAATAAAAACTTTAACCAAAACTTCCTGATTTAGAGGGTTTGTCCCTGACTGTGATACAACATCCTCAGCCATTAAATGAATTTGGACAAGCTTTGGATTGGTTGTAGTGCTAAATAAGGGAGCTGATGCAACTTGAGAAAATTTTATTTGAGTGGGATCGTTCATAGCTTCCCATACCGTAGTTGCTGCGCAGTTGACAAGATTATCCGCTTGATAGGAATATATAATTCCTGTACCAGGCTCTAGTTTGAACCCGAAAAACTGCTGTTTAGGTGTAGGAAGAGTCATATCTATGTAGGTGACTAAAGCACACAAGCCATTTGAATAATAATGGGAACCAGCAGGCCATCCCGAAACGGCAGGTAGTGCTGAGGTTGAATTCGAATATCCGGCTCTACGTATTTCTGAAGTCATCATGTATTTAAGGGTTTGAATGGTTTGAATAAAACTTTGCTGACGCGCATCATCAACACTGCTTTTAAGTGTACTTAAAAAAAAGGTTCCCGCAGAACCCACCACCACCAAACCAATGGTCATTCCAATCATAATTTCAACAATACTAAGGCCCCTTTGTTTTTTCATGGCTCTTCTCTAACTATAATTATTCCCAGTCTATTTACGCTCACGGTATGCGTCACTCCTGAATAAGATACCGTAAACACTGCTGGAGCTGGGGTTGGAACACCATAAAAGGGCGAGAGTATTAAATTGGGTGCCGTTACATTCATACCACTAATCAATGGCTCTCTCCGAACGTCACATTGAGCTGGCGCGGATCCTATGCAAATGTCTCCAGTTATTACCGTTAAATACATTTTTACATTCCGCCGTAAAGCCTCGCTTTGGGACATAGAAATCATTTGCGCAATAAGTTCGGTAGTTTTACGCACCTTGCTACGAACAATAGAGCTCTCAAAGCTGGGAATAGCTAAGGCAGCTAGAACAGCGAGAAGAGTAACCGTTATCATCGCCTCAATAAGAGTGAAGCCTTCTTGAGCTCTCAATGCAGTCCCCAACATGTCGTATCTCCAGAAAAACCTGTAGCGGTGACCTTAAGTACTCCACAGTTATCACTTGCTTGTGGCCCTGTAGGAACTGCAGTAGCTATTGCTTCATAATTAGTGCCAGAACTGCTGCCAGGAGTGAGTTGTATCGTATAATAACCAGCAGCTGAGTTTGGCGAAATCCCAAGATCAGCCAAATTATCCGCATAGCTATCATGGTTTCCCCGCCATTTTTCCTGAGCCAACTGCACTGAAGCGAGCGCTTCTTTAGCATCAGAACGTCTTGATTTCATCAGATGGGATTGATAGGAAGGAAAGGCTATAGTGGCTAAAATCGCAACGATACATAATACAAAAACTAGCTCGATAAGAGTAAATCCATTTTGTTTCACTGCAGCACCGGTGCATTAAAATGCAAATTGAACTATTAATATCAGTATAGCTTAGGGTTTATCACAGTCAATTATAAAATAGTATCTAATTGATTAGATTATATTCTATTTTTTAAAGGTGCTGAAAACGGTTATTTCTTAATTTACTCATGTTACGCACGGTCAATTTTAAGCTGCCATATTTTTAAGCTCCTGCCAAGCAATCTGGTTCGCTCTAAGAATCAATTTGTACTTAATAGCAAAGTGATTTAAATGAGTTTTTAT
>NZ_RZGQ01000196.1 GCF_003989735.1 Legionella sp. km772 | reverse complement strand
AAGTGAAATAAAAAAATCTAAAAATCCTTCTTCCAGCTTCATTCCTATATCCATTTAAATGAAGCTAGCCTCTCATTATTTACCGATTTAAGCTAGATTTTTTTCATGAGGTGGCCCTGACAAACAACCATTTCATAATTGAATTTATTTACAGATGCCGTAGATTTGGTTTTATTATCAATGACAAAATCAAGCCAATTATCTGGAATAACATGCTTAAGCGGTGGTGTTTTTGAATAAATGTCATCGCGTGAGTTTCGATGCTTTAATATAAATTGAATCGCATCCAGCATGACTTTATTTTCATACTCACTTACTTCTATTGGTAAATGAGTCAATAAATCTAATAATTCTGTTCGACTACCATGCAAGTATAACGATCGCATTTTGGTACGAACTTGCTTTTGATACCATTGACCACGTTGACTTAAATCTACTTTCAATTGCTTAAGTGTTTCGGGATCAATGATAGGGTAAATCGTATCTTTGATAATACCTTCTGGGTGTGCTATAGCAACGTCTGTGATTTGAGATAAAATATCGAACTTACCTTGCACCCGTTTAATTTCACTTACTGCTGCTTTATCAACGTATGTTTCAGATGAGTTTTTGATTTTTTTAACGAGCTTGATAAATAAATCAGCAAGACTGTCTGCCAGTAGTTCTGAGCGAATATGGCAAAAAACCGTCATCGTTGCATATTTAGAACGCTCATCAAGTTCTTTGATATGACTGGGTGAATAAGCTGAAATACGCTCATAATATTTCAGTAAAAATTTGCGATTCAATCCAGCAATCGTATCATTTGGCAAAATCAGCGATTGAATTGCTTTAAATTTCTCGAGAGCGAATTGAACATGTTTTAATTTTGCACCTGGAATACCTTTTTTTAAGGTATTTAAATTGATTTCTTTTGATCGATTCTTCGGATTATTTTCCTCTGTAATGGCATGATTGAGCAATGTATCAATGAAATCGCGATCGTTAGGCTGCAAATACTTAAATATTTTATCAAATAATTTAGTTTCTAATCGATTTCTTGCATGGTCTAGATAGCGCTGTTGCTGTTTTTCAGAAAATGGCTCTATTTTGACAGAGTTATAATATGATTTAATGGCCAAATGCAACTCATGCTCTTGAGGCATTTTTGGCAACAAATCATTTTCTAACCAATCGATAAAAGCATTACTATCTGCATTTGTAGCCTCTCTATAACCTAAATACTCACGAACCAGTTGGCGAAAGCGCTTTGCTGTTCTATGATTTGATTCAAGCTCATGAAAATAACAAGGCTCAGTATTAATTTTCTTTGCCAGAGTAGCTGATAAATAAGACACTAATACATCATGTTGGGTTGGAAAAAATAGTCTTATTTTGTAGTATTGCAACATGACAGCAAATAATAGCTGATTTCTTTCGCCTTGTTTACTCATGATTAATTGCAGTTCATCGCTCGTCAATTGATATTGAGGACTTTGCAAAAACTCAAGCTCAGATTCGCTTAATTTACTTTCCAAAGTAATACCTTTTATATACTCTCAAGACGGTTGCTCATTGTTTAATGCGATAAACTCATGCTGCTGTTTAGCAATGGCGATCGCATCATGCAATTTGGCTTCCATTACGGCTTTGGGTGGTAATTGCGTTAAATATTGTGCAACATGGATTCCTGATTGATCTAATTCAAGGTATTGCACATCCTCTTCATCTTTACGTGCACAAAGAATAATACCAATAGGTTTCTCTTCACCAGGACGACGTTCATGCTTATCTAGCCAACGCAAGTACCATTCCATTTGGCCTTTATGTTCTGGTTCGAAGCGATCTAATTTGAGCTCAATTCCAATCAACCGACGCATGCCGCGGTGGAAAAAGAGTAGATCCAAGTGACGGTCCTTTTGTTTGGTGGACATTTTTTTCTGACGAGCTACAAAACAAAAATCACTACCCAATTCCTGGATAAACTCCTCAATATGATCCAGAATGGCATTTTCCAAATCAGATTCAGAGTACTTGGTTTTAATTCCCATAAAATTCAGAAAACATGGGTCTTTAAATACCAGATCAGGCGTTAATTGCTGGGTTTTTGAAAACTTCTCAAGCTCATCTTTGATGACAGCTTCAGGTTTTTTGCTTATCACGGTGCGTTCAAATAACATGGAAGACAATTTGTCTCGCATAGTACGGACAGTCCAGTGTTCAACACATGCCATTTGTAAATAAAAGTCGCGTTTTAATGCGTCCTCTAGTTGACAGAGCAGAACTACATGAGACCATATATGGACCCCGCCCGGTTTTGCAACAGATAAATTCAGATTTTTAACAAATGCAGAATAGATGCAGTCATATATTCGGTCTCTAGTTGAGTGATATACGTTCACTCGGACCCTGATAGTCTCTGCGCTCTTTCTCCTCATCACGTCAACGGTCTCATATGCGACCCTGGTCAAGTATAGGTTTTAAAAGAGCTGGTCTTACCTGTTTTGCTATCAATCGTGATTTACCTTAAGCAATCTTTAAAGCGTGTCTTCTTTACTTTATTCATGTCGCCTGATTTTAGTGAATGTGTTTTGTACATTCACTAAAATCAGGCGAAACTAATATTTCTCTTAATTAGTATAATTTCATGCCGCCACACTTTCTTGGATATACGAGGCACGATAACATTGACCATGCGCCATTAACGCCCAAATGGTGCGCGCATTTTTATTGGCTACCGCCACGGCTGCTTTATTAAATCCACAACGCTGCTTCATACCGGCTGCCCATTGGTTTTTTTTGTCTTCTTTGCCTTCGCAACGAGAGAGCACCGAGCGCGCACCATGAATCAGCAGTGTTCTTAGGTAACGATCGCCTCGTTTACTAATCCCCCCTAATCGTACCTTATTCCCGCTGGAATGCTGTTTGGGTACTAATCCAAGCCAAGCAGATACTTCTCTACCATTATTAAATACACTAGCATCACCAATTGAGGCAACCATTGCTGATGCTGTCAATGGGCCAATACCTTCTATTTTTTGAATCTCCAAGCACATTGGATCACTGTCTGCCTGTTGTTGAATCTCTTTATCGTAAATAGTTACTTGTTCATCATAAGCTTTAAACTGTTCATATAATCGCCTAAAAATAGCCTCTGATTTTACCGTTAATTTTGATTTATTATTTTCCAAAATTGCTGCCATTTCTCGTATCTGACTAATTCCTAATGCAACGACGATTCCGTACTCAGCTAACAAGCCGCGTATTTGGTTTGCTTGCGCTGTTCTTTGTTTGATCACTTGCTCTCGTGCGCGATGAGATAACAACACATCTTGTTGCTCAATTTTCTTTACTGGAACGAATTTCATATTAGGCCGTGTGACCGCTTCACAAATACCTTCAGCATCGTTAGCGTCATTTTTATTCGATTTCACATACGGCTTTACAAACTGTGGCGCCATCATTTTTACGGTATGCCCCATTCCTATAAACATACGGGCCCAATAATGTGCACCGCCACATGCCTCTATTCCAACTAAACAAGGAGGTAGCTGCGACATAAATTCAATCAGCTTTTCCCTGTTTACTCTTTTTTTAAGAACGCATTTAGCCTTTACATTTACTCCATGTAATTGGAAAACATTCTTTGCCAGATCTATGCCTAATACTTTAATATCTTTCATTATGGATCCCTTACCTTGATTGAATGACTGTTAACAACTTCATTCTGGCTCAAATAGAAGCCTTTCGATAGGTGGTGGGGTCCATACTATTACGTCAATTGTCGCGACACTGTAGCGACAATTTGATGGTTGGAATAAAACTTAGCAAATCGAACCATCCTAAAGACTGCTGAGCGACTATATCCTTTACCAAATTGCAGAGTCAGTTCGGCAGAAACATTGTTAATGATTTGATCACCATATTCAGCACGCTTATCTGCAAGAATTTCATCATTAATACGTTTACCGATAGACCAGTACAATAGAACAATGGTTGAATTTACTTCAGTAGCAACACGTTGGCGTCCATGCTGAATAAGTTGTATCACATCTTGTAATAGTTGTTTGTATTGTTGGCTATCTGAAATGGCCAATTTTTTATTACTCATTAAAAGTTCCTATAATTCATAGAGTAGCAACTTAATCTTGTGGATTTTAACAGCGCCATAGAAAATTAAAAGGATTTTTTCAGTCAAATCTCAAAATAATTAACACACAAATTTTATAGGAACTTTTTGAAACGGTCATTGTATTAATCCATGAGTATCTCATGCTATACTGCCCACCCAAAATCATCAGGATTAAATACCAAGCTATTATGAAATCTATTTTTTCAGCAATTACAGGCTTTTTATTGTTAAGTACTATGCAATCTAATTTAATTGCATCGCCAACATTCTATTTTGATAATCATGGCCGATCTGATCTTTTATCAGGCGGTGTACGTATGATTCCTATAAAAACCTCAAAAGGTATTTTTAAAGTATGGACGAAACGTATAGGCAATAATCCAACTATAAAAGTACTTCTTTTACATGGTGGCCCTGGTGCAACCCATGGGGTGTGACCTCGCATTAATGTTCAAATATCTCTGAGCACCCTTCTCATTTGCTCCAATTATAGCCATACAGACGTTTATATTTACAATCAATTCAAGTATAATTTATTCAAAATTGACTT
>NZ_RZGQ01000195.1 GCF_003989735.1 Legionella sp. km772 | reverse complement strand
TAAATCTTCAACAGTTGATAAAAAAGCTAATACTTCAGACATCCCTTTCTTTCGCCAGTTCAAATAAATGCAGGATTATACTGTTTATGTGACTAATTTCTAGTCATGAAAAGCCCCTGCCTAATGAGGCTGTTCTTCAGCAAGTTAACTCTCGAGTTCAAGACAGCCTACCCCTCAATAAGCCAAGCAGCATCGCTCACACCGATAAATCAACGTGTTGTATGGTTCCTGCTTCGCCGTTTTCTTTTAAAAAAACGCCGGTGGCTTGGATTACTCCCAAATTTTTTTGCGCCTCTTGCTTGTCAGAAAGGTGGAAGGTTGTTTGGGCGGAACCAGTATATAAAGCGCCAATATTGAGTGTTTTCAAATCGACTAATTTTGCCACATCCGTTCCTGCGTTTATCCATAACTTTAGGCTTTTATAAATAGAATCATTTTCATCAATCCAGCCATTTTTATCCTCATCATATTGGGCTAATTCCGCAAAACCATTGCCGCTTTGGGCGCCGAATAATTCTTTGCCATTGTTGATGATCCCGTCATTATTCTTATCTAAGGCTAAAAATGCACGATTTCCTAAGAGTTTAGGAATCAATTCATTATTACCATCCGAACTTAAATCAAAGGAAAAGCGCTGGTTGCTTAATTCAGCTGCTGAGCCATCTAAATTAATGACTAGTGGATCTTTGGTGGCGGCCAGTAGTCGTGCTTTAGTGTCATTGGTTTCTAAAGTCTCTTTGTGCATCAGCAAATCCATGGTGATGTTTATGGTTTTACCATCTGCCGTTTTAACTTCACCTTGAGCGGAGAATTGGGCACTTTCTGACTGATAAAGCGCCTCATGCGCCTGGTATTCCACAACCGGTGCTTGTGATGGATTGCTATTTGTTGACTGAGAATTGTTGGGCTTATCGTTATTTAATAGTTGGGCTTTAGTTTTATCTAAGGCGTCTGAATCAAAGCCTAATTTTTTCATTAAATCAGGATCTTTATTCAATCGCTCTAATAATAGGACAATAAGTAATAATTTAACCTTGGCATCAATGGGAAGCTTACTTAATGGGTCGTCATTAGCTTCTTGGGGTTGGACTTCCGTTAGTTGATTATTCTGGCCTAATTGTTGGACTATGGTATTCGCCTTAGCCCTTAAAGAGGAGTTCGGATTTTTGTCGGCAAAATCTTGCCAACCCGCTAAATAACGTTGCTCTTTAATTTCAGTTTTAGCGGCCGTAAAATTAAGCTGCTGCCCGCTTGTACCTCCCGTTCTTACTTGCAACTGCTCTGTTTTTGTATAGAGTGAATACGCTTGGTTTTTGCTTTGCAATCCTAAATTGCTCGTTTCTATTCGCATAAGGGCCGCCTTTTTTTGTAGTCCTCTTAATTGGGATCGACATTTCGCTAATTAACTTGAGCAATATTTGTGCAATATTTATTTTTTTAGAGGGACAGCATTGAGTTTTTTCTTTTCATGGGCTGATTATAATTATAAAGTCGCTTTAATTTAGAGTCGTTGACAGCGGAGTTTTAATGAAGGCTGAACTGAGTTTATCGCCGCCAAGCATCACTTGGGCAGATGTTTTAGGCGAGGAGAAAAATAAAGCTTATTTTAAGGCGATTTTGACTTTTATCGGCCAAGAAATAAACGCGGGGAAAATGATTTATCCGCCGCGTCAGGATTTGTTTGCGGCATTTAAAGAAACAGCCTTTGAGCAAGTTAAGGTGGTCCTTTTAGGGCAAGATCCCTATCATGGGCCTGGACAGGCCCATGGCCTTTCTTTTTCAGTAAATCCCGGCATTAAACCGCCGCCATCCTTACTTAACATTTTTCAAGAATTAAAAAATGATTTGCATCTTCCCTTTCCCTCGCATGGTTGTCTAAAGAAATGGGCTCATCAAGGTGTGCTTTTATTGAATAGCTCCTTAAGTGTTGAGCAAGCTAAACCGCAATCGCATGCCCATATTGGCTGGGGACAATTCACTGATACCGTGATTAAAAAATTAAATGACCATCCCCAAGCCTTAGTTTTTTTATTATGGGGTGCGCATGCGAAAAGTAAACGCGCATTGATTGACGAGAACAAGCATTTAATACTCGCTGCTGCTCATCCTTCTCCCTTTTCTGCCCATCATGGTTTTTTCGGTTGCCGTCATTTTTCGAAGACTAATCAATTTTTACAGTCTAAGGGGCGAGGGCTTATTGATTGGCGCTTAGAATAATTAGTTCGCTTTTCATGGACTTACTAGAGGGAATTGCAACCATTAAAAACAAGCTGTCCGAGTTAGATTTCGGGTTTAAGCTTTTCCTTAAACTGCTTTTTGGGTTAAGTGTAGTTGTTTTTGCAGGTCTTTAATAACTAGGCTTGCTCCGTAGTAATTTAAATGATCGCCATTCATATAATAAGGAAATTTGCCGTCTTTGATCCTACATCGCTTTTCATTACAAAACAAAGGCCTCGGATTATAGATCTTGATTTGCGGAAAGCCTGCAAGCAATTGATTTATCACTTGATCATATTGCTGCGTCCTTTTCGCATAACTTGCAAAATTAAGCACGCATTTTTTTTTCAGCTGATGAGTCCATGGTAAAGTCAGGGGCCTATTAACATAACAATAATTAATATTAAAATCTAAATCGGGAATATCTTTTAAAAAAACAAGGTCCTTTTTGCTTTGCAGTACCCGGCTAAAAAAATGCTTTCCATTGGCTAAAAAACTTTTTACATCAGCGCTATTGATGGGTTTTGCATTGCGCCAGTTAGTGCCATTCTTACTAAAACCGCCAGTCATAAGGTAGGCCCAGTAGCCTGATACATAAACTGTTTTTATGGAGCTATTGCTTTCTAAAAAAGCTAAGACTGCATCATATTTCTTTTTGCACTCGTCTTTCAAAAAACCATTATAAGAGAAGGGCAAACAGGAGGTTTGTGAAATGACTAAGACGGAGTTTTTTTCCATCTGGCTCCCCACGGCATGGCGATAATGCAGTGTGTGGGAGTCGCCAAGAAATAAAGTGTCGGGCATTGCATTTTTAGAAATACTGCAGGTACCGTCGAACTTAAAGGATTTAAATTGGGGTAATAACCTATCGCAAGGGATAAAGTTTGCTGTAGAGTTAACCGGTGTCGTTCTTAAAGCAATTAAGTCCTTATTGTTGTTAAACCTCGCGCTCAAGCCTTCTTGTTTTTTAATATAAAATCCTACACTACCAATCGTTGCCATTAATAAAGCCAAGGCGAGCAGTTTCGGCGTATTAGCTTTATTACTCCAGCGAATAGGTTTTTCAATAAGTTTATAGGTAAGCCAAGCCAAGATAATAGACAACAGCACGACTGATATTCGTATAGTTTGCGACGGGATATCGCCTTCCATCACCCGCGCGAAAGCCAATAAGGGCCAATGCCAAAGGTATAAAGGGAAACTGATAATACCAAACCAGATGAGCACCGGGTGGGCAAGGACTTTGCGATTAAGCCACGCTGTAGGCCCGGCTAAAATAATTAATAGGGCACCCAACACCGGTAATAGGGCCCATCCGCCAGGAAAAACCGTTTGTTTGGAAAAGCTAAAAGCCGCAATCATGGTCAATAAAAACCCGAGTATAGAGCATAGATTTTGAGTGGTTTTAGAGCCTGTTGCTGGATTAAATGGGTGGGCCATCGGGGGGGTATATAGTAATAGCCAAGCTAGGAGGCTGCCCGCTAATAATTCCCAACAGCGAGATTGCGGTGAGTAGAAGCTCGCTTCGGGATGTTGGCCTATTAAGGCTAGATTCAATAGAAAAGAAATTGCGCTGAACACGAGGATAAGCGTAAGAAAATTAAGTTTTCTTTTCCAGGCTACCCATAGCAAGAGGGGCCAAAAAATGTAAAATTGCTCCTCAATACCCAGGCTCCATAAGTGCAAAAGCGGTTTGGTATCGGCTGCATTATCAAAATAACCGGTTTCCTTCCAAAGAATAAAATTAGAAATAAACCCGGCGCCACCGGCAATATGCCGCCCTAATTGCTTGTATTCTTCGGGGAATAAAGCAAACCAACCAAAGATGCAGCAAAAAGTTAAGGTTAGCAATAAAGCCGGAAAAATACGTTTAATTCTTCGTTGGTAAAAATCAAAAAAACTAAAGTTATTATTTTCTAGGCTAGAAAATATGAGGCTAGAGATTAAAAAGCCGGAGATGACGAAAAATACATCAACCCCGATAAAGCCGCCACGGAGCCAGTTGGGAAAAGCATGGAAGGCAACTACCAATAATACGGCGATGGCTCTTAGGCCATCAATATCCGGTCGGTATTTGAAGTGGGTCGCAGGGGAAACAGATTGCATTATTTCTAGGCCTAAATAGAATGATTAACTAAAGCACAGCACTAAGCTAGACGATTCCTTACTAAATTAGCGCAAATAATAACAAAAAAGCAGCCAAAGGATAAGCCCGTTTGCAAGCCTTAAGCTTAATTTAAGGGCAGGTAATAGAAAGCACACTCGCTTCTTTGCGGGCCCCAGGGCTTGCGTCTCCTTCGCAAAGCATTAGTTGCTCTTTTTTTTGTTGGTATTTTGATATAGGCGCGGATTTTTAGACGAAAAAAAGGTATTTTTAAGAGCTATTCTTCTAATATAAGAGGGGAATAGAATGACCAAAAAGCGAAATTATTACACTGCATCAAAAAAATCAA
>NZ_RZGQ01000194.1 GCF_003989735.1 Legionella sp. km772 | reverse complement strand
TTATTAACCATTTAGAGCGAATAAGCCTCACAGCCTAAATTTACCGAATCTTTTGTCGACTGTTGATTAAAAAACAGCTGAACAATAATTGGTTCATTTCTAGTCATGAAAAGCCCCTGAGCTAATGATACTCTTTAGCAGTTTTTAATAATCTAGGAGTTGTGAACATGATGTTTAGCAAATTAACCACTGCTGTCAGTGCTCTGTTACTTGCCGGTTCTGTTTATGCAGGACAAGTACAACTATGTCCTGATATTAATGATATTAAGATGGAAGGCATGAGTATGGCAGAACCGATTATGAATAATCTGTTTTTTAGCTATAATTTGAGCAACTACAACACCAGTACTAATTGGGGTTTTGTTATCGCACCTATTGAAGCCGATTCAGAAGAAATGGCCATTGATCGGGCCAATGAAGTTTTAGATGGAATGTCATCACCCGGCATACCCGAAGAGGCAGATGATGAGTTGGTTTGCGTATACAATACTGGGCGTCAAGATATCCTTGCAGCCGCTATTAATGCTGATCACATGATTTCCCCAAGCAAGTTAAAGCAATATATTCAAAAACGACGTTAATTCTTAAAGCAGCCCGTATGATCCATACGGGCTAATCATCGCGTTCCTTTCCAGTTTCTAAATGAATTTTGCGAAAAAAATGATGTATGGCAGGTGATAGAATAATCACGACGATGGCAATAAAAGTAAGGCCACTAAATAAAGCATAGCATCCAGCAAACAGTTTGCCTGCCTCAGTTTTCATCTCAGAAACCGGACCCATGCCGGAAAGAATCATCGATGCATTCAGAAAGGAATCAATCCAAGATAAATGCTCAAGGAAATGATAACCGCACATTCCAATATAGAGGGCTAGGAGTATTAGTGCCAAACCAATTAGCGTATTGCGCGTCGCATGAAGATAAACACGACGCGTTATATCCTGATGATGCTTTTTAGTCATTTAAATCCTTTTACCGCCCGCTTTAGCAATGACCGGGTAAGTGGGTTCCCAAAAACAGTTGCTGATCCAATTCCTCTTCTAATGCAGGTACTGATAACTCATTAGACGGAGATTTAGGCTTAAACATAGAGACCTTACTTAATAAGGTTTTGGTTTCCTCGGGATTAAAAGCCTCAAGCCCGGCAACTTCTTCCTCGTAATTATGTTGATCAGGTAAATCAGCTAAGAGATCAGAACCCACGGAGCTGTCTTTATCAATAATGGCAATATGCGAACGGATCTCTTGTTCGCATTGCACTTTGCTAATAAGCAACTGTCCCTTCAAAGCCTTTGCTTCGTCAATCAACTCACTGGCTTTGGTTTTGAAAATAGCAAAGAATTGGGCCAGAAAATCAGTTAAGCGAATCCACCATGTATAGTTCTCATAAACATAACTATCTAATACTCGCGCCCCTTGGTTCATTTGATTCAATAAGGAGACTTTATCTTTTAATAACTTATACTCTTCTATGCAGGCTTTCGCCGCTTTATTTATTTCCAGTATTTTTAACAGTCCTGGAATGCTTTCTTGTAACAAAGCCTGTTTTACGGGTTCTTTGCCTAAAGCTAGAACCTGAGCTAAAGAATTTAATTTTCTGCGGGCCGAAAGAGCTTGATTATCTAAAACGATAGAGCGCTCTTTAATTAAATTAACCAACAAGGGATTGACCTTGTTTAGCTTTAAAGCATCCAAAATATCACGTACCTCTTGGGCTTTCAAAGCCAGCGCATCATATTCAGTTCGAGCCGCTACCAAGGTCTTAATACTCTCATCTACGTCAGTGAGATTTTCATCTAAATGATTTAATCGTTGTTCTTCTTCATCGGTATCGTGATTGACTAAAGAACGGTAACGTTCAATAAAATACTCCGCCGCAGTTTTGTCAGCAACTAAGGACGTGTTTACTGGTGGAATTTGAGTCACTACACTCATTAGGAGCTTATCAACTCCTTCAGCAACAGTATTAATGGCAATAAGCTCTCTTAAATCATCGGCACTCATCACCTTGAACAATTCTTTTTGCCGTTTATTATCGCAGCCTAAATGACTAGATAGAGTATCGATTTCTTTATCAATTATTTCTAATTCTTTCAATAATTGTTTTAGCGGCTCATTTGCAACAGGCCCAATGAGTTTATTCGTAGAATGATGGTTAAAAACATCCATTAATTCCTCTAAGGGGTCAATTTTTTCTAATAAGGCCTCTCTTTGGTTTTCTAATAACAAGCGCGCATTTAAATCTTTGACAATTAGGCCCATTGCACCGACTAAGTTATTAATGTTGGCTTTCTCATCAGCACTTCCTTGCATAATATTCAGGTAACGTTGTTGCAATAGGCTTTGGGCTTCCTCTTTTAAATCAAGGTGCAATTCAGAACGCTCCCTCAGTTTTGCGGCTAGTTCCTCATAGCTTTGGCTTATCCTGTTTGCAGCAGCAAGTTCGGCGAGATTTTCAGAAGACTCGGAGGCGATAAGTTGGTTTAGCTCAGTATTACCCTGACTTAGAGCGTTTTCCTTTTCGTGCTTTTCGGTCTCAATTATCTTAAGTTGAGCCGCTAGATTAGCTAAAACGGTTAAAGCTAGATCTTGAGTTTGCTTTTTTGCTTGGGCATCCAAAGTGGTGGGCGTCATTTTCGTAAGAAAATCTTGTGCTCCTTTAGGTAACAATAGCCTGGACGCACTGATAAGGGGCGAAAATAATCCACTTGCAACATATAAGAAGTTAGCCGTCCTCGAGTTGTGGCTTTGCGCATCAATAGTGGCTAGTAATGCAGTCCTAGGCTTCTCAGGGCTTAATTCGATCAGCAGTTTAAAGGCTTGTGCATGAGTCTTTTTTAAATCAGAGAAATATTTTCGACCATAGATATAACTATCATTCGCATTAAATGCATTGAGTAAAGCTTGAATTTGGGCCTGTTGTGCTTTTAGTGCCTCTTCATTGCCGCGTACGCGCAGTAATTCTGAAATAGAGGAATGTAATTCACTACTTCGCATACAAAGAGATTTAAGACGCTCATCAGGAGTCGACGCAGCATGAGTAAAGAGGGCCAAATATTGCTTATCAAAATAATTTTGTATAGCCCGTTGTTTTTCCATTAAAGCCCTTTGCTCTACAAAAGTTGGGTTTAACTCGTCTCTAACCAAGGCTTTATCATTATTTAGCGTGTACGTAGCCAACTCTGTTTCAGCCCTCATCTCTACCCCAGTTTCATTTTCTTTTAACAATGAAGTAGATGCTAATTGAACCGCATCAACCGTTGTAGATTTTGTAGTTACAGTGTGTTGCTCAATTTTTTCCGAAACATCTAACGTCATTATTTTTTCCTCTATTTGCTTCATTAATGCCAAAACAGAACGTTTAATTTGCTCAGTATCAACTCCAAACCACGATGCTACTTTTTTTTCCCAAAAAGATATATTGTGCAAACCATGATGACTAAGGCATAAGGACAAATAAATCGTATGGTATAACTCTTTAGCCTTCTTCCTATCTGACAACTCCTTAACATCAATTTTTAAAAAAATCGCGAAATTAGTGAGTACCTTATGAATACGCTCAACGGGCTTATCCGTATAATTTAGATAAGCAGCCGCCAGATCTCTTTTTAATTCGCCTAAAACCTTTTGCTCTTTAGGTGTGGATAATAAACCAATTGCCTCATCTATGTCGAGAATGCAATATAAATGTACTCCTCTTCTTAAATGAGACGTTTTCTCTATTAATTGAAAACCACGGGATTGATTTTCCCCTTTAGCTACATCTGATTTTATTTGCTTAAGTGATGGGGGCTTACTTAGGTATTTTTCTACCAGTTCAGCCACAATCATTGAACGGGATTCTTGGTCTGATTTTTCTTTTAACCAACTTAAAAAGCGCATTTTCTTCATGGATCGCATTCTGCACCGAATCTTTATTATTCTTTTGCTTTTTATACTCCTTTACCAAATTTCATGCAAATGAATTAATAGGCTGGAGCTCTGTACAGACGATTTTTAGATCCATCGCTGAAGGTTATAACAACTCCAGGCAGGACTTACCCATTTATGAGTACAGGGCTTATCCCTGTAAAGGGATAAGCTGTTGCCCCCTAAAGAGGTTGATATTAACTATTATCTGTAGCAAAGACTAAATGATAGGCTTGAATGTCCTGCTCTAGTGCCGGTGTTACTACATCAAGTCCTCCGATTTGCTGGATTTTAGGCTCCCAATGAGCATTTAAAGCAAAATCCCCGTAAGGACTAATGGTATACGCAACAACATTGGTGGAAAGCATCAAGCCATTGATAATAGAGAGTACCTGAGAGCATTTCATGTCTATCTCCAACTCAAAATGGACATATTTTGACACTTAAATACAAATAAATCAACCATTATGAATCAACAACTATCTTATTGGCCAAATTAAACACCATAAACCTTTATGAGCCTCATTATTTAAGCTATTTTGTATTAACAATTAAACTATTATTAAAGTAATTGTTTTAAGAAGGAGTTTGCTGTGGCTACCAAAAATAATATCTATCTATTTGCACTCATGGGTTTAATTTTAGGCCTAACTGTAGATTGATATAGGCGCGGATTTTTAGACGAAAAAAAGGTATTTTTAAGAGCTATTCTTCTAATATAAGAGGGGAATAGAATGACCAAAAAGCGAAATTATTACACTGCATCAAAAAAATCAAA
>NZ_RZGQ01000193.1 GCF_003989735.1 Legionella sp. km772 | reverse complement strand
AAGTGAAATAAAAAAATCTAAAAATCCTTCTTCCAGCTTCATTCCTATATCCATTTA
The DNA here is from genome assembly GCF_003989735.1 of Legionella sp. km772. Taxonomy (GTDB): domain Bacteria; phylum Pseudomonadota; class Gammaproteobacteria; order Legionellales; family Legionellaceae; genus Legionella. The sequence continues at coordinate 4,660 of NZ_RZGQ01000193.1, read as the reverse complement.
AATGAAGCTAGCCTCTCATTATTTACCGATTTAAGCTAGATTTTTTTCATGAGGTGGCCCTGATTTATTAGAAGAGGTGGGCTTAAGTACAGAGGATAAACTAGAAGCAATTAAAGGGGGTGATTATGATGCGATTAGAGGGGCTGCTCAATATGGTCATTTGTCAACCCTGCGCTATTTATTAGAAGAGGTGGGCTTAAGTACAGAGGATAAACTAGAAGCCATTAAAGCGGATAATTACTATGCGATCAGAGCGTCTGCTGAAAATGGTCATTTGTCAACCCTGCAATATTTATTAGAAGAGGAGGGCTTAAGTACAGAGGATAAACTAGAAGCAATTAAAGGGGGTGATTACGATGCGATTAGAGGGGCTGCTGAAAAGGGTCATTTGGCAACCCTGCGCTATTTATTAGAAGAAGTGGGCTTAAGTACAGAGGATAAACTAGAAGCCATTAAAGTGGATGATTGCTGTGCTATTAGATATGCTGCTGAAAATGGTCATTTGGCAACCCTGCAATACTTATCAGAAGAGGTGGGTTTAAGTAAAGAGGATAAACTAGAAGCCATTAAAGTGGATGATTGCAGTGCTATTAGATATGCTGCTGAAAATGGTCATTTGTCAACCCTGCAATACTTATCAGAAGAGGTGGGTTTAAGTAAAGAGGATAAACTAGAAGCAATTAAAGGGGAGGATTATTATACGATTCGAAAGGTTGCTGAAAATGGTCATATGCCAACTCTGCAATACTTATTAGAAAAAATGGGCTTAAGTAAAGAGGATAAACTAGAAGCAATTAAAGTGGATGTTTACTATGCGATTAGAAAGGCTGCTGCAAATGGTCATTTGTCAACACTGCGCTATTTATTAGAAGAGGTGGGCTTAAGTACAAAGGATAAACTAAAAGCAATTAAAGTGGGTGATGCGATTAGATGGGCTGCTGAAAAGGGTCAGTTTGAAACCCTGCAATACTTAATAGAGGAGGTGGGCTTAAGTACAGAGGATAAACTAGAAGCAATTAAAGGGGGGTGATTACGATGCGATTAGAGGGGCTGCTCAATATGGTCATTTGCCAACCCTACAATACTTATTAGAAGAGGTGGGCTTAAGTACAGAGGATAAACTAGAAGCAATTAAAGCGGATGATTACTATGCGATAAGATATGCTGCTGGAAATGGTCATTTGTCAACCCTGCGCTATTTATTAGAAGAGGTGGGCTTAAGTACAGAGGATAAACTAGAAGCCATTAAAGCGGATGAGTCCTATGCGATTAGATGGGCCGCTAGGAATGAGCATCGCCCTATCATCACCTATTTTCTCACTTTTGACGCAGGCTTTGCCTACCTTGAATCCCATGACCATGAATACGGTCAAAAGTATGTTTATGCGTTTGTAGCTGAACAACTCGAGGAGTTAAACAGACGTAAAGAGGCCTTTGAACAAGCCCATCCTGAGGGTGTTTTTGATGTAGAAGTAGATGAGGCGCGCCGCTGTTTTTACCTGCTTCGTAATTTAATCCGCCGCGGTGTTGGCCGCGATTACGCTGATGCAGAGCCGAATGTCGATGAGCTACGCTTTTTATTAACAATTCCGGCGGTAAAAAACTTAGCCCACCAAGAACTTAATGAAGGCGGCTTCAATGAACTGTTGCGCCTTGCTTATCACCTCGGCAATAGCGATGCGGCAGTCTTACTTTTGAGCCTTCCTGCGGTACGCGCTTTAGCAGAACAAAATAACTATTATCGTAATGAAGCACGTGGCCAATTGGATTTAAGGAGGCTCGCGCGTGACCGTGAATCCTCAATGCACGCCTTAACCCAAGGGGAACAAAAGCGCTTAGAGCAAGCAATAAAGCACTACGAGCCACTAATTGATGAGGCTGGCGCGGCTGAGATTATGAACGATTTAAGAAACTACTTAAGTGCCCATTACCAACAAAATCCCGCGTGCCTCCTAAGTGGCGAAGGTCAACCCATTGCACTACCGCTTGACTTTAGTCAATTTAAGGCATTAGCGTTAAGTCCAAAGCAGCAAGAAGAAGCGCTAAAAGCATACTATAAAAACCCCTGCCACAGTGCTTGGCGTTATCTGTCTAAACCCAATTATTGGATGCATCAACAGGCTTCTTACGTCTATGTGGATGAACAAGACCGAAGCCTAAAATGGTCTAGTTTTGCAGAATACCGGTTCCTAATTGCCCTCTGCTGGCTTGCTGCCAAAGATAACGCTATTCCTCCTGCCGATGGCCATACCCTAGAAGGGCGTATTGAGCATTTTATCCGTGAGTTGATGCTCATTGGCCGGGCACATAATTGGGATAAAACCCGTTTAAATAAGGGTGTTTGGGAAGAATACGATGATTTAGAGGGAGATAAGCCTTCGTGTTATTCCGGAGTCAAGCGCCGCTTATTTCAATCAGTAATCGGCCATCCTTTACTAAAACTACTTACTGACGACGACATCAGGCAAGAAGTGCGGGATTTTGCCTTAACTCTGTTTAAAACCAAAATAGCAACCCTGAACAACAAAGAGGCCATGAATGAGGCTTATAAGGAGTATGTCACTACCCTAGACCCAGACAGTGCCAAGCCACTTGCCTGCCTTAATTTCAGCGCTGAGGAGCAAGCCCAATGTGTAGCTCAATTAACTCAGAAATACGGGGATTCGTTTACCAGTAGTCATTCGTTTAAAATGCAAGTCCATTCTTTGCTTGCTATTGACCCTAATGCATCAACGGTCTCTGACCGCTATCATGCCTTAAAACTGGATGGGCTCACCCATTTATCTCGCTACCTGAAGCAATCACAGGTGAGCGCGCATGGTTTTTTTGCGGATCAAGCAAAGAGCGAAGTAGAACCCAGTCAAGAGAATATTTTTTTCACAAAGACCCAGCCCTAGCGTTTAGCATCTGAGCGGCCTTATACTTATTGGCTGCAGGCCTGGTGGAATATAACCAGGCCCTAATGAGGTGATAAATTATTGAAAAAATTAAGAAATCGCACCTTTATCGAAAGCTGCATTAATTGTGAGATTAAAGGTATTTAAGAGGTAGGTTTTACTAGGAAGGAGGGAGCCTACATCAGTAGTGGTGTCTGGTTTACGATTGGTGGTGAGGAAGCGATAATCCATCGAGCACCAGGTAAAATCATCCATAAAATAACTAATCCCTACAATGCCTTGATAGGCAATCCCCGAGCTATTGTGCGTTTGCCCATGGGAGTAATCAGTATTAGTATTGATGAAACTGCTGCCATTTTTAATCGAGGCCATGCCTGCACCAATACCTAAATAGGGTGCAACGTCTGAATGTTCTTCCTCCGAGTAAAAATCCCAAATCACATTAAATAAACCATAAATGGCGGTGCTATTGCCACTGTACCCTAAGGCTTTAGCTTTAAAGCCATCATAAATTCCTGGGGGACATAAGCCCGTTGGAGTAACGACATCAGGGCTTTCTATAGTACAAGTGCCAACTGTTAATGGGCCTGTCGAAATTCTATTGAAAAGAAATTCACCCTCACCACGAAGATGTTTGTATTTATAACCTAGCATAAAGCCAGCCCCACCTGATACAGGACTGTATTCTACATTGCCGTGAAATAACATCCCTCCCTCATGAAAATAAATTTCATCACCAGACGGGCCATGGCTAATTTCGCCTAATAATCCACCATAAAAACCATCGATTGGTTTTAGGGCAAACAAGGAGGTAGATAAAAACAGTGGGGATAAAAGGCCAATTTTAGTTAACAACTTCATTATTTATATCCTTCTCAAACACATCACTTAAAAATACAGGTTCAGGTAAGACCTGAAAGGACTTATTTAAGGTAGGTGCCTCCATCAAAATGATAGATGGCGCCAGCACTGGCTAGTTGCGCTTGGTATGAGCGACCAAAGGTATCTATTTTGTTGGTTGCAACATAACGATAAGCAAGATTCACTGCATAGTTTTCAGCAAAATTATAGGTGATGCCGGCAGTACCTTGGTAGGCGAAAGCACCCTCATGAGCACTTAAATAAGTAGCGGCTGAAGGACCTGTAGTACTTAGTGAGGTTTGTAAGTAAGAATAGCCCAGACCAACCCCTAAAAAAGGAGAGATAGCGGGTAACATATTGGGGAAATCATAATAGGCATTAACCATAAATAAATTAGCAGAGGTGGAGCCATCAACTTGGTAGGGACGTACATAGTTAACTGCAAAATGGCTCGTGCTCGCTTGAATGTGGGTGTATTCTAATTCATAACGAAGCGGATTGCTTTGATAGCCTACGCGTCCACCGGCATTATATCCACCGTTGTAACCCACATCATTAAGGAAGACCCCATTGTTATAAGTATTTATATTATCTTGTATGTAGGTATAACCACCAAATAAACTCGTGTACCAGCCATCTACAGAAGTTGCTGCGCCAGCAACATTAGAAGCTAATAAAGCCATTGATAATAGTCTAATTTTCATGACATCCCTTTGATTATTATTTTTTTTATAACCCATGTTATCGTTTTACTTTAAATTTGCAAGCATTCTCTATTCCTTTATCAGGGCCACCTCATGAAAAAAATCTAGCTTAAATCGGTAAATAATGAGAGGCTAGCTTCATTTAAATGGATATAGGAATGAAGCTGGAAGAAGGATTTTTAGATTTTTTTATTTCAC
>NZ_RZGQ01000192.1 GCF_003989735.1 Legionella sp. km772 | reverse complement strand
TGGAAAATCAAATAATCACTATAAAGATCAAGCATATCCATTTAATTCCCTCCCTAAAATTAAGGGCGGAATTCTAATGCTTTTTAGTCAAACTACAAGTTTATGTGCGTAACATGAGTGACTAAGCAACAAGGGACATCGATTCTACTTCCCGCGGTTGAGGCTGCGGGCTAGGCTTTGTTGTATAAAATGATAGAGTAGGAAAAAATACAAGCGCGCAGGCTATAAAAGCGCTCGCGCTCGCATGAGATCTTCTTGAGTATTAATGTCTTGTAGCGGTTCCACACAAGCCTCCTCAACTTTAATTGCAGCCCCCAACCATAGCACCCTAAGCTGTTCTAAAGCTTCTGCTTTTTCTAATTCACAAACTGGCCAAGTGACGTAATCGAGAAGAAAACCGGCGCGGTAAGCATAAAGACCGATATGACGATAGGTATTAGCAAATGAATCCTTATTATCTCGATGAGCGGGAATTGGGCTACGCGAAAAATAAAGAGCATGGTTATTTTGAGAGCGTACGACTTTAACCACATTAGGGTTGTTTAACATCTCTAAACTTTCAATGGGCCAGCATAAAGTAGCCATTGGCGCCTCTGTTTGCGCAAGGCTTCTCGCTACTTGACTGATTAAGGCAGGTGCAATAAAAGGTTCATCACCTTGGACATTAACAATGATGTCGTCTGCTTTAAAAGAACCTTTGGTAATCACCTCTGCAATACGATCAGTACCGGTTTCATGACTAGCTTGGGTCATTACTACCGAAGAAGTAAAACTTTGGCAATGCTGGGCAATAAGTTCACTGTCCGTAGCGATCGTAATACTTTTAGGCTGAGCTAAAAGAACTTGACGATAAACCCGTTCTAAGACGCTCACTCCTTTCAACTCTGCCAATAATTTTCCTGGAAAGCGAGTAGAATGATAACGGGCCGGTATAATAACGTGAAATTCAGTGCTCATAGTGTATCTTTTTCTTCTAAAGGAATAAGACGAGCTTCTTGCTCCAGCATCACTGGAATATCCTCTTTAATTGGGAAAGCAAGGCGGTCAAACTTACAAATTAATTCTTTCTCTTTTAACAATAATTTTCCTTTGCATAAAGGACAAACCAGTATTTCTAACAATTTTTTATCCACGTGCATCTCCTTGAGTTACTTGATTGCGCACATATAAAGGTTGTGCTTGAGCGGTAGAAACGGCCTGTATTGCTAAAGTATTTACCATCTCAACCATGTTTGAAGCGAGAGGAAACAAAGCTAATCTATCCCTAACCATTAATTGTAAGGCCTTAGGAAGACGCTCCCAATAGACCTCAGTTCCTACCCCAGCGAGCACAATAGGCTCGTTTGCTGAGATAAGGATATCTTCAGGCCTCGTAACCCGCTCTTCAGTCTGATAGCTTAAATCAGGGAAAAAGCCCCAATATAATTCATTCATCCGCGCATCCAATAAAGACAATACTGGAACTTTATCATTGCCTAATTCTCTTCGTGCCGCCCAAGCAATGGAGGCTAAACTACTAACTGGGAATAATGGCAAGTCATGAGCATAAGCAAGTCCTTTAGCAATACTACAAGCAATACGCAAACCGGTAAAGCTTCCTGGGCCACGACCAAAAACAATGCCATCCAGTTGGTTTAAATGAAGATTGGCTTTCCTTAACAGGCTATCAATCATAGGCAATAGGACTTGCGCTTGAGTTTTTTGACTCCCCTGTTCCTCGCCCATACTTACACCATCAATCAATAAGGCAATGCTTGCTTGCTCTGTGGATGTATCAATTGCTAATAGCTTCTTCATCTAATGCTAACTCTTTAATAAAACGTAAAACTTTTTGTTCATCACGTGTCTTAGGTAAAGCAGGTAAACTGCTAAAAATATGTCGGCCATATTCCCGTGCGGTTAAGCGAGGATCGGCAATCATTAATACGCCTTTATCGCTAATATCACGAATAAGACGTCCAACTCCTTGCTTTAAGGCAATCACGGCATTAGGCAGGGATAATTCATCAAATCCCGATAAGCCACGCTCTTTTAAATAAGCCATTTTACCACGAGTAACAGGATCAACAGGGCTTGCAAAAGGGAGTTTATCAATAATCACACAGGATAAAGCCTCCCCTTTTACATCAACTCCTTCCCAAAAAGTAGAAGTCCCTAATAACACTGCGTTACCTAATTGCCTAAACCGCGCTAATAAAATAGGTTTAGCTTCATCGCCTTGCACTAAAAGAGGATAGTTTAAAGTATTGCTCAGCATTTGAGCAACTAATTTTAATGCTTTATGGCTGGTAAACAGAAAAAAACAACGGCCGCCAAAAGCATCTATAATTGCCGTTGCTCTTTTTAGCAGTTGTTCATAATAGCGTTGATCCTTCGGATCCGGTAGACCGCGTGGCAAATACAGCAAAGCTTGTTTAAGGTAATTAAACGGACTAGGTAGAAGCAAGGTCCGGGCCTCCTGTAAGCCTAGAGGTTTGCAAAAACAGTCAAAAGAAGAGGACATGGTTAGCGTTGCCGAGGTAAATACATAACTACACGATTGACGTTTTAATAAGGTATTAAAAAAAAGGGCAATATCATAAGGCGTACTGTGAAAAACGAGCGTATTTTTAAAACGCTCCACCCAGCGGATTTTGCCGAGATGGGTTTCTTTAAAAGAAAGAAGAATACGCTCAAAATCCTCTAAACGTTCCTTACAACGAGTTAGACCCGGAATGGAAGTTTGCTCCTCTTCATTAAAACAGGCTAGTAAGTCATCTTTTAGCTGTAACCATTCATCCCATAGAAGCTTAAACCGTTTATTTCCTTCTAACTCACTCCAACTTAAACGCTCCTCAAAAGACGAAAATAACAACATTAGCTCATCTAATAATTTATCTGTTTTATAACTTAAGGCCTTCAAAGGTTGATTCATTAAATCAATAGCTGGCCACTCATTAATGATATCATTAATCAAATCGCGAAATTGGCGAGTACCAATGCGCTCACCATGAAAGTTGGTCGCAATTTCAGCCAGTTGATGGGCTTCATCGAAAACAACAACCTCTGCCCCCGGTAATAATTCGCCAAATCCTTCTGTTTTTAGGCGTGAATCAGCAAAAAAAAGATGATGATTAATAACTACAACATCGGCTTCTAAGGCTCTTTTGCGCGCTTTAACTAAAAAACAACCCTCATAATTAGGGCATTCAGAGCCTAAACAATTATCGGAGGTAGAGGTCACAAAAGGCCACACTGCAGCATCTTCACTTAATTCAGGTAACTCAGAACGCTCCCCCTCATTCATCTGTGCTAATTTATCACGGACATGTAAAATATCGGATAGACATTGGGGACTTTGTAAGGTCGTTTCTTCTGCGTGTAAAGCAACACGGTATTGGCAAATATAATTAGCCCGGCCCTTTAAATTTTGAACTCGAACCGACAACCCTAAAGCCCTGATTAAGGTAGGGAGGTCTTTTTGATAGAGTTGGTCTTGTAACGTTTTGGTAGCAGTGGAAATGATAGTTTTTTTTCCACTCAATAAACAAGGTAAAAGATAGGCAAAGGTTTTACCAGTGCCTGTTCCAGCTTCAGCGACAAGAATTGATTGTTCAGTAATAACCTCCGCAATCGCTATTGCTAAATCGGATTGGGGTTTGCGCGCAATATAACCAGGAATGGCTGTTGATAGACGACCTTGCTCACTTAAAGCACGTCTACAGGAAACAACCAGTCCCTCGAGCTCTACCACTCTTTTTGTAAATATTGAAGTTTATCCTTTACCTCATCCCAATCTTTCGCATCCTCAGGAGCATCTTTCTTAGCGGTAATATTAGGCCATTGGGGCGCTAACTCGGCATTTATAGCCAGGTATTGCTGTTGCTCACTGGTTAAATCATCTTCAGAGACAATTGCATTTACTGGACACTCTGGCTCACAAAGCGCACAATCAATACATTCATCAGGATTAATAACCAGAAAATTAGGTCCTTCATAAAAACAATCTACCGGACAAACCTCAACACAGTCCGTATATTTACATTTAATACAACTTTCTGTAACAACAAAAGTCATGACCACCCTTTAATTAATGTACAAAAATATAGGCTATTAAAACATAGATGAAACTAATTAGCATCTAAGTCTAACGATATTTTATAGCGTAGTGGTTATTTTTGCTGGCCTCGACTTGATAAAAAAAACAGTTAGTGTTAATTTTGGCCAGCAAAAAATTTAGCCCTACTGCCCTTAAATGTTCCGGAGTAATTATGTCGTTACAGCTGTCCCCTGCATTTTTTAAAGAATTGAATTCGTTAATAACTCAATTTAATCTCGTCCCAGAACATGACGCTATTCAACGTATCTTCTTTTTACAAAAAATAAATGCTGAACTTAACCGAACAGAACTTAATGATGATTTATTTAATTGGCTCTATGACACATCAAATGAAGCATGGCACAGCAATTTGAAGCTCTATGGTATTAATCCCGACGCTTCCATTTTCTTAAAAAATATTCAATTTGCTCAAGCGGTCACAAAACATAATCGCAATGAAGGTAAAAAAATTGCTGATAAAAATGAGTATGATTTATTACAACAAAGAGATGCTTTATTAAAACAAGAATCCTTTGAAGAGATTCGTGAAGAATACACAAGACTTTGTGCAGCTCTTATTAACTCATGTTACGCACATAAACTTGTAGTTTGACTAAAAAGCATTAGAATTCCGCCCTTAATTTTAGGGAGGGAATTAAATGGATATGCTTGATCTTTATAGTGATTATTTGATTT
>NZ_RZGQ01000191.1 GCF_003989735.1 Legionella sp. km772 | reverse complement strand
CATGATCCTTATTTTTATTTAGCGATAAACTATGTATCATAAACCAATTCGTTGGTCGATAACTGCTCTCAAAAATGACTACAAAATTTGGTGGAAGTGTTCAGTAGATTTGAACCATCCCCGTTTAACATCTCTATTACTCTAGAGTCCAAAGATAGTAAGCGAAGCGTATTAGTAACCGAAACTCTAGAGCGCCCTATCATTTGTGCTATGTCCTCATGAGTCATTTCAAACTCTTCGCGAAAACGGTTTAATGCTAACGCCTCTTCAATCGGATTAAGATTTTCGCGTTGAATATTTTCAATTAGTGAAAATGCGAGAGCTACATTATCATCAATATTTCTAATAATAACAGGGACATAAGTTAAGCCTGCTTTTTTTGCTGCTCGCCAACGTCTCTCACCAGCAATAATCTCATAGCATTCTTCTGCAACCTTTCTAACAATAAGTGGCTGGATAATCCCTTGGGCTTTGATGGAGTTTGCGAGCTCGTCTAAGATAGACTCATCAAATTGTTTCCTAGGCTGATATTTTCCAGAATTTAATAACTCAACAGCTAAATGAGTTATCGATTCGCTGGGTATAGATTCTCCATCCTGGAATGAATTGTCTAAGGCTCGAAGCAACTTCAATCCCTTCAATTCTAAATTTGACACAAGTGTCTCTCCTCAATTATCCCTGCAAACGTACCACCCTACCTGTAAACGTCGCACCATCAGTTATTTTTCTTATTTTTATTTCCTGCAAACGTCCCACCCTATCCCGTAAACGCCGCAGCCATCCCTGTAAACGTCCCTCACAATTCCCGTAAATGTCCCCAAGATTCTCTTACAACCCTTAAGAACATTGACCTATTCCACTTCTAAACAACAAATTAAATAATCTTAAAAAAATTAAAACACGTTGTGTTTCTATAGTAAATAGAAAAATTCATAAAATTCTTGTTTTTTCATAAAAACACGGATAAATTAGATTAACAGTGAAATTTTGTTTATTCAACAAAAGGCAATCATGCTAAATCCTCAAATTATCAATTATGGCACAGATAATCCCGAACAACTGATGGATAAATTTTATCAAGCCGGGAACGATATGTTATTAGCACTCAGAAACTACGTAATTAATCCCGAAAAAAGGAAAAAACCGAGAACATGGGGTGCTATTGAAGCTGCAAAAATGGTTAAAGTCTCAGATCCTACCTTCAGAAAACTACTAGAATCACATGAGGATATTCCTGGAGTAGTGATAGAAACGCAGGAAAATGGAAGAAATGTAAAAAAGTACACTTTAGCCGCTATAAATTCACTAAGAGACAAAGCTGGAACTCGATATAAAAGACCAAAAGGTTCCAAATGCTTAACTATTGCCATTTCTAATTTAAAGGGTGGAGTTGGAAAAACAGAAACGACTGTCGACTTAGGTAAAAAAATTGCCATTGAAGGTTTAAAGGTTTTATTACTAGATTTTGATGCACAAGGAACTGCAACGTTAATCAGTTCTGGATTGATACCAGATTTAGAATTGAAATATGAAGATACTATTACCAACGTGCTTATTTCCAATCCAAATAACATTAAGGATGTTATTTTAAAAACACATTTCGATGGTTTAGATATTATCCCTGCTAACTTGGCGATACAAGATTGTGATTTAATTTTACCTAATGAAACAGCAAACAACCAAGATCGACTTGGCTCCCCTGTTATTAGGCTAACTCAATCTTTAAAAATTATCAAAAATCAATATGATGTTATCTTAATTGACTGTGGGCCAAATCTTGGACTACTTACTTTAAATGCCATTATTGCTTGCGATGGAATCATTATCCCTATTCCTCCATCTATGAATGATTATTCTAGCTTCATTATGTATACAGCTACATTAAGAAATATGTTTAAAGAGCTACCTTCTAAAAAATTAGAATACCTTCGAATTTTAATTTCAAAACATACCGGTAGTAACGAAGCTTTACAAATGGAAAATATGATGCGTGAGCAATTTGGACGATATATTTTGACGAACCACATGTGTGAAACAGTAGAGGTTCCCAAAGCAGCTAATGAAATTGGAACTATTTATGACATTTCTAAGCCACGAGGAAGTAGAGAAGCATACAGACGTGCTTTACAGCATTTGGATGATGTTAATTTAGAAATCATCAATAACTTTAAAGATATTTGGGATAAACAAGCAACATCTTTAACTATGAGTGGAGAGAACCATGGATAACAGTAAAAAAAATGTCCATAATTCTGGCCCGTTGGGTATGCTATTGCGAAACGGTCAAATTAATAAGCTTGAAACATCAAGTGAGGTCTCTTCAACACCAACATTATCCAAAACCTCTTCCTATTTTAAAACACAATCAGGAATTGAGTTTTCAGATCAAGAGTTAATTTACATTGATCCTGCAGAATGTGAACCATGGTGCTATGCTAATCGTCATGAAAATGAAATGGGTGATATCCAAGGGCTTGTCGATTCAATTAAAATGAATAAGCAATTGCAACCAGCATTGATCAGACTTCACCCTACTCCGCATGGAAAAATTAAATACGAAGTTATTTTTGGTAGAAGAAGACACATTGCTTGTTTGCAACTTGGAGTACCTTTTTTAGTCATCAAAAAAGATATTCCAAATATCCAAGATGCTATAGCATCACAAGATGCAGAAAACAAATTGCGAAATGATGTTAGTAATTATTCTAATGCATCACTGTATAAGCGTTTATTAGTAGATGGGGTATTTAACACTGAGAAAGAACTTGCAGATAAGTTGAATATGTCCACATCAACTTTTAATGATTTAATGGCTTATTCCAAAATTCCTGATGAAATAATAGATAAAATTCCAAATATTCATTGCTTATCAAAACAATTAGCTGTGTCGATAGTTCAAATATTAAATAAATCAAAAAATAACTATAAAATGATGCTGTCTATTGCTAATCAGATAGGTAAAACAATTAATTCCCAAGCTAAGCTCGAGCGCGTATTTGAATCAAATTGTACTGTATCTCAATCTTCAATGCGTTCCGAGCATTCGACTGATGCTAAATTTTATGTGTCTCAAAAAGGCAAAAAGCTATTTACTTTCAAGCGCGATTCACGAGGGCTACCTTCAATTGTTCTAAATAAAGAAATTTCAGAATTAATAAATTTAGAATCTATGTGTTCCTATATGTCTGAATATCTTGAAAAAGAAATGGAATCCGGATATCCGGATTGATATTGGAATCCGGATATCCGGATTTTATCATTAGGGAGCTCTGTGTGAAAAGCGCAGCTATAAATAATAAGAATCTTGAACTAAAGAAGCATGTTAATGCTATACATTGCTCTAATAATCTATCGCTAGTTCAGCGAAAGTTGTTTAATGCTCTACTATTTAATGCTTATCCAGATCTTCCATACAAACAGCAATTTGAAATCAAAGGAAAAGATTTATATCAATTGATTGGATACAATAGCAAAGATACTGCAAAGCTAAAAGAAGCCTTGCTTGGACTAATAACAATAGCTATTGAATGGAACGTTATTGATTGCTCCACTGGACAAGAAAAAAAATGGAAGGCTAGTTCCATATTGGCATCAGCAGAACTTTCAAACGGCGTCTGCATTTATGAATACAGCCAGGTAATGAAAGATCTTATGTATCAACCTGAGATTTATGGCCAAATAAACATTGAACTGATTTCAAAATTCAAATCAGGCTATGGTTTGGCGCTTTATGAGAACTGCATTCGTTACAAAGGGCTTGCGCAGACGCCTTGGTTTCCGCTAGATATCTTTAGAAAACTAATGGGTGTATTTGATGGAAAATATCAAGTGTTTAAAGACTTTAAGAAAAGGGTGCTTGATGTAGGCATAAATGAAGTAAATACCGTATCACCCATTCGTATTATTCCTGAAATAGAGCGAGTTAATCAAAAAGTTACTAGAATTCGATTCAAGCTAGAAAAAAACATTGATGAATCTCCAATTCAGATAAAGGACTTATCGATTGATGAAGAATTAAGACAAATATTGGCTAATACATTTGGATTTTCAATACAAATGATTGATGAGACATATGCAAAGTATGATATTGAGTATATTCGAGAGAAAGTAGAAATTATTACCCAATCAGAAAATTTTGTTGCTGGAAAAATTAGAGGATTAGCTGGGTATTTGATTGAAGCATTAAAAAAGGATTATAAGCTCAGTAGATCAAGCAAAACTGTAATTAATGAGCGTCGCAAGATCTCAGAAGCTAAAGAAAAAGAAAAGAAAGAAAAATTGGAAGAGCAATCAGAGCGCTACAAACAGTATGTAAACAAAAAGATAAACACATACCTAGAGAAATTAACAGAGAATCAAAAAAGCGATTTAAATGATGATTTTGAGAAATTCATAAAGGAGCAAAGTAGTATTCTCAAAAATTGGTATAAAAAGCATGGTCTAGATCACCCTGCAACCAAAGCCTCTTTTCATAGCTTCATTAAAGAAAATAGACCTAACGAAATAGGTCATATCATATCAATGGAAGATTATATTGAGTTAGTTCAATAACCATAAAGAATAACTATAAACTTTCAGGATGGGACATTTACGGGGATATATTGTTTTATTGATGGGTGGGACGTTTACAGGGACTGATGATGCCATAATTATTAACTCATGTTACGCACATAAACTTGTAGTTTGACTAAAAAGCATTAGAATTCCGCCCTTAATTTTAGGGAGGGAATTAAATGGATATGCTTGATCTTTATAGTGATTATTTGATTTTCCAAA
>NZ_RZGQ01000190.1 GCF_003989735.1 Legionella sp. km772 | reverse complement strand
GCTCTCCTGGCCTATGGACTTGTGGATAAGCCATTCTGAGAGTAAGGTGAATGAACTAACAAACCGGGAATAGCTCTTATTTTTCCTGAATTTTGTTCCAGATCCCCGGACCTAGCTAACAAGGAAAGCTTGCCAAAAGAAGCATTAAAATAAATATTAAGGAAGCAACACTTATTGTTTATGAGGGTGAGGAAATCTTGGCGGCATTTCCTATTAGTTCTGGCTCGAAAGATTTACCAACGCCTAAGGGGCTATGGAACATTCAAAAGATAACTTACTTACCTGAATTTCGTTATGATAAAAAAATGCTAACGGAGGGAAAAAAGGGTAAGCATTATTATAACCTTCCGTCGGGACCAAATAGCCCGGTAGGAGTGGTGTGGATAGGATTAAATAAGTCTGGTATAGGCATTCACGGCACTGATACACCACAAACTATTGGGCGTTCGACTAGCCACGGTTGTATTAGGTTATCCAATGCGGATGCGATGAAGCTTAGTACATTAATTACGCTTCATACTCCTGTTCAGATTGATTAGTTAGAGGCGGGCTGGAATAGTTAACACATTTAATCAGGAGGGTCTGTGCGGCATCTACTTGCTTACTTACTGCTTTTTGTTTCCGTCAGTACTGTGTTTTCTGATCCTCTGAAAACCCAAAATCCACTCTCTATTTCAACGCAAGAATTGCAAGATTTTAATAGGAACTCCGCAGCGGTTAAAAATCTGCTTACTTTAGCATTAAATATTGCTAGTAAAAATTTAGGCTATCTTTATGGGTCAGCCGACCCCAAAAATAGGGGAATGGATTGTTCCGGCACCATCTATTATCTTTTAACCACGGTGGGGATCCATGATGTTCCACGTTCTTCTGATTTACTCTATAAATGGGTAGTAGAAAAGGGGCATTTTTATCCGGTCACCGGTAATGACTTCTCCTCTTTAGAATTCTCGTATTTGCGTCCTGGAGATTTGCTCTTTTGGAGTGGCACCTATGAAATTAAACGAAAGCTAAATGTCACCCATGTTATGCTTTATCTGGGCAAAAATAAGAATGGTGATTTATTAATGATTGGTGCAAGTGATGGCCGTACCTACCAAGCCCAAAGAATATACGGGGTTAGTGTATTTGATTTTCAATTGCCTAATGCACTCAGCAAAAGTAAATTTTTAGGTTATAGTTGTATTCCAAAATTAAGCTGTCTCTAAAAAGGGATCAATTAAATTTACCTACCTCAGTATTAACTAAGGCCGAGTAATTAATTAAAGGACTTAAATCCTATGGGTACAATAAGAAAAACTGCCGTTTATAAGCATGGATTAGTAAATAAAGCACTTTTGCGCATCGATTATTCTGATGCCTTCAGAGGAGAATATAAAGCTAGTTCTAATCCATCCCTAGAAACTATTGCGCAATTATTTTTTAATTCATCATCCTCTTGGGCACGCACTCTTTTAAATTTAAGAAATATATTGCTATGTTGGAGCGGCCTTATTACACGTTCTATTCCTACTCAAGAAACAGCAGTATGCTTAAGGGTAGGTGAAAGGGCAGGGCTTTTTAGACTTTTTGCTAGGAGTGATAATGAGCTGCTTTTTGGTGAGGATGATAAGCATTTAAACGTGCGGATGATCTTAAAAAATTCAAAGCAGACCATTACCATCACCACACTGGTGCAGTTTAACAATCGCTGGGGTAAACTTTACTTTCAAACTATTCGCTTTTTTCATCAGCAGATAATGAAATCGCAATTAAAAAAACTAATTAAAAAATTGAATATAAATGAGGATAAACGCACGTCAATTGCTTAAGAACGAATTGAGGTGCTCTCTTATCCCCGTAGCTTAAGAGTATGCCTTCTCAAAAGCAGCGAGCTTTTTCTCTAAGTCCCATTGTAATTGCGCTTTTTCATTTTTTTCAATAAATTGCATACAGCTTAGGGCATTTAAATTTTGGCAAGCAGGAACAAGTTCCGCTTTATAGGGATTAGCCCAAATACTTTGCCCTGGAATAAATGCATAAGTTAAAGCATTACGGTTAATTTGTTTTATCGTGGAGTAATCCAAATGTTGATCCATTACAGCATTAACATATTGCTGGGTTAAGTCAGTCCTTAATATTCCTTCATCATCAGTAGAGAATACAACCGGTACATGATGTTTCAAATAGTACTTTAATGGATGTTTAGAGCCAGAAACGTTTAAAATAGAGGCATTACTGGTGAGGTTCACCTCAACCGGGATTTGATGTTTAGCCATATAGGCTAAGGTCGATTGAGCATTGTCTTCGGATAGGATATCAACCCCATGGCCAATTCTTTGGGCTTTACCAATAAAAACAGCGTCATGAATGTGGTAGCTTAATTCTTTCTTATTAACAAGGTCTGCAGTTATCTCACCAGCATGCAAGGCAATATGGACTTGGGGGTATTGGGCGTGTAAATAATTAAAGATCCGCATTTGTTGCTCATAATCACGTAAAGAAATCACGCCATCTTCCGGCTGGACTAAATTAACACCCACGAGATTTCCTTTGGAGCGAGCTACTGCCTCAAACGCATTTAAAGCTTGAGCAAAAAAACTATCGGGGGCCTGTTCACGTAATACATAGTATAAGAACTTCACTTTAATTTGGCAGGATTTTTGCTGTGAATGACGTTCGCAGCCTAAATACTTCCTAGCTTGCTCCTCCATCGCCTCACTGTTTTGGATTGTGCGAATAATATTTTTTTGAAAATCTTTATTGTTAAGTAAGAGGTTTTTACGTTCTGCAAAAGTAGCGGCATTTTTTATTAAAGGGCCAAAGCTTGTTGCATTCGCATTATCGGCAATATCCATAATTTCCAGGTAGTGCTCATTTTGCTCCGCAGCGCGTTCAATAACATTGGCAATTAATTGTGGACGGTAATTAATTACAATGGACATAAATTTCATAAAGGAGTTAAAGAAATGATCGTGTCCTGATTCTTTGCCTGGAGTAAAATCCTCCATCGACCAACTCTGAATAATTCGTTTATACAACAGGGGGTCTTTGACGAGCGAATTGGTACTCACTCCTTGACAGTTATTAGTTGTTTCGCTCACCGTCAAGCTATCCCTTGCTACACAATAATCCGCTTGTGCAACCAATGACAACATCACTTCAGCAGAGGGGCCGCCCGCTAAATGGTAATGCAGTTCACCACCCTTAGGCATCTTTTTAAAAAAAGTATAAAGTGCTGCAGGTTTGCTTTTTATGCGATTGACATAGGCGTTAATATCCGCATGCGTTGAGGCTGTCCACGAAATGCTTAAAAGAAGTAAAGTTGCTTTAGTGCAATTCATCATGTTTAGAGTTGCTCAAAATGTTAATTATCTCAGAGTTTGTATATATATTCAACAAGTTTAAAGAAAGTCTCGCGGTCTAATCTCAGCTGAACAGTATATTTTTTGCGCAGTCCAAGCATTGTATTTATTGGCTATTCATAGCAGAATGTGTGGAAGTTTGTTAATCAAGGAATGAGAATGCTTACTCGTATTTTAAAACCAATAATAACAACAACCGTTATGCTAGGCTTAGGTATAAATATTAGTTTTGCCAACATTGAAAAAAACAGCACAGAAGTTCATATTGGTATTTACGCTCCTTTTTCCCATAAACAAGCGTTTATTGGTCGGAACATTCTCAATGCGATGGAAATGGCTCGGGATAAAACCCATAACGACGCTATTCATTACACCTTTTATACCTTAGATGCACTGCCTAAAAATGAGGCAAAAATGCAAGTGAGCTTACAAAAATTTATTGATACCCATAAAATTAATGTACTAGTTACGGAGGGGTCTAAAAATGGTTTAATGGTAAAGCCTCTAGCACAAAAAAATAATATTCTTCATTTTAGCATGGCCAGCGATCCGCGTATTGCCGATGGAAGCCATAATTTTTTGGCATGGAGCCCAGATTATGAACAAGCAAAGGTTATGGTAAAAACCTTACAGCAAAAAAATATAAAGGAAATTGCACTCATTGCGACTGATGAAGTATCAGATCAAGTATTAGCCAAAAGTGTTCTCAAACAAATTGGTAAAGATTCAGGTATTAAGATAGTTTTACATGAAGAAATCAAAGCGGATACTACCGATTATGCTCCCTTAATCCAGAAATTAAAAGCCAAAAAGCCCCAACTTTATCTTATTATGGCTTCACCGGAACGAATTGAAAAAATTCAATCAGCAATGAGTAAGGCCCACATCCAAAAACCCATTACTAGTATTGTCGATCAAGTAACTCCAACAGTAATGAGAGTATTTAATGGCCAGTGGTATGTGGATACTCAGGCAATGCCTGCCGACTTTATAAACGAATATCAGGAAATTAATTTTAACTACCCCAGTACCGAAGCCGGTTATGCCTATGATGTATTTAATATGGTTAATGCCAGTATTGAGGCTTCATTACAAAAAGGCTCAGGATTTTCCCTTGCCGCCCTTGTGCAGCAGATTCACCTTTATGCGCCGGGTAACGGGGTGATGGGGCCTTTTAATTTAAATAAACAAGGTGTTTTATACACACAATCGGAAGTGAAAACCATTAAAGACGGCCAGGTGTTTACTGCATAATCCGGTTAAGGAAGGCCCCATGAGCTTAGGATGCAAATAGTGGGGCATTCCTCAGTGTTTAACCATTAAGATAAGTTACTCATGTTACGCACATAAACTTGTAGTTTGACTAAAAAGCATTAGAATTCCGCCCTTAATTTTAGGGAGGGAATTAAATGGATATGCTTGATCTTTATAGTGATTATTTGATTTTC
>NZ_RZGQ01000019.1 GCF_003989735.1 Legionella sp. km772 | reverse complement strand
AGCTCTCCTGGCCTATGGACTTGTGGATAAGCCATTCTGAGAGTAAGGTGAATGAACTAACAAACCGGGAATAGCTCTTATTTTTCCTGAATTTTGTTCCAGATCCCCGGACCTAGCTAAATCTAAATCCAGCGGGTTTTTTTAAGCCAAATCTAGAGACAAGTCATGCTCTCTTAAAACGATATAGCGATAATTTATTCACCGTTATTAATAATTTTAACCGGGTTAAAGGTGAATATAACGATAGTACTTATCTCGCCAATTACTTAGCAAGCACCGAGCAAGCGGGGATTAATGATCTTGAAGAATTTAAAAAACTAATGGTTAGTCATTTTCGGGAAGATGCTTCAGCATCAGTCACCTTAATTAATACTAGTTTAGAGAAACTAGGAAAAAAAGCCCCTCAAAAACAGAGCGAAATAGTAGAAGATGTTAGCTCCTCAGCCTATTACTATTATTAGCCCTTCGAACAGCTCGATAAGTTTAATTTCCCGTATTCTAGTTAATACGGGACTCAACCTCATTATTAAAATATCTACTACACTATAACTTAATGATTCTATTTAAATAGGGATTTTTATGTATAAGAATATCTTATTTGCTACTGATTTATTAAGTGAGCATGAGCACCTAACCGAAAAAGCAGCTCGAATTGCCCAACAGTTTAATGCAAAACTATATCTGCTTCATGTAATTGAATTACCTACCAGTTACCAACTTGCTCAAGGATTAGGTTTTACTGAGTTGGCTAATCCTGCGAAAGATGATGCGCGGACTGTGCTCTCCTTAATTGGGGAGAACTTAAATATTCCAGCATCACAACAATTTGTGGAAATAGGCTCAGTTAAAGAAATTATTTTTAACCGAGTCCAAGAATTAAATTGTCAATTGATTATTATTGGAAGCCACTCAACACATGGTTTTGAAACCCTATTAGGAAGTACGGCTCATGCTATAACGAATCGAGCTCCCTGCGATGTCCTCACCTTAAGGGTATAATTTAATCCAGAGCTAGAGGAAATAAGCCCTAAACTATTTTTTTTTCTTTTTAACATAACTCATCAGACGACGTTTTTTATTTACTTGTCGTTGAGAGAGTTTCTTTTTCTTGTGCGCAAAAGGATTGTCGCCTCCTCTAAATTCTAGTTTTAGAGGTGTGCCTATTAGGCCCAGATGCTTTATAAATTCGTTATTTAAATAACGGCGATAATTTTCAGGCAAATCATTTAATTGATTACCATGAATTACAATTACTGGCGGATTGTGGCCACCAATATGAGCATAACGCAATTTAATACGGCGACCATTGACACAAGGAGGAGTATGCTTAGTACTAATGTCTTGTAATAGCCGAGTTAAACGAGGTGTTGAAAAAGATTGAGTTGCAGAAGTATACGCCTCATTAATATCTTTAAATAAACTACCTACACCGCTGCCGTGTAAAGCAGAGATGAAGCGGATTTTTGCGAAACTTGCAAAATGTAGACGGCGCTCTATCTCAGATTTTATATGCTCTTTATGTTCCTCATCTAAGCCATCCCATTTATTTAGTGCAATAACCAAGGCTTTTCCAGACTCAATAATGAACCCCAATAAATTCATATCTTGATCTGTTACACCCTCTTTCGCATCTAAAACTTGTAAACAAACATGAGCCTCTTTGATTGCTTGTAAAGTTTTTATCACTGAAAATTTTTCAATTTTCTCATCAATGCGGGATTTTCTTCGTACTCCTGCTGTATCGATTAACACATAATTTTGTTCATCCCGTTGAAAAGGAATAGAAATACTGTCGCGGGTAGTTCCCGGCATATCGTATACCACGACACGCTCTTCACCTAAAATTCTGTTAATTAAAGTTGATTTACCTACATTGGGGCGGCCTGCAAACGCTATTTTAATAACATCTTCTTGCAGGGGTTCTTCTAGTTGTCCTGAAAATGGCGCAAGAATTTGTTCTAATAAAGAGCTTATACCGGTACCATGAGCAGCAGAAATAGAATGCATTTCGATGATGCCTAAGGATTGGAAATCAGAACAGGCAATATCGTCATCCATGTTTTCAGTTTTATTAACAACTAAATGAACTTTTTTACCGAGCTTCCTTAGATTACCGGCAATATTCTCATCAATGCCGGTTAAACCTGAGCGGCCGTCAACGATAAATAAAACGACATCAGCCTCTTGCAAGGCAACCGTAGATTGTTTCGACATTAAACTATCGACCGCAATATCATCAACACCAATACCGCCAGTATCGACTACAATAAAAGTTTTATTTTCATAGTGCGCGTCGCCATATTGCCTATCACGGGTTAGACCAGGAAAATCCGCAACTAATGCATCTTGAGTTTTTGTTATTCTGTTAAATAAAGTGGACTTGCCTACATTAGGTCGGCCCACTAAAGCAATTACTGGAATCATTTATTAACTCACCGTCAACTGGTTTAACATTCCGTTATTAGTCAATACGTAGAGCTTCCTTCCTACCGCAACTGGCGCACTGCTTACCCCGCCCGAGACTTGTGAGCGAGCTAACAAATCGCCTGCTTGAGTATCTAGAAAATGGAGGTAGCCGTTTTTATCGCCCACAACTAGATCATTACCTATGAGCACGGGTTCGGTCAAACCACGCGCCTTTAAGGCAGTTTGTTTCCAGTTTACATGGCCTGTTTTACTGTCAATGGACCACAATACATCATTACTGTCGGTAATGAATAAAGTATTCGAATGGAAAAGGATGTTTTTGTATACTGAACCGGGTTTTTTCCATAGGAACTCACCATTATCTAACGATAATGCTCCGATATAGCCTTGATAAGTGGCGAGATAAGCTACGCTGCTTTTTATAATGGGATCCGCGTCAATATCTACTAAACGCTCCACATCACTAGACCCAGTTGCATAAGCCATGCTGCGTTGCCAGACCATGCGTCCCGAATCTAATTCCATGGCTTCTAACTTACCATCAGAGAAGCCGATAAGAACTTGATTGCCTACGATCACAGGCGAAGAACTTGCCTTTAATATTAAATTAGGTGAGCCATGATCAACCATCCAAAGCTGCTTTCCGCTTGCTTGATCAAAAGCATACACTTTTCCGTCGATAGTCTTGGCAATAACTTTATGATGAGCTATTGCTGGCGCCGATAATAATTCACCTGATAAGTTAGTTTGCCATAACTCTTTACCGCTAGTTTGATCTAATAAAACTAAAGAAGAATTATTTGTTCCTACAGCGATCACACCAGCTGAGACAGAGGGACCACTGACTAAATTGTGCTTTAAGCTAGTAGACCATTTAATAGCCCCATTTGATTCTCTAACTGCTTGCACCAATCCACTTGCATCAGCGGTATAAATTACCCCCCCTTTCGCAACAGGTTGTAACTTTAAATAACCTAAGTTTTTATTTGATTTTCCTACCGGTGCAGACCAGTTTTGGGTTATTTTCAGCTTTGAGTCAATTTGTTTTAATTCTTTGGGTTGCGGTGTATTATCCTTCCCTAACATGTAATCATCGATTTTAGTACAGCCTTGTACTAATACACATAAAGCGAGTGTTAATAGCTTACTCTTCATAATAAAACCCTGTTTAATATAACTCTGTTTCAACCTAAGAACGCTAATCCTTGGCCATTTCAATACTAAGTAGTTTGTACTTTTTTCTCATCTGCTATAACAGATTGCGTTTTATTCGCTAATTCATTGGTTTTCATTTCCAAAAATAAATTACCTAAGCCATTACTTTTTACGGCAGTAATCGCTAATCGATAAGAATTAATTGCATTTTGATATTGACCGGTTGCACCATAAATATCGCCTTTCAATTCATTAACTACCGGTAAATAGGTATTATCATCAATGGAGCTAAGCTCATTTAAGGCATTGGTATAATCTTTCGTCGCAGCCAAAATACGGGCAATACGAATTTTTGCTATTTGTCGCAAGGGAGGCATATGCCCATTGGACACTACCTGTTGTAATTCTTTTTTTGCTTCATCGAGTTTACTTTTTTCAACATACACTTTGGCCAGCGTTAAATGAGCAATATCTGCGTAAACAGTATTGTCATAGTCTTTAGTTAACTCATTAGCATAGGAACGAACCGATTTTATATCATGATTGGAAAAGGCCACCATCATATTCTCATAAGCATTAGAAGCCTGCTGTTTCACTTTATCTTGGTGCCAATTCATGTATCTATATCCTGCTACACATAAAAGCACGACAGAAAGAAATATAGTGATTAAATTTCCATATTTTTTCCACCATTTTTTAATTGTCTCTAATTGCTCTTCTTCTGTCATATAGACTGACATTTTTTTCTCCTGCCTTTACGCTAAATAATCAGTTAAATAGTGATTGATATTTTTTTGTTCCACTGTAATTTGCTCTGTCCCATTACGCAAGTCTTTAATGCTCACAGAACTATTCTGAACCTCTTCTTCGCCTAAAATTAAGGCTAACTGGGCACCACTTTTATCCGCTTTTTTAAATTGGCTTTTAAAACTCCCACCGGAGAGGTTTGTGATTACATCTAAATTGGGGTGGTTATTGCGAATACTCTCTGAGAGAGCTAATGCATTTTGAATAGCCTCATGGTTAGTTGCAACTATAAATAAAGCCGGTCGACTATTTTTTATACCGGTAAGGTTTAAGAGATCCATTAATAGTACAATCCGCTCAAACCCAAGTGCAAATCCCACTGCGGGGGTTGCAGAGCCACCTAATTGTTCGACTAATTTGTCATAACGCCCACCAGCACAAACAGTTGCTTGGCTTCCTAATTTATCAGTCACCCATTCAAAAACGGTATGACCATAATAATCCAACCCTCGTACTAGAACAGGATTTATAGTATAGGGTATTTTTAATAAATCTAAACCCTTACAAAAAGACTCAAAATGAGCCTTACTTTCCTGCCCTAAAACATCAATAAGTTTGGGTGCTTTTGTAATTAACTCTTTCAATTCTGGATTTTTACTATCTAATATGCGTAAAGGGTTTCTTTCAAGCCGTTTTTTACTGTCTTCATCCAAAAATTCATAATGTGTACGAAAATACTCAACTAAGGTAGTTCTATAGGCTACACGCTCGGAAAGATCACCTAAAGAATTAATTTGCAGGTGCACCTCATCAGCAAAACCTAATTGAGTCCATAAGCGCTGGCAAATAGAGATTAACTCGAGCTCAATATGCGGGCCGGACATTCCAAAAGCTTCTACGCCAAATTGAGTAAATTGTCTGTAACGCCCTTTTTGCGGACGCTCATGACGAAACATAGGCCCCATATACCATAATTTTTGTTGTTGATTATGCAATAATCCATGCTCTAAACACGCGCGCACGCACGATGCGGTACCTTCTGGCCTAAGCGTTAAGCTATCTCCATTAAGATCATTAAAGGTATACATCTCTTTTTCAACAATATCAGTAACCTCACCAATAGTTCTTTTAAACAATTGGGTATTCTCAATAAGAGGAAAACGAATTTCTTGATAGCCATAACTTGAAAGGCAGTCAACGAATATTTTTTCTACTTGCCGCCATAATGATGTTTTTTCCGGCAAGATGTCATTCATACCACGTATTGCTTGAATTCGCTCACTCACCCTCATTCTCCAAACGCGACATCGCAGGTTGGGGATCTAATAAAGCCTGAACTTTCGAAACATCAGCTAATTTAATTTCAGTAACTGTATTGTCTTCTTTTAATGATAAATCCTGGCTTATTTTTTCTTCTTTAGTGCTAGAGGAGTAGGCAGAATGATTATCACGGTTGTTATGCCACCATAACCCAATTGCAACCATTGCTCCTAATGCAAAAATAATAGTAAACCATCGAATAAAATGTTCTGCTTTGTGGGACTCACGCTTACTTTGCCATAAGGCTCGCTCAGGCTTTTTCTCTTCAGTAAACTGGGAATTGAAGATTTGTAAAAAAGGCTCGGGGGAAACTCCTAATAATTTAGAATAAGCACGCAAATAACCTTTAATAAACACAGGCTCTGGTAATAAATTAAAATCACCTTCTTCAATAAGCTCAATGATGCGCGCTCTTAGGTGCAACTTACTTGCAACATATTCAACCGAAAAACCCTTTTGTTGACGTATTTGAGCTAATTGTATTCCTGGATTTTCAATTGGGATATCAGTTACATCATCCATTGTGGCTGTTGTATTCATTATTTACTCCACTTGTATTATCAGTTCTTGCTATTTTGTTTAGGCTTTCTTCATAGGCGGCAGCGATTTCATATTTACCCAGTTTATCAGCTAGATTTTTAGCCATATCCAATAAGATTTTATCGTTTAAAACTAAGTCTGGATGCTGTTGCATAAGTTGAAACGCCCGTTCGTTATGTTCCTCTTTACTTTCTAATTTAACTAACTCATAAAAAGACTCTTTTCGCGAAGGATCTTGATTTATAGCTTTACTAAAATACAACTTCGCTTTTTCCATATCAGGAATAGCCAATACACATAAGCCAGCATTTTCATAAGCTGCTGCCGTATTAATATACTGTGGATCTTTTACAGCTTTTAAGAAATAAGTTTCGGCTTTTTGATATTCGCCCTGACGGCATAAAAAGGTACCATAATTATTAAGCTGGGCGCCGCTGTTAGATGATAATGAAATCGCCTTTAGATAATATTTCTTAGCCTCCTCTAGCTCACTAGTCTGTTCAAGATAATAGGCCATAGCGGCATTAATATCTGGTGAGTTAGGCTCTTGCTTTAGGGCTGTTAATAATTTTTTCTTAGCTCTTGGTCTATCGCCCTGCTTTAAATAACCTAAACCTAGTTGCATATTAAAGGTGGCAGCCTTACTGAAGTTAGGTTGATTTTTACTTGCTAAGTCCTCTTCTTCTTTATTAGACTGACAAGCTATAAGAAATAAACAGCTTGTCAATAATAAAAATTTTAAAAATTTTGACACAATCAACACTTGTTGTGGGAAATAATGCCGCATTATAACTACTTACGCGTAAATTAAAAACGATTTGTCATCTTATTTCAAATTAATTAACAATAGAACCATCAGCGGGGTTTGATTTGTTTGGAATAAAATGAAGTTTTTGCCAACGTTGAGAGCGACTTGTTCTATCTTTCACTTCACCAGCTAATTGGCCGCAAGCTGCATCAATATCATCACCGCGCGTTTTACGGGTAATAGTATTAATACCACTGCTTATTAATTTATCCCTAAATGCATCAATAGTTTTCTGAGATGAGCGTTGATATTGGGTCAGGGGAAAAGGATTAAACGGTATTAAATTAACTTTAGCAGGAACATCTTTTAATAATTTAATTAACTGATTCGCATGTTCAGGCTGATCATTAACGCCTTTAAGCATCACATATTCGAAAGTAACTTTGCGTCTAGGCTCATCCTTAAAATAACGTTTACATAAGGCCATGAGTTGAGCTAAAGGATATTTTTTATTGATAGGTACTAATTCGTTGCGTAATTCATCGTTCGGGGCATGTAAGGAAACAGCAAGAGCCACTGGGCTTACTTCTCTTAATCGTTCGAGATCAGGTAGAACACCGGAGGTGCTTAAAGTGACACGGCGTTTTGATAAGCCGTAGGCAAAGTCATCCATCATAATATTCATTGCTGAAACAACATTATCGAAATTTAGTAATGGCTCACCCATACCCATCATAACGACATTAGTTAGACGTTTATCATGAGTACCGTTAGCTAAAGATAACTCTCGTACAGCTAACCAAACTTGGCCGATTATTTCAGCTGTAGTTAAATTACGATTAAACCCCTGTTTTGCTGTAGAACAGAACGAGCAGTTTAAGGCACAGCCAACTTGAGAGGAAACACATAAAGTTCCTCTATTCGCTTCAGGAATAAAAACAGTTTCGATACAATTACCGCAATCAAGCTTAAGCAACCATTTATGCGTGCCATCAGCTGATTTTTGACAGGTAACAATCTCAGGCAAGCCAATGAAAGATAAACGAGCTAGTTTTTCTCTTAAGGCTTTCCCAAGATTAGTCATTTCTGCGTAGTCAGATAAGCCAACTTGATGGATCCATTGAATTAACTGTTGGGCACGAAAAGGCTTTTCATCCCAAGATATCAATAGCTCTCTTAACTGCTGATAATTATAATTCAATAAATTAACTTTTTGATCCACGACATCGACTCCAACTGCGACTTATCTATCACATAACTCATGAGGCTCGAAGAAGAAAGCCACTTCACGGCTAGCATTTTCTAAGCTATCTGAACCATGTACCGCATTGGCGTCAATACTATCAGCAAAATCAGCACGAATAGTTCCAGGAGCAGCTTCTTTAGGATTTGTTGCACCCATTAGATCTCTGTTTTTAGCTACTGCATTTTCGCCTTTTAACGCTTGAATCATTACAGGGCCAGAAATCATAAATTCAACTAAATCTTTAAAAAATGGACGAGCTTTATGAATTTCATAAAAACTTTCAGCTTGTGCACGAGATAATTGCACCATTTTGGCGGCAACAAGAGTTAAACCATTTTGTTCAAAACGGCTATATATTTGACCAATAACATTTTTTGCTACTGCATCTGGTTTTATAATAGACAAAGTTACTTCTTTTGCCATCACGAGCTCCATTATGTTTAAATTAAAGTGCTGTATTATATCAAAAACAGGAGCTTTTGGCTAATATAAATTCACCCTTTAGGACAAAAGGTACCAAGAAGCTCCTTAAAATATTAGGGGCTTGCACTACTGTAATTACGTTTTTATTTATTACTGTTGGGTCTCGCCAATTGTTTTATCAAAATGAAGTGCTTCTCGATTAATCATATCTTGCTCAGGATCGATTTTGTATTCAGGTAATAACTTCATCAACTCAATAACTCTTAGTGCTGCTTGATAAAATTGAGAGCGGAATGCTCGTGCTGATTCAGTAATACTGTTAGCAGTATTGAATAATTCGCTTATTTGTTCATTCACCTTAGAAAGCACGTTAAAAAATTCATTTAATAATTCATTTAATTTTTCTTTCATTCCTTCTGTTTTACTCAGATGAAGCAAATCGATGGCCTTATCTATAAAAAGATTTTTATCTATATTTTGACTTTTTAATTCAATGCCAGCCTCAATTAAAGTCCTCGTTAAAATGGTTACAATTTGCTCTTTAGTAAAATCAGAATTATTTCGTGTCGTTAAATGGTGTAGTGAATTAGCGCTATTGGCCATAGACTCTTTTAAATCTGTAGATAATTTAATTAAAATTTTTTGACTAGTGCCAATAACCGCCTCATGGTCTAATTGCTTTTGATTAAACTGCTCTCCTAAACTGACTAAAGCTTTACGCTCATTCTCTAAAGACTCACGCGTCGCCGCCCCTTGAGCCTCAGGAGGTTTACCACTCTCCCCAGAAAGTAAATAATCAATAAATAATTTTTGCACATAAATATGATAATCATTTGCTTGCTGTAGCACGATTCCATTTAAAACATTTTTCAAAGGGACCTGCACTAAATGATGATAAAAACTAGTTGCGCTTTTTATAGCCGGGATGAGCTCTTTTTGAGGTATACTTATTTTATAATGCCCAAGTATGCGCTGTGAAGTAATCAATCCGTAAGTTGAAAACCATTTACTAAATTCATCACCGGTCAATTTTTCATCCATTTTCCACCTAATTTTTTTTTACGCCATTCTGAGCTGTTGACATTTCCCTAATTTGGGCCAAAATCTGCAATTTTTGAGTCTTAACGACTTTCTAAAGTATAGTGTATTTTAAATGTTAAAACGATTAACTACTGATTTACAAACATTAAATGATTTTTTGCAGGTAAAAACCCCTCGCGCATGGCTTGAGTACGCAGCTACTCATATTCCTTTGTTATTACTAGATCACGCCCATTGTGAGCGAAAGGCTGCGGCAACTGCCATTGCACTAATGAGTAAATATCCTGAAAAAGAGGAGCTAGTGGCCGTAATGTCACCCTTGGCACGTGAAGAATTACTTCATTTTGAAAAAGTTATTGCAATTATGAATGATAAAGGCATCAGTTTTGGCCCCTTGCACCCTTCTGACTATGGTTCTCATTTGCATAGACAGGTGACAGCTAAAAATAATGCTCAACGACTTTCTGATCAATTGATTATTGGTGCGATTATTGAGGCACGCTCTTGTGAACGTTTTTATGCCTTAATACCTTTCTTAGAAGATGCCAACTTGTCTAAATTTTATAGCAGCTTAGTTCGTTCTGAAGCACGTCATTTTGAGGATTATCTACGTTTAGCCAGGTTATATGGTGGAGCTATAGATAAACGTTTGGGTGAGTTTTTAGCTATTGAAAATGCATTTATCAGTAGCGCTGATCAAGTTTTTCGCTTCCATAGTGGTATTCCACCCTGTCAGTAATGGCACCGAGTCTTGCCCAAAGAACAAGACTCGTTATAAATTTTTAAATGCATTAACTCAGAGTAGGCGTGCTTTGATAAGTTAAACTACTATTTTCCTCGAGAAAATTCTGTAAGCTATGTTCGCCCTCTTGCAAGTCTTTCATCTTAGCTTGAGTTAATTTAGTACCATCTTGAGCGAAATATTGATCTTGGGTTTCAGGAGTTTGTCCTGGCTTATATCCATTTTTTTCAAGCCAATGAGTAACCAAGCTTTTAAAAAGCTTATTAAAATCATCTTTCATCGGCATATTATCTTTAGCTATTCGAACTTGCAGCTTATTATCCGCATCCAGAGTTACATGATGCATTAGGACGGGGAGTTGAGCCTTGCCTGTCTTGGTTAAATCAGGCTCAGAGGGTTTGTTGAAGTAGCCAGAAACAGCCGTTTTAATGGCATGCTTTATCGCCATTTTACCGATTGTTTCATTGGTTTCAAGACTATAATTCATTGCCTCACACATTTTACCAAAAGAACCCAACAAACTGAGCATGGCATTTTTCCATTCGCTGTTAAAGGCCGTAGTTTCAGAATCTAAGCCTTTTTTGGCATGCTCATCGGAAGTCTCCCAAGGTCCCCCTACTACTTCTCCCTTATCGTTTCGTCGCGCATATTTATTGACGAACTCGGAAAGTCGTTGCTGAAAAAGCCTTTGTTCCTGCGCTTGACCCTCTTGAAACTCCTGCAATTTACGCTTGTATTGTTCAGTTTTATTAAAATTTTCTTGTTTCTGGGCTGCGTCTTTTACATAATCCTCAACAGGTTGAACTACCTTTTCAGTATCAGTCTTTTCTCTAGTCATTTTTCAACCCTTAAAAACCAAGATTGGTCAAAATTATATTCATTAGTATTATCATAACACAAAAGCCGAGGCATGTCATCCCAATCACTTAAAACATAACGCTTAAACTCACCACCTTCATAAGCACTCATTCCTTGTTTATGAGTATGGCCATGAATGAGGGTTTTGACCTTCATTTGGCGCATATGCTTTATAAGAGATTCAACACTTACATCCATAGCTTCCATTGCTTTATGTTGATTATTCTGGCTTATTTGCCGTACTTTATTCACCAATTTTAAGCGATACGCTAAGGGTAGGCATAAAAACAACCATGAAAAGATACGGTTACGAGTCAAGAGACGGAAACGTTGATGGGCTTTATCTTTAATACAATAGCGGTCTCCATGGACTAAAAGCACTTTTTTTCCCCCTAACTCGATTAAAGTAGGCTCGCTTAAAGGTGTCCACCCCGATAATTTCGCAAAGTCACTGCCGAGCAAAAAATCTCTATTTCCATGCATATAAAACAATTGAATGTTTAGTTGCACTAATTCCTGTAATTGTTTAGCAATAGCTAGGCTCCATTCGTCGATGGAATCATCCCCAGCCCAAGCATGGAAAAAGTCTCCTAGGATATAAATTTTTTTAATAGGAAGGGTTTTACACCATGCAATAAATTTATCAAAGCGGGCTTGAATATCATCTCGTTGCGGATGTAAATGGAGATCAGAAATAAAAACAGCTTCTATCATAAAGGCTCGATAACTAGATGCTCATTGACTAAATAAATTTGACAGGGACCTCTCATTGGCTCGATACCGTCGCTTAAAAGATAAAAACCAGCGATAGATACCAATTCAGCCTCCAGACATTGACAAAAAATACGGGCATTTAAATCACCGGTAATTCCAGCTAAAGCGCGCCCTCTTAGTGCCCCATAAACATGAATGTTACCGTCAGATAACAATTCTGCACCATGGCTGACTGAAGAAGTAACTATTAAATCACTTCCTTTGGATACCAGCTGTTGGCCTGACCGCACGGGTGAAGTCACCAGTCTAGATTTAATTATTTCAGCTGTTGAATGTTCATACACAGGCTCCATTATCGGCTTGTCTTGCGTCGCGGAAGCATTTAACACGGCTAAACCTTGGCACTGAGCTAAGGTTTCTTGCATGGGGTTACCCCCTTGAATAGCTACCGGAATCATCCCATATTCACGCACAATTTGGCATAAAGCTTGCAAATCAAACTCAAGATGACTGATAGAAGATAAATCGAAAACTATAGGCGTTTTTTCAAATAATTTGGGCGCTTTCACTATAGTATCGGCACATTGTTGCCTAAATAGCTCTTGATCACTATTGATCACTTGTAAAACAGTAAAGGTATAAAGTCGCCCTTTTAATTTAAATGCTTGAGTTTTTGTTATATTTTCACTCATTGGTCGATATCCATAAACGATATTTTTGTTTATACTAGCATGTGAAAACCAATAACAGAAGGATAACAAAGTGGATAAAAGATGGTTTGAACAATATCAAGAAAATGTGCCACATGAAATTGACTCGAGTCATTATTTATCCTTGGTTTCTTTATTTAAAGAATCTTGTCATAAATATGCTGATAGACCTTCCTACTCTAACTTAGGTACTGAAATTACCTACGCACAACTTGATAAATTATCCCGAGATTTAGCAGCGTATTTACAACAACTAGGTATGGAAAAAGGGGCCCGGGTAGCTATTATGATGCCCAATATTTTACAATATCCTGTAGCCTTATTTGCTATATTAAGAGCAGGGTATGTCGTAGTAAACACAAACCCCTTATACACTTGTGATGAAGTGATTCATCAAATCAATGATTCTGGGGCTGAGGCTATTATCGTGTTAGCCAATTTTGCCTTCACTGTTGAAAAATCTTTACCATCAATGCCCTCACTTAAGCATATTATTGTAACCCAAATCGGCGATTTATTCCCCGGGATGAAAAAATTTATAGTCAACTTTGTTGTAAAGCACGTCAAAAAAATGGTACCTGCTTACACTATTCCTCATGCAGTCGCCTTTAATTATGCACTGCAAGAAGGCAAGGATGCTAGCTTACATAAAATAGAATTGAATCATGATAGTATTGCCTTTCTGCAATATACCGGAGGCACTACAGGTGTAGCTAAAGGGGCCATTTTAACCCATGGAAATTTAGTAGCGAATGTGATGCAAGCCTCTGTTTGGATTGCGCCCTTAGGTGTGAGTGCAGAGGACATTATTGTTACTGCTTTACCTCTTTACCATATTTTTTCTTTAACAGCTAATTGCCTTACTTTTTTAAAAGCTGGTGCTAAAAATGTTCTTATTACGAATCCTCGTGATGTGGATCGCTTCATTGATGAAATTAAGAATATAGGTTTTACAGCGTTTACAGGCGTTAATACTTTATACAACTTACTATTAAATCACCCACGGTTTAAAGAAATAGATTTCAGCAAATTAAAATTAGCGTTGTCAGGCGGTATGGCTTTACAAAAAAGTGTTTCTTTACGCTGGTCTGAAATGACTCATTCACGAGTATTAGAGGCTTATGGTTTAACCGAAACCAGCCCTGCTGCAACCATTAATCCTATGTACTTAGAAGGCTATAACGGAAGTATCGGCCTGCCCCTGCCCTCCACTGATGTATCCATTCGCGATGATAATGGACAAGAAGTGCCAATTGGGACAAGTGGTGAATTATGCATTAAAGGTCCACAAGTGATGGCTGGGTATTGGAATCGTCCTGATGAAACAAAACTTGTGTTCACCGAAGACGGCTTCTTAAAAACTGGGGATATAGCTCGAATGGACGAAGAGGGTTATATTTATTTGGTCGATCGAAAGAAAGATATGATTGTGGTTTCCGGTTTTAATGTTTATCCCAATGAAGTAGAACAAGTAATTGGTATGCATCCAGGTGTTTTAGAAGTGGGGATTGTAGGTGTTTCTGACCAGGAGTCAGGCGAACGAGTAAAGGCCTGCATAGTTAAAAAAGATCCTAATTTGACTAGCGAAGAAATTATCACTCATTGCCGTGAGCATTTAGCCGCTTACAAAGTGCCTAAAATTGTTGAGTTTTTCAATGAATTACCTAAAACGAATGTAGGGAAGATTTTACGTAGGGCGTTAAAAGATAATAAGAATATGGCAGAGGCTGTATAAACAGGATAGAAGGCTACTAATGCTCGACCTTCAATCGTTTTTGTCTTTGCGCACAAAGTGAGGCAATCCAGTGTAGAGCTATGACGAATCATAGGACTGGATGCTTCGCCAAGGCTCACCAAGACGGAATTTACATAGTCTATAAGCGATTACCAATCAATCAGCTGCCGCATAATTCGGGCAGTAGCTCCCCAAATAAACTCACTATGCCCGATAAACTGCCAACTTTTAAATTTAAATCCACTACGTTCTACCAAAATTTCTTGATAATTTTTAGGGTTTTTAACTACAGCTAAAGGCAAAGAAATTAAGCTTGCGACCTCAGAATCATTTATATGAAATGGAACAATGGAGTCAATAGCGGCTAACCAGGGATGTATAACGGAGCCTAAGAGGGTTTGTTCTCTGGTAAGTTCTTTAATTAGGCTCACTCGCGAAGAATCTATTCCTAATTCTTCGCGCAACTCCCTTAATGCAGTAGCATAAAAATTTTCATCACCCTCCTCCCAAACCCCACCAGGAAAACAAACCTCGCCCGGATGCCTTCGTAGATGCTCACTTCGTTTAGTTAAAATTAAGCAATCGGTGGAATGTTCGTGAAGAACAATAACCCCTGCATGAGTCCATTTTTTTATCTTATTTAAGTCCATTAATAATTGCTTTTATTTTAAGGTAACATTCACGATATTCATCTTCACAATCAGAGTCAATTACATTACCGCCTCCAGCAGCCAAATGCAGAATATTATTCTTAGCAACTAAGGTGCGTATGGCAATATTACTATCAAAACGTCCATGACGAGAGAAATAAACAACACTGCCACAATAAACTCCTCGCCGATGAGGCTCTAATTCATTAATAATCCGCATTGATTCTAATTTAGGAGCCCCAGTGATTGAGCCGCCTGGAAAACAAGATAAAAAAAGATCAAGAACAGAGGTATTCGCCAGACACTGTGCTTCGACATCACTGACCAAATGATGTACTGAATTATAGCTTTGGATTTCACATAACTTGCTAACCTCCACACTACCCGTAACAGCGATTTTTCCAAGATCGTTTCTTAACAGATCAACTATCATTACATTCTCTGCGCGATTTTTTGCGGACGAGGCAAGCTCTACTTTTAACCGTTCATCTTCCTCTAAATTATTTGAACGTTTAATCGTTCCCTTTATCGGTGAAGTTAATAGTTTTCCTTCTTCATGCAATAAAAAACGTTCAGGCGAAAAACTTAATACATCTTCATTATCGAAATGCAAAAAAGCCGCAAAAGGTACGGGATTCGCTTTGCTTATATTGTGGTACATTGCCCAGCTACTGCCTTCATACTGAGCTTGAAAAGCCTGGGTAAAATTGACCTGATAGCTTCTGCCCTCTCTTAGTGCTTTTTTAATTTCAGCAAAAGAGGTCTTATACTGCTCCTTCGTCATCAAAGGAGTAAATTCGTTCATAAGTCTAAATTGCTTTGTCGTGCCAGTTTTATTCCATAAGCCCAGCACTTCCTTTATTTGTTCTTTAGTTTGAGAATGATGATGGGCCGCATATAACACTGTCTTTTTTAAATAATGATCTACAATAATGCACCAATCATAAAAACCTAAATGCAATAAAGGCATTGTATCTAATAATGTTTGAGTTTTTGAAGCCAGCCCCATCAGCTCTGCTCCGAGATCATAGGTAATATAACCAATAGCACCACCTTGGAAGGGTAGCTCATAAGATGAGGTATTACCTTTAAGTAGCTCACGTAAATCACTTAAAAGTGCTAGCTGATTATTTGCATTGGAGGGAAGTATTTTTCGCTCATAGGGGTAAGCCGCTATAATATCGTATCGACCCCAGTGACGATCACCACTTTCCAAAAGTACAAAGCCAGGTAAGTCGCAAAGATTTTGATAGTGTTGATGTAAATTAGCGGAATAATTTAATTCAATTAGTTGTTCAATGCGCAAAATAATACCCAAATAAAAAACACTCGATTTATCCGCATAATTTAACTCTAATTTACTAGTTTTTAAATGAATTTGTGAGTATCCTATGGCAACATGTTGTTGACAAGGAGCCAGGTAATGACAACAGTAGCTCAGTTTGAAATAAGCTATACTCAATTTTTAAATGAACAAGGGGAATTAGTCAGCGAACTACCTCCTATCGCTAATGATCATGTAACCTTGAAAAAACTCTATGAAGTAATGGTACTTACACGTACTTTCGATAAAAAAGCCATTGCCTTACAAAGAACAGGAAAAATGGGCACTTATGCCCCCATTAATGGACAGGAAGCAATCTCAACTGCTATTGGCCATGCAATGAAACCTGAAGATGTTTTTGTACCCTATTATAGAGATTATGCTGCGCAATTCCAACGTGGTGTGAAAATGTCTGAAATCCTGTCTTTTTGGGGAGGGGATGAGCGCGGTAGTAATTATTCATGTAACTCGAAAGACTTACCCATTTGTGTGCCTATCGCATCACAGTGCTTGCATGCAACGGGTGTTGCTTTTGCTTTCAAATACCGCAAGCAGGCTGCTGTTGCTGTGGTTTGTATTGGTGAAGGCGGTACTTCCGAGGGAGACTTCTATGAAGCAATTAACGTTGCAGGCACCTGGAATTTACCCGTAGTTTTTGTAGTAAATAATAATCAATGGGCCATTTCTGTACCTCGTGATAAGCAAACAGCTACTCAAACTATCGCCCAAAAAGCAATTGCTGCGGGCTTTAGTGGCTTACAAGTCGATGGAAACGATATATTAGCTACTCGACAAGTTATTGGCGATGCAATAGAAAAAGCTCGTTGTGGTAAAGGCCCAACTCTTATTGAAGCCTTGACCTATCGCTTGTGCGATCATACTACAGCCGATGATGCTACACGCTATCAACCCTCCACTGAAGTAGATGAGGCACGTCCCAAAGAACCTATTGCGCGGTTTAAGCATTTTTTAACTCAACAAAAAATTTGGACGGCAGATGATGAGGAAAGGCTGGTTATGGCTTGTTCAGAGCAGGTCGAGGCAGCAGTAGATGAATATTTAAACACTGTACCCCAACCAGTTAGCAGTATTTTTGATTATCATTACGCAGAATTACCTGAGTACTTAGTAGAGCAACGTGCAATTGCCATGGAGGAAGCAGCTCATGCCTGATATTACTTTAATTGAAGCGGTCACCCAGGCTTTAGCATACGAATTAGAACATGATGAAAATGTAGTGGTGTTCGGTGAAGACGTCGGAAAAAATGGCGGCGTATTTCGCGCTACTGTTAGTTTGCAAGAACGCTTTGGAGAGGAGCGTGTTTTTGATAGTCCTTTAGCTGAATCCATGATTGCAGGTCTTGCTATCGGCATGTCTACTCAAGGTTTAAAACCAGTGGCAGAGTTCCAATTTATGGGATTTATTTATCCTGCCATGAACCAAATAGTTTCTCACGCCGCTCGCATGCGTAATCGTACCCGAGGAAGACTACATTGCCCCCTCGTATTTCGCGCCCCGTTTGGTGGAGGGATTAGAGCTCCTGAACATCATTCAGAAAGTACTGAGGCCTTATTTGCCCATATTCCCGGTTTACAAGTGGTTATTCCCTCTTCGCCCAAGAGAGCTTATGGCCTATTATTAGCTGCCATGCGAAATCCTGATCCAGTTATATTTTTAGAACCCAAGCGAATTTATCGTCTGGTTAAACAACCCGTCGAAGATGATGGACAAGCCCTCCCCATAGGAAAGTGTTTTACTTTGCAAGAAGGTGACGATCTAACCTTAGTGAGTTGGGGGGCGAGCATGCATGAAACCTTACAAGCCGCAAAACAATTAGGCGATGAAGGTATTTCTTGTGAAATCATTGATGTGGCCACGATCAAACCATTGGATATTGAGACAATTTTAGCATCAGTGGAGAAAACTGGACGCTGTGTGATTGTGCATGAAGGTGCAAAGACCTGTGGCGTGGGCGCTGAAATATCTGCCCAAATTATGGAGCAATGCATGACTGATTTAATGGCGCCGGTTCAACGAGTTACAGGCTATGATACGGTTATGCCCTATTTCCAACTCGAAAAACAATATATACCCAGTGTCACTCGTATTAAAAACAGTGTTATGAGCATAATGGAGTAATAATGAATATTTTTAATCTACCTGATTTAGGTGAAGGATTACCTGATGCTGAAATTCATGAGTGGTTTGTTAAAGAAGGTGATGTCGTTAAAGCCGATCAGCCACTTGCTGCCATGGAAACCGCTAAAGCAGTGGTTGATGTTCCTTGCCCGCAAAGTGGTACTATCGTAAAGCTTTTTGGTAAACCTGGGGATGTTATTAAAACAGGGGAACCTTTAGTAGCTTTTGAGGCAACCACTACTAAACCTGCGGATAAAGGTACCGTTGTTGGTAATTTAGAAGAAAGCGCTGAGATGTTCGAAGATAATTTTACTATCGGTGTACAAAGCGCTTCCCATCGGCGCATTAAAGCCACCCCAGCAGTTAAGATGCTCGCTAAAAAGCTAAATGTCGACTTAAATACCATAAAAGCGACTGGTGAACATGGAGTTATTACACAACTCGACGTGCAGACCCAAGCGGAAAAAAATGCCCAACCTCCAGTTGGCTTTGAACCCTTGCGAGGCGTTAGGCGTGCTATGTTACACAGCATGGTTCAATCTCATCAGGAAGTTGTTCCTGTTAGCATCTTTGATGAAGCCGACATTCATGCTTGGCGGGAAGGCACTGATATTACCGCTCGTCTAATCAAATCGATTATTGATGCGTGTAAAGCGGAACCAGCCCTTAATGCTTGGTTTGATACACATCATTCAGCAAGACAATGCTTTGAAGAGGTGCATCTAGGTATAGCGATGGATAATGAAGATGGCTTATTTGTGCCAGTAATCCATGATGCCGGTAAATACTCTCCAAGTCAATTAAGGCAGATTATTAATGATTTTAAAAGAACAGTCGCTGATCGAACAGTCAGTGCTGATAAATTAAAAGGTGCAACTATTACCTTATCGAATTTTGGTAAATTCGCTGGACGGTTTGCAAGTCCAATTATTGTTCCTCCTATGGTTTGCATTATTGCTGTAGGAAAACTTTATAAAGCGGCAGTAGTAAATTCAAGTGGCCAGATTGAGGCACATAATACACTACCTTTATCATTAAGTTTTGATCACCGTGCCGTAACGGGTGGTGAAGCAACCCGCTTCTTAGGTGCAATGATAACCTCTCTGCAAAAAGATTAATAACCTTTTCCTGATTATAAATGTACTTTGCTCCCAAGGGCGAAGTACATTTAGTGCGTATTTTTAAGCTTTTCGTTGATAGGACCCTGCGTGAGGAGGGTAAGCTGTAGAAAATAATAATAATAATCGAGGCGAACGATGAATTAATTAAGATCAGTCTCACCGCTTTAATAAACGCAAAAAGGTTGCACATTTAATGGATTAAACTGCTTCTAGTAACTCGATGAAGGAAAATAATTTAAAAATTGCAGAGTTCGCTTCGGGAAAATCATTAGGATTTAAAAGCTCTTTAGAGATCCATTTAAGATCTAGTTGTCCTTCCAAACAGGATGCTGTACCAGAAAATTCGCTTACATGGAAAACAATTAGCTGGACTAATTTACCAGGGTATTGGTGATTAATTTCGCCTAATAATTGACATTTTTTGACTTCTAAACCTATCTCTTCTTTTATTTCTCTAACTAAAGCTTGTTCAGCAGATTCATTTGCTTCTAATTTTCCCCCTGGAAACTCCCAAAGCCCTCCTTGTGGGACATGAAGAGGACGTTGGGCAACGAGAACACGTTGCTCATTATCAGTAATAATGGCAACGGCTACTTTGATACTCATGCTAAACTACCATGGCAAGATTTATATTTTTTGCCTGAACCGCAGGGGCAAGGATCATTACGCCCTATTTTTTTCTCGTGGCGTCTGAAAGTTTGCTCTGCATTTTCCTCAGTTTCTGATGCGCTTTCATGAGTTAAACTCATTTTCTGAATTTGTTCAGCGCGTCTTTGCTCTTCAACAGCTTGAGCATCTTCCTGAGTTTGAATCTCTACCGATAGAATAAGCTTGGTCACTTCGTACTTCAAGGTATCAAGCATCATAGTAAATAAGGTGAACGCTTCTCTCTTATATTCTTGCTTAGGATCTTTCTGAGCATAACCACGCAAATGAATGCCTTGCCTTAACTGATCCATTGCAGCTAAATGCTCACGCCAATGATTGTCTAAAGTTTGTAAAATAACCGATTTCTCAAACTGTGACATAATTTCGCGTGTTGTTTTTGCGACTTTTTCATAGTAATGAGCATTAGTTAGTTCTAACACTTTCTCTTTAATTTGCTCCGGCTGAATGGTATGGTCATTCTCAATCCATTCGGCAATGTCTACTTTAACCTTAAATTCATCGGCTAAAACTTCGCTTAATACCTTAGGCTCCCACTGATCTTCAAGACTTTGAGGGGGTATATAAGTATCTACCAATCCTGAAATCACCTCTTCTCTCATCATGGCAATTACTTCTTCCGTGTTCTCAATTTCCATCATTGAAGCACGCTGCGTATAAATTACTTGCCGTTGATCATTGGCTACATTGTCATAATCTAAAAGTTGCTTTCTTACATCAAAATGATGTCCCTCTAATTTCCGTTGTGCATTCTCAATCGCTTTTGTTACTAAACTATGCTCAATAGGCTCACCAGGTTTCATTCCTAAGCGACGCATCATATTAGCAACCCGCTCTGAAGCAAATATACGCATTAAATTATCTTCTAAAGATAAATAAAAGCGGCTGCTTCCCACATCGCCTTGACGACCAGAACGACCACGTAATTGATTATCTATACGACGAGACTCATGACGTTCTGAACCAACAATACGTAAACCACCGGAAGCAAGAACTTCATCGTGACGTTTTTGCCACTCGGCTTTTAAGGCATCTTTCTGCTCTTGACTAGCATCTTCAGGTAAATGGGCTAAATCAGCAGATAAACTTCCGCCAAGCACAATATCTGTTCCACGGCCAGCCATATTAGTAGCAATAGTCACAGCACCAGGTCGACCAGCCTCCGCAACAATCTGCGCTTCACTTTCATGAAACTTAGCATTTAACACTTGGTGCTTAATTTGAGCTTTTTGCAATAATTGACTTAAAAGTTCAGAAGCCTCAATTGATGCTGTACCCACTAATACCGGTTGTTTACGGGTTGCGCAATCACGAATGTCTTCAATAATCGCTTGGTATTTATCCATTTGAGTTAAGTAAACCAAATCAGGCTCGTCTTTTCTCATCATTTGCTTATTAGTTGGGATTACTACTACTTCTAAATTATAAATTTGCTGGAATTCATAGGCCTCAGTATCTGCAGTACCGGTCATACCCGATAGCTTGTTATACATCCTAAAGAAATTCTGGAAGGTAATTGACGCTAAAGTTTGGTTTTCATTTTGAATAGCCACCCCTTCTTTAGCTTCGACCGCTTGGTGTAAACCCTCTGACCAACGACGACCGGGCATAGTACGTCCAGTGTGCTCATCAACAATGACTACTTGCTTGTCTTTAACAATGTAGTCGACATCACGATGAAACATAGCATGCGCTTTTAACGCAGCATTCACATGGTGCATCAACATGATGTTACTAGCATGATATAAACTCTCACCAGGCTCGAGTAATTTAGCATTAGTTAATAGTTCTTCTATATGGATATGACCTGCGTCGGTGAGATGAGCTTGTTTTTGCTTCTCATCAATAGTGTAATCCCCACCATCGCCCTCTTCTTCTTGTTTTTTAAGTTCGGGGATAAGTTTATTAATTTTTATATAGAGCTCAGAACTATCTTCAGCGGCTCCAGAAATGATAAGTGGCGTTCGCGCCTCATCAATTAAGATAGAATCTACTTCATCGACAATAGCGAAATTAAGCTCACGCTGTACCTTATCCGCTAAACTGAAAGCCATATTATCGCGCAAGTAATCAAAACCGTACTCATTGTTAGTTCCATAAACAATATCTGAGCGATAGGCTGCTTGTTTCTCTGCATGTCCCATATCAGGATAAATAACGCCGACGCTAAGCC
Organism: Legionella sp. km772; assembly: GCF_003989735.1. GTDB lineage: Bacteria > Pseudomonadota > Gammaproteobacteria > Legionellales > Legionellaceae > Legionella. The sequence continues at coordinate 9,691 of NZ_RZGQ01000019.1, read as the reverse complement.
CAAGAAATTCAAATACGGGCTTCATCCATTGGCTATCACGCTTGGCTAAATAATCGTTTACTGTGACAACGTGAACTCCGCGTCCACTAATTGCATTAAGATAGGCTGGCAATGTAGCTACTAAGGTTTTACCTTCCCCAGTACGCATTTCGGCAATATTCCCTTCATGCAATACCATACCGCCAATTAACTGCACATCAAAATGACGAAGACCTAAAGTACGGACAGACACCTCTCTAACCGTTGCAAAAGCCTCGGCTAGTAACTCATCAAGGCTTTCCCCTTCAGCAAAACGGGCTTTAAACTGTGCAGTTTTGGCTGCTAGTTCGGCATCTGTTAATGCCTTCATTTCAGGTTCAAAAGCATTAATAGCCATTACTGCCTTTTCCATTCGCCGTAATGTACGCTCATTTCGGCTTCCAAACATTTTCTTAATTAACGTATTCAGCATGGCTTAGATAATCCTCTGGATGTTCTAAATAACAAATGCATTAATGTACTAGAAATCACTACAAAATGCCATGGATACCTGTAGTTTTGTGCATGAATAAAACAAGAATAAATCGGAAATGGCTATTAAATGACTCCATTGCCATTTATAAGGGCATGAGCACTGAGAAAACTAAATTAATTGGCCTTAAAAATAAAATAAACCGCACCTAAAATACAAAAACCTGCCCATAAATAATTAAGCGTGATTTTCTGGTGCATGTAGAACATGGCAAAAGGGACAAAAACCGATAAGCTAATGACCTCTTGAATAATTTTTAATTGTGACAAAGAAAAATGTGCCTGAGTAAAACCAATCCTATTAGCCGGTATTTGAAGCATGTATTCAAAGAAAGCAATCAGCCAGCTAACAATAATCACAAACAAAATAGGCTTATTCGAAAAAGCTCTCAAATGACCATACCAAGCAAAAGTCATAAAAGCGTTAGAACAAATCAATAAAAAAATAGTGATTAAGGAATTAGTCATCTACATGTACTCTCTGGTAAACGTTCAAACTCACTAAGATAATCCATGAGATCATCTAACAATAATAAGTCCTTGGTTTGCAAGAGCACCATTAATTTTTTTTTCCATTGATTTGCGCCAGGGATGCCATGCGCTAAATTAAAAATGGGCTTCACTAATAAACTTAGTGCAGCTCCACTGTGATATTCATCCAGCATATAATGTTTATAACGCCTGAATAATTCGCCGCGAGATAAAAGCGGGCTATTGGGGTATAAAGCATGATGAATGCGGGCAATTTGATAAGAATTGTCGCAGGCTAGACGCCCTAACATGACCCCGTCCACGTACTTCAAATGCTCTTGGATTTCTTCAAGTTTAGTGATATTCCCATTAATTATAATGGGAATATGGGGAAGTTCCTCTTTGATTTTATAAACATAATCATAATGAACGGGTGGAATAGTCCTATTCTGCTTGGGATTTAAGCCATTTAGCCATGCTTTTCGCGCATGAATAATTAATTTATCACTTCCTGCCTCTACTAAGCGCAAGGCAAATGCCCTAAAAAACTCATAACTATCCTGATGATCTATGCCAATTCTTGTTTTACTCGTAACGGGTATAGTAACCGCTTGTTTTATTGCCCGGATACACTCCACAACATGCTCAGGCTCCTTCATTAAACAAGCGCCAAAGCGTCCTGCTTGTACTCTATCGCTAGGACAGCCTAGGTTAAGATTCACCTCATCATACCCCTCCTCTTGAGCTTTAAGCGCACTTTCGGCTAGGGCTTTTTTATCCGAACCGCCTAATTGGAGGGCTAAGGGATGTTCTACAGGATTATATTTTAGAGCGCGCAGAGGATTGTTGGTTATCGCACCGGTTGTTTGCATTTCCGTGTAAAGCAAAGCCTCAGGGGCTAAATAACGCATCCAAACACGAAATTGACTGTAGGTCCAGTCAATCATAGGAGCAATAGATAATAAAGCGGTTGCAACAGTCACTTTTTAATACATGCAAAAGGCCAGATTATACCCTAAATCCAGCCTTTATTCAAAAACACTTAACTTAGGCTACTAATTATTAATCTCAAGCAATGATTCTTGGGCATGCATTGCTTGAATTAATAATTGGAGTTTAGTACGTCCTTGAAAAAAATTAATATCCAATTTATAAGCTGCGTGAACATAGCGCGCTCTGTAATTAGGCCATGATTTCAAATCAACATTAAACGCAATAGCGTCTACTGACTGGCCTCCTTCTTTGGGAACTAAGGTCATTTTCAAATGATTTTGCCCCACAATTCTTTGATCGAGAATTTCAAATAGGTTGTTAAATACCGGCTCAGCAAACTGTTGTCCCCACGGCCCAGCCTGATTGATTAATTGAGCTGTATCAAGACTAAATTCATTGGGCTGTAAAGGGCCATCTGTTAAGAGCTCTCCTTCACATTGTGATAAGTCGAGATGCTTGCTAACTTCTGCAATAAAAGCTTGACGGAAATCACCAAGTACTGCCGCACGAATACTTAATCCTGCAGCCATAGCATGACCACCAAACTTTGTAATTAAACCAGGGTAGTCTTTATCCACTGCAGCTAAGACATCTCTAATATTTAAATCGGGCACCGAGCGCGCCGACCCTTTTAATTCGTCATATTCAACTGAAGCAAACGCTATAACCGGTCGGTGATATTTATCTTTTATTCGTCCAGCTAGAATACCGATAACACCTTGATGCCAGGTTTTATCATGCAGACAAAGGGCAATGGGAAGGTGATTGTTATAATCAGAATTGATAGATAACTTATCTAAGGCAAGTAAAGCTTGCTCTTTCATTTCTGTCTCTATCTGTTTACGTTCCTCGTTTAATTCATCTAATTGCTTGGTATAAATACGGGCTTGTTCTTTGCTTTCAGTAATAAGGCATTCAATTCCTAAAGCCATATCATCAAGTCGACCAGCAGCATTTAGGCGAGGAGCCACAGCAAAACCTAAATCAGATTCACGTAGCTTAGAACATTCTCTATTAGCAATTTCGATTAGGGCTTTAATGCCTTCACGGCACAGTCCTTGACGAATACGCAACATCCCTTGATTAACCATTATTCTATTGTTTTGATCCAAGCCTACGACATCTGCAACCGTGCCTAAGGCGACTAAGTCGAGAAAACTAGCCATATTAGGTTCGGGAATATTCATTTGGGAAAACCATTGGGTATTAACAAGATGGCGGCGCAATGCAAGCATGACGTAAAAAATAACCCCCACACCTGCAATGGATTTACTAGGAAAGAGGCAGCCAAGCTGATTAGGATTAACAATAGCGCAAGCATTCGGAAGAACCTCCGCTGGTAAATGGTGGTCAGTGATGAGGACATCAATATTTAACTGATTCGCCCGCTCGACTCCATCCACGCTGGCAATACCGTTATCAACGGTAATAATTAAATGAGGTTGCCATTGGCTGGCTACATCCACAATAGAGGGAGTCAAGCCATAACCAAACTCAAAGCGATTAGGTACTAAATAATCAACATAAGCAGCCCCCATGCTCCGCAAAGCGGTAACCGCTAAGGCCGTAGAAGTTGCTCCATCAGCATCAAAATCGCCAATAATGAGTATCCGCTCTTGTTGACGCAGGGCTTGCTCTAAACGAGCACAGGCTAAATCAATTCCTTTAAGGGTATGAAAAGGCAGTAAGGTCTGTAACTGTTTATCAAGTTGTGACTCGTCTGTGATACCCCGAGTCGCATAAATACGTTGTAAAAAGGCGGGAATATGGGTTTTGTTTAAATCATGATTTGGAACGTGGCGTTGTTTAATGCGCATGTACAAAGGTTCTCCACAATCGAGTTAACCAAGAAGCAGGAGAATATGCATAAGCCTGATTATTCCAATACCAGCAAACTTCTCTTTTTTCTAATTGTTCTTGGTGAGTTTTATTTAGGACTGATATATCGCTCAACAATAACAGATCGCAGTGGTTTAAGGAACTACTAGCCTCATATAAACTTACATCCGTGGAGCATAATTGTGCTATTTCAAAAAAAGAGGAGTCGGTGATGATTTTAGTATTCTTTTTCTCACCTAATAACCCGCCACCCCACAACCAAACGCCATTAATCACAGGCTGATTATTAAGAGTAGAAAAAAACATTTGGCTTTCGGTGAGAAATTTTTGCCAATACATCGTGTCATCCATTGCAGCAAGTTCAAACATTAAGGGTTTATTCAAAATCTGATGAATGGGCTTGGTCTTTAAAAGAGAGTTATGCGTTGAAGAAACTAACCAAATATGCTCATCATGATAATAAAGAGCCATGCTATTTTGCCTTAAATGAGCAGAAAACCGGTGAAAAATGGTTTCTAGCTCTGATTTATCTAACCCAAGCTCCTTTCCAAAAGCAATAATAGCTACATTGTTATGTGATGCCTGCCAGTGGGCAGGATTTAAAATTAACCAATCCCCTTCAAGTTGATGATATTGCGCAAGCAAGGCAGCTAAAGGAGGGTTCTCCGTATCATAATCTAGACAGCTTAATAAATTGAGTAAGGCGCTCCCCTGGGAAACAAGAGTTTTTGCTTCCCCAGGACTCGTGAGACTATCAGCATTAATAATAACATCCATGATGTTTATACAGCCTTTAATAGGCCATCTCTTTTAAACAAAGCCTTTAAATTTCTTAATGCTTGTCGAGTTCGATCCTTATTTTCAATCAAACCGAAGCGGACATAAGCATCACCTTGTTGGCCAAAACCAATGCCAGGAGAAACAGCGACTTGAGCTTCTTTTAAAAGATATTTACTAAATTCTAAGGAGCCCATAGAACGATAATGTTCTGGAATAGGTGCCCAAACAAACATAGTGGCTTTGGGTCTGTCTACCTGCCAACCAAGTTCATTTAAACCATCACATAATAAATTGCGCCGTTTTTCATACATCTCTCGGATTTCTTTAACACAATCGTCAGGTCCTTCTAGGGCAGTAATAGCCGCAACTTGAATAGGAGTAAACGTACCATAATCTAAATAAGATTTGATCCGAGTCAAAGCAGCGACTAACTCTTCATTACCACATGCAAAACCAACCCGCCAACCAGGCATATTATAGGATTTAGACATAGAATAGGTCTCAATGGCTATATCAATCGCCCCAGGAACTTGCAAAATAGAAGGCGCTTTATAACCGTCGAATACAATATCGGCATAAGCTAAATCATGGATAATCCAAATTTTATGTTTTTTAGCCAAGGCCACTACTTCTTCAAAAAAGGCATAATCCACACAATGAGTACTTGGATTGGCGGGAAAATTAATCACTAAAGCTTTAGGCTTTGGCCAAGTTTGATTAATGGCCTCTTCTACAGCAGCCAAAAATTGCATTTCGTCAATTAAAGGAATTTGTTTTACATTTGCTCCAGCAATAATAAAACCATAAGTATGTATGGGGTAAGCGGGATCAGGCACTAAAACAGTATCGCCTGGGCCGCTAATTGCTAAAGCTAAATGGGCGAGCCCCTCTTTAGAGCCTATAGTGGTTAATATCTGGGTTTCACTGTTTAAGTGTACGTTATAGTTTCTTTGGTACCAAGCTGCCATAGCTCGCCGCAACCGAGGTATTCCTTTTGACATTGAATAGCGGTGGGTATCCGGCCGTTGAGCAACCTCTATTAATTTATTTACTATATGCGGAGGGGTTGGTTGGTCTGGATTTCCCATGCCAAAATCAATAATATCCTCTCCACGTGCTCGTGCTTCACTTTTTAATTGATTAAGTGTATTAAAAACATAAGGCGGTAAACGTTTGATACGTGGAAATTGACTCATAATATTGACCTCTGTGATATACTCATAAAAACCTCAAGGTGAGGCTACCCTCACTATAACCTAATGAGTGCTCTAAAACCATGCATATTAGCTTAGAAACACCAGAACAACATGCCATTCAAGCCTACAGTGATAACCAAATTCAGATTAACTCCACTGTTTATGAACATAATCTTATTGTTTCAAAACAAGAAATCATTGTCGAAACAACACTCCGCTCGATAAATGGAATTGATGACGCCTATCTTAAACTCCTTTTAAAGCATAAACCAGAGATAATCATTATTGGCCATAAGGACAACACGCTACTACCACCAGTCAAGCTCACCGCAGAATTATCTCAACAAGGGATAGGCATTGAATTTATGTCTATAGGGGCGGCATGTCGTACTTATAATGTATTACTAAGTGAGTTAAGAGCGGTAGTTTTAGGAATACTATTGAATTAAGTTCAGGCAAAAGCCATATAGTAAGTCTTATAGTTTTTTAGATTGGGGATAGATTTCTGATTTTGCCGGAATGGCGATGAAAGAGCTGTGAGGAATTACCATTCACAGCTCTAAGTTGATTTTATCGCCCCAAGCTAAAAGGAGAAGATTTATGCTCTGCCTCATGCTCTATATGCTCTAGTGCTGATTTTTCCTGGCTGCTTGAGGTGCTAAGCCCATGTGCTTGCAGCAATTCTACCATCCGAGTTTTGTCCGCAGCACTCATCGCACTTCCTGAGACTGCACCAAGAAGTTCCGAATTAGCCTTTAAGCTAGGCTTGGCTTGAAAAACTTGAGCTAAAACTTGAGGATTAGCAGATAAGATTGCATGCCGGATAGAATTATAAGTAGGAGCTACTTCAGCGAGAAAATAATTCAGCTCTGGTCCTTCAAAATCACCCGACCATAAGGCCATATTTAATACCTCTGAATCCATGGTAATATTAAACTCTTTTAATTTAGAAAGAACTTTTTTGGATCCCAACAAAGCAGCTAAGATTAAGCATTCTTTGAGGATTTCATAATGTTTATCATTGTCACTATCTAAATTTCTAGTTAGATTTGAAAAAGCTGCTTGATTATCTTCTAACAAAGCGTGGACAAAGGATTTATTAGCATCGTTTTTAACAAAGAAATGGGTGTGCATGGGTAATAAAGAGCCCTTTAACGCATTTTTCAAACGCAGATCATAGGTCGCGATATTTCTTAATGCTTCGGTACCTGTTTCAGGGGCTGACTCTGCAATATCCATGGTCGAATCTGCGGTTCCTGAACTAGCTTGTGTTGCTGCCGTTGATCTGGGTTCAGAAAAAAACTTACTTGCATTGTGACCCATAATGTCCTTCCTTATAAATTAAGCGTTAATATATAGAACTTACCATACTCTAATTTGAACCAATAAGAAACACTTTTCTTATTTTTTTATCATTTAAGATAAGTTATTTACTTTAGTACCATTCTCTACTTCTGAAGTCTTAACTAAGGTTATAGGCGCCGAACTTCTTGTTTCAGAAGCAAAAAAGCCTATTTCGGTAACCGTAGGTTTAGAAATATCTCTCATAATCGGATTTAGATTATTATAAAAATCGCTCACAAAATCATGGGCACCTGTTGGGGTGGCATCTAATATTTTTGCTAAAGAAGGATACTTGTTGTAAACATTAATCCGTATAGCTTCGATAGCCGTTAAAAATTTACTAACATTAATTCCAGTGTAGCAAGTAATATCGGACTCACCATTGCAGCATGCAAATAATTTCTTATGATTACTTTTCAATCCTAGCAAATCAGTTTTTAAATAGTTCACAAAGGGCGAGTCTTCAACTTCGGATGCTTCACTTAAAAAGGCATCAACAAAGTCTTTCACTTTTAAAATATGAGCCTTATAGGTTTTGAAATCACGTAAATTAGCACAAGCCTCTTGTTCTTTTGCTACGCGTCCGCCAATCCAGGTATTTTGTTTTTCAACAATGGCATCTAAAAGGGCACGCGAATGAGCATGAAATTTCTCTAGGTCATGAGCAATTCCATGAGTAGCACTTTGTCTATCAATCAAAAATTGTTCAAAATTCCTTACTTCTCTTATCCCCGTTTGCGCCCCAGAGCCGGTGGTATATAAAGGATTTTTGCGCGCATCACCCATAAAGAAAATAGCACCTATATCCTCTTCATCACTTAAGTCCCCACAAGGAATTAAGGTTTTATTTAAATCACCTAGTTCCAGATCGAACACTGAAGTTTTTAATAATGCTTTTTTCTTACCGTATGCTGTTCTCATATCACATTCGATCTCGGTAATTCCCTCCAAATAATCTGCGGGTAATTGATCCAACATCATTAGTTTTGCATACTCTTGCGCTTTTTCTTTAGGTAACTCACTAGGCATTTCTACCCCGATATAAATTACATCGCGAGTCGCAAATACTTGTGAATAAGGTCTCGTATTTCCCTTCCACCCATATTCCCTTAAGGTTCCCATCGAACATGGTTTAATGATGCGCTCTGGAGCTTTTTTAGTGGGAGCCATAACTACAGGCTCAGGAACACCAGTATCTTCAGAGGCTCGAACTTTTAATACCGAGCAAGCACGTGGAGTGGTGCCTTCAGGAATTTTAAAGGTTGCCACAACATGGCGTTTATGTTGGAGTGGCTTCTGAGTTTCATCAAAGATAAGCTCTTCCTCGCCTAAGGCCTTTGCAATACTGCGCTTTGCACCATCAGCAGCTACTAAGTTATTAAATTTCAAAGCTATATTATGAACTTTACCATCCCTCTCACCATTCATACCTTCAGCTTTTACAAGAATGGTTTTTTCTCTTTTATTAATTTTAATTACATCAGCACTGTCTTCATGAGCAGCAATTTTTTTCGTGTCGATAATATCGTAATCAACACCCTCCTCATACTGTTCAGTTAAAGCAGCATAAGCTAAACGTTCTAAATCACCGGTAGTGATAAAATAACCATGGGGTTTTAAAGGATTATCCTCGTCATAGTCACCGTCTTCCGTAATAGCAAGTTCGCTGCGATATTGAGTCATCAACTCTTTACCCACTAAGCCTTCTATAAAATCATAAACATCTTGTTGAATCCATAGTACTTGTTCACGAACACCAAGCTCATCTCGTCTATCCGCCAATAAGGCTACGACATCGGTTGATGAGGCGTGTTTTAAAGCTGCTAAAGTAGACAATAGACCTACTGGACCAGAACCAACAATTACAGAGCTGTACTCTAATACGTCTTCTACTTGAGTTTCGATTTTACCTTGCATATTTATTCTCACTACAGTCAAGTTAGCAAGTAATTATACATGGAGAACATTAAGGGAGCATTATGAACTTAATTTATCTTGTTTTTTTTGAAAAGATAAGTCCCTAGCAAAGACTAGGGACTCATTCAAATAGTTTTATGGACGTGGAGCACTTCCTGCACCGGCGCTTGGTGCGGTCATGCTACTTTCTAACAAAGAAGCCAAACGGGTCTTTAGCTCAGGGTTAGTTTGCGCTAAAGTATGTATCCGTTTTCCTTCTGGGGCGACTCCAGTTTCAGCAATGCGATCAAAGATGGGCATATTGTTTTGTGCTGCAGCTTGAGTTAGATGCTCACTGCCAAATTTAAGATGGGCATTTTCACTCATTAGATCATTTACTACAGCTAATTTATCTGATTTCACAGCGTAACGGATGGAACCATAACTCACATGGAAGTCATGAACTAAGTCCCTCAAAACATTCTGTGCTAAATAGCCTGATAGCAGCGCAATATTTATCGTATCATTATCAATAGTAAAGTGATATAGGCGCGGATTTTTAGACGAAAAAAAGGTATTTTTAAGAGCTATTCTTCTAATATAAGAGGGGAATAGAATGACCAAAAAGCGAAATTATTACACTGCATCAAAAAAATCAAAAA
>NZ_RZGQ01000189.1 GCF_003989735.1 Legionella sp. km772 | reverse complement strand
AAGTGAAATAAAAAAATCTAAAAATCCTTCTTCCAGCTTCATTCCTATATCCATTTAAATGAAGCTAGCCTCTCATTATTTACCGATTTAAGCTAGATTTTTTTCATGAGGTGGCCCTGAGGAAATCGCAAGTTATTATTGACAAAAGGACTACTACCCTCCCCATGGATAAATAGGGTATAACCACTAACTAGCTCCTGTGAAGAACAAGAGCTACTATCGCGCGGCGTAAATCCAAATTGGACATAGTCCACCTCAAAAGCATTAAAAAAGGCCAAAATAGTAGTCGAAGTCAGGGTAATCGGGCTAAAAACATCCCATAAAAGTGCTTGATTCTCATTAAAGCTAGCAACTATTATTGCGTCTAAGTCAGAAACATAAAACACATCATTTTTTAAAAAAGATAGGCAATAAAACATGGCTAAATGTGCGGTATGTTGCATCGCCAGTTTACCAAAGGGCTTCGTATTTTGGACATAATCATAAAGCATTTTACTATGGCTAGGATTATCCATATCTAATTTTTCATAGGCTAAAAAGTTATCCGTTTTGGAAACGGCCTTAAAAAACATCGTTTCTTTAGCTGGCTTAAAGTCAAATTTTGGGTAAATATCCAGGGCCTTATTATCCGCATATAAATAGATGAGATCGCATTTATCTCTCCACTGCTCAAGGACAAATTCCATGAGAAATCGACTTAATCCACGCTCTCGATGTTCCTCTGCAGTCATTACCGTGCAAATTTGAATATAGCGTTTTAACTCGCCCAACACCTCAAAGTGCATGATATTTACAGAAACATTGGCAAGGGCGGTTTCTTTATCAAAAAGAGTGTAGGGAATGTATTTATCACCCCAATAGCCAGCTTGATACCAGGATTCATAAGACAAGTGAAAAATTTTCTCAACTAGATGATTAAAGGATTTTCTCAGCCTTTCGTTTTTTTGATAAGCGATATGTAGCTCATAAACCTTATCATTTACTGTAATTAACATAAAACCCATTTCCCAAAACAACTAATAATTATTACATTAATAAGTTAAGAAATGAATTATTTCATTCTGGTACATGCCAAAAATCTGCCATGCCCGCGCAGGAGGGCAACCATTCTTCGCAACGTAATTAATCGTTTTTAGTAATAAAGGTAGGTCTTTTAAGCTGAATAAAGATATAAAACTCTATCCACCGCACTTTTCCCTTTATCATTAAAACCTGTTTATCCCAATTGCAAATTGAGTAGCTTTAGAATCTTTTTTGTTTTATTTAATTCGCACATGTAATTCTTTATCGAATCCAATCCAGGCTCTTTTTAAAATAGGTGTATTAAACGCAATGCCTACTTCTCCTTTAGCATTTAAAGAGATAACACCTAAGTCGTCTTTAACATCTTTATTGCGTTGGTGTAGTACGTGTTCACAGGCTTCTTGTAAAGGCATCTTAAATTCCACCATTAGCGAAATGGTATAAGCTATCACTCGATTAATAAGATACTCGCCGGTTCCTGTGCCAGCTACAGCACAAGTATTGTTATTTGCATAACATCCTGCACCGATGATGCAACTATCCCCAATTCTACCAGGCATGTTATTAGGTGTGCCGCCAGTTGATGCCCCTGCTGCTAAATTGCCTTCATAGTCTAGGGCTACTGCACCAATAGTGCCATGAATTTTTTTTGTTAATTGCTCTTGCATGCTGTCTTGATTACTGGCTTCTTGAAAAAGATTATATTGATGCTCAGTGATGAAATAGGAATCGGGCTTTAAAATAATATGCTCGTCTTTAGCAACCTCTAAAGCACCGTACCCTGAAAAAAATGCATGTCTTGTTTTTTGCATGATACAACGAGCAAGACTTATCGGGTTTTTTACATTTCTGACCATTGAAACAGCACCGGCTTGTTGATTTTTACCGTCCATGATGGAAGCATCCATTTCAACCTCACCTTTTGAATTAAGGCTTGAACCTCGACCTGCATTAAAAAGCGGGTTATCCTCCATAAATCGGGCCGCTTGTTCAACCGCTTCTAGTGCAGAACTACCCTTTTCTAATAGTTTATAACCTTCTAAAGCTGCATTCGACAAGGCTTTTTCATAAGCATGCCAATTGTTTTTTAGAAATTTATCTTCTTGGCCACAACCTCCATGGACTACTATCGCTATATTCTTCATTTTTGCTTGGCTTCCCTTTTTTAATTTAAGTCTACCTAGCAGCTTTATTTCCACCATTAGTATTTCCCTCCTCTTTTAGGGAAACTCCGATGTTCATTTGAACAGCTTGGTAGTTTAATTTGCGTATTCCCTGTCCGAGCGCAAGACTGGTTTTATAATCCGTTCCTGCTGCGGCACATAGCGCGGTACTGCCCCGTGCCGCCGCAATTGACGGCATTGAATTTGCCCGGGGTTGTTAGGTTAGGCATAATAGCCAAGCTGTTTCCCTTATCAAACCAACCGATAGAAGAAGAGTTTAGTTAAACTGTCCAAGCGCTGTGCACGCTTTGTCGCTGCAACTGGTGGCATAAAAGTCGCCTTGGTTTGTTATTCCTGTATTTGGAGCACTCCAACTATTCCCCCCATTTATGCTTTGATAAAGCAGCGGAAGGCCAGTTGTATAATCCCTTCCTGCGGCAGTACACCGCGAGATCCCTCCCAGGCTGCTGCAACTGGTGGCATAAAAGACACCCTGGTTTGTTATTCCTGTATTTGCAGCACTCCAAGTAGTACCTCCATTGGTGCTTTGATAAAGCAGCGGAAGATTTGTGGTAAAATCTTCGCCTGCTGCCGTACACTTCGCGGTACCGCCCATGCCGCTGCAACTGGTGGCATAAAAGACGCCCTGGTTTGTTATTCCTGTATTTGCAGCACTCCAAATACTACCCCCATCGGTACTTTGATAAAGCAGCGGAAGACTGGTTGTAGAATCCCTGCCTGCTGCCGTACACCGCGTGCTATTGCCCGTTCCGCTGCAACTGGTCGCATTGAAGGAGCCCTGGTTTGTTATTCCTGTATTTACAGCACTCCAGCTACTACCCCCGTCGGTGCTTTGATAAAGCAGCGGAAGACCAGTTGTATAATCCTGGCCTGCTGCCGTACACCGCCCGGTACTGTCCGTTCCGCTGCAACTGGTCGCATTGAAGGATCCCTGGTTTGTTATTCCTGTATTTGCAGCACTCCAACTACTACCCCCATCGGTGCTTTGATAAAGCAGAGGAGAATTGGTTGTAGAATCCGTGCCTGCTGCCGTACATCGCGCGGTACTACCCGTGCCGCTGCAGCTGGTGGCATAAAAGGCGCCCTGGTTTGTTATTCCTGTATTTACGACACTCCAAGTACTACCCCCATTAGTGCTTTGATAAAGCAGAGGAAGACCGGTTGAATAATCGATACCTGCTGCCGTACACCGCGCGCTGCTGCCCGGGCCGCTGCAACTGGTGGCATAGAAGGTGCCCTGGTTCATTATTCCTGTATTTGCAGGACTCCAAGTACTACCCCCATTGGTGCTTTGATAAAGCAGCGCAAGAGTGGTTGTATAATCCTGGCCTGCTGCCGTACATCGCGCGGTACTGCCCGTGCCGTTGCAACTGACGGAATTGAATCTATACCTATCTACAACTCCCGTAGTCGTGTTTGACAAATTCCAGCTTTGACCTCCATTGGTGGTAGCAACCCCCGGAAAAAACGAAGTAGACTTAGTAGAGCTAAAGTGTACAGAGCAATTCGCGGTTATTCGGCCTGTGATATAGGTGTTTTCTGACCAAGAACCAGTGGGGCAAGTGCCACCTACCTCATGGGAGAGCGTATAGCCACCATTAGCAGTCACGGTAAATGCTCTGGTTGTTCCATAATCAACCTTTTGTGGAGTATTCGGGTCAATGCTTTCATTGCCATCCCCCTTAGGCGTCACAATAAGTTGACTCCGCCCTACCCGAATATTTAAACTATCGCGCGGATATGGCTGATAGCATTGATTGAAATTTGGTGTACCTTCTTTAGTGGCTTGACATAAACGTGGACCTCCTGAAACACCGCCCTTAGGAAGTTTATTGGCGGTAATCCTCAATGTTAAAGTACACGAATCTCCTGCTTGCCCGCGGGGTCTTAGCGTGCAGGGGCTGTCCTGACTTATGCCAGGGATCGGCGCCATTATCAATCGATGTGTTTTGCGCGGCGATTGATTGCGTACTTGATATTGAATGAGTGCAGTGCCATTCGCAGGAAGCACCCTGGACGTTGCTCTCAATGGTTTAAAAGTCCATACCGGTATTCCTGCATGACTAAAGGTACTCGGGCTGACTAAAATAGAAATACCCATCAATCCTGTAATTAATTTGCTTTTCATGCTTATATCCTTATGCAAAATAGGTAAAGTTAACTATCACCCATTGGTGTATAGATCATTTAAAGTAAATCTCGTACCAGAGTTTGCTCGGGAGCAATTCCTAATCGGCTTTTACCCCAATCTGCAAATTCATACCCCACGCCTACCTGCCAATGGGTAATGGCTGCTTTGAACCCCAACGTCTACGCTATAGCTAAAAGCTGTCTGAGTATGGGAGGCAAAATCAGGAGTTAGTGCGGCTTCAAAAATAATGGGTATGCCACCCCCAAATACCTCACCATCAAATAAAGCTTGAGTGGGTTGATGCGCCACATACTTTTTTCCTATCTCCGGAGTAAATAAAACGCTGGCCTGCTGCCCGCATGCGCCCAAGTGGTACCCGCACTAACCTCGGTTACAACCAACCGCTTAAGGCCAAAAGATAGAAACGCCAACTTATCAGGGCCACCTCATGAAAAAAATCTAGCTTAAATCGGTAAATAATGAGAGGCTAGCTTCATTTAAATGGATATAGGAATGAAGCTGGAAGAAGGATTTTTAGATTTTTTTATTTCACTTG
>NZ_RZGQ01000188.1 GCF_003989735.1 Legionella sp. km772 | reverse complement strand
AACTCATTTAAATCACTTTGCTATTAAGTACAAATTGATTCTTAGAGCGAACCAGATTGCTTGGCAGGAGCTTAAAAATATGGCAGCTTAAAATTGACCGTGCGTAACATGAGTTATTAAATTTAACTGGAAATGCTATTAAATTCACTCCGCAAGGCGAAATTACTATTAAGGTAAAACTTCTCAAGCAGATGAAAAATGAAGTGTTGCTTAAGTTTAGTGTTACAGATAGTGGTATCGGTATTCCTTTTGAGCTGCAAGCTAAAGTATTCGATAAGTTTTTTCGGATTCCCCCCAAGCAAGGAGCTTATAGTGGGCATGGTTTAGGCTTACACATTGCCCAATCCTATGCGCATCTACTTAGTGGAAACATTTTATTAACTAGCAAGCCAGGCCAGGGGACCACTTTTTATTTTGAGCTAGTAGTTAAAGTAGGCGAGGCAGGGCAACTGCCTTTAGAGCAAAATAAACCGGATAAAAGTAAGCTCCCTGAGGCCAGGAATAAAATACCGGTTGCGGGCGCAAAATTAATGCTTGTGGAAGACAATACCATTGCTTTACTCACTCTTGAGACGCTGGTTAGCCAAGCGGGTTTTAACTATAGGAGTGTAGGAAATGGGCAGCACGCCTTAGATTTAATTAAGGCCGAACCTTTTGATTTAATTATTACCGATTTAGATATTCCAGGCCTATCAGGTCTTGAACTAAGCCGAGAAATCAGAAAATATGAGCAAAAAAATCAGCTAAAAGCAGTTCCCATTATCGGATTAACTGCTGATGATGAAAAGAAAATTAAGTCCCGATGTATCAAAGCAGGCATGAATGATGCGATAAGTAAACCAATAGATAGAGAAGCCTTAGAAAAAATTACGCAGGCCTATTTACTAGCAAGTCCTGGAGCTACAATCCAAAATACCCCCATGGCCACGCCTCAACAACCTGCTGCTGATAAGACAAAGAGCTTGTTGCAATTAGATACTGGTCCAGTCTTAGATGTAGAGTGTGCACTTATTAGTTTGGGCAATAATGCTGACTTACTTAGAGCCACTTTTAAATGCATGGTCGAGCAAGAAATGCCTAAGAGTATTCGCGCCTTGGAGACTGCTTATAAGGCAGGAGATTGGCTGACTATTAAAAAGCTTGTCCATCAAATGAAGGGCGGCCTCGTCTATTGTGGTGCAATTAAACTTATCAATGCCTGTCACTATCTTGAACAGCAATGTCAAGCAGGTCCAGAAGACTCGCGGCACTCTCTTTACCAAGAATTGCGCGTCCTTATTGATGAAACGATAGCTGCTATCAAAGCGTGGTTAGACAGTAAGTAGTATGAGTTTGTTCCAACATTAATAGGTGTTTGAGTTCTTTTCAACTACGGCCGTATTTTCTAAGGACCAGCTGATCTCTATAAAAAATATTTATAAAATCATAAGTATATAGTTTCCTAAAAAAGGTTGCCTTCCTGACACTCCTCTGGGCATATTCTATTTATTTGTCTTTTTGTTCATAATGCAAGCAATTAAATTGTGATGGAAATTATTATGCCGAATAGCACCCAGGGATATGCATCTCATCCGGATAGTTCTAAGAATCATGAACATGTCGATCAAAAAAAGTGGTTAAAAGAAAGTAAAGAAGTTATTACTAAACTGGTTGCAGGCTTGCCTGTAGTTAAGGAGCAATCAAGCAGCGGTGGCCAGAAAGTATATAGCTCCTTTGCAGATGCCTATTATTTTCTTGCAGAAGAACGTCAACGTGTAGCAATTAAATTAGAGCATGGAAAAAAATCCGGTCGAACCATGTCTTATGGATTATTACGAGGCGAAGGGGTGGGGGCTCGGGAAGCTGTGTGGGAAACATCACAATACCCTCAACCTTGGTTTGGGATGCGTGATAAATTATTTAGCTTAGTTCGTGAGCAAATTAAGAAAATAGAAGCTAAGCATCACTATGATAGTAGTAAAGAAAAGACCTATCAGATTGAAGATGAGTTCTGTATGTGTAGCAAGGAGGAAGAGGAGTCTCCTGATGGTATAAAAATTAATTTTTATCATCTGACGGTTAAATCTCCAGCAGGCATAAAAAGTCAGGGCGCTCATTCCACGCATCTTGCAAGAATCTACCTACGAGAATTGGTAAACAAAACCGACAAAGAAAAGTATCCCGAAGCTAATCTTTTGCTCATCGACTATGCCTGGATTAATAAATACGATACGGTGGGGGATTTTAAACTGGCGGATAATTATTTTCAGGCCTTATTAAAGGTCCCGGGAGAGGGCGAGGAAAAAATAAAGGTCTTTTTGGAACGAGCTGGGACATTATCCCATTTGCTGGCACATTTACTACCTACCGAGTTGGGTAATTCTGGCATTGTGGAGTGGATGATTCGCGGTTTAGCATTTAAAAATGGGATTGATTTAGGCCCATTTAATTATGCAGAAGGCATTAGCTGGGATTTTAAAGCCTTATTAAGTCTTGATAGAAATGAATATGCTCACTGGTATGCTGAAAAAGCCTTTGTAAAGGTTCGATTATTAGCCAAAGAACAAGTAGAGCAAGGATTTGAATTTAGGCAGCTTGAGATACCTGCGCCATCCAGCTCAGCACTAAGTAGGTCAGGACTTGGCGGGTTCATTAAGCCTGCGGCAACACCAAAACAAACGGAACTATTATATCAAGCGATGCCGAAACTGGGCGGTTGGTATAAATTTAGTACTGAGTTATTCGCACTGCAATGTGATTATGAGGGTGAGGCGGAGGATCTCCGGCAGCAGTTAGCCCACATATTTCAGAATACCCCAATAAAAATAAGGATTGGAAGAGCTCCGTCCAACATGCTTTTTCTGTATTTACAGCTCCCTGAAAAGAGTAATTTAGCGCAGCTATTAGATGCTAAGAAGGCTGAGCTCCTGTTAGTGCATCCTGTCAAACCCAGCTTGACTTTAATGGGGGCTAGCGCTTAAGTTCAGCCCCTCCATAGCCAATTTTAAACTAGACAGCTGCTAAACTTTCTGGGTGAATTGAGTTTAAATAAAAATAAAAGGTTGCACCTTGATTAGGACTTGATTCAGGCCAAATTTCGCCATGGTGCAGCTTTATAATGCGTTTGACTATTGCAAGGCCAATACCACTGCCAGGAAACTCATCATTACTATGGTGTCTTTTAAAAGGCCTAAATAGTTCATCGCTGCTGTCTGGAATTTTAAAACCTACACCATTATCTTTAATAAATACGCCCTCGTGTCCATTTTCACTAGTGAATCTATCCAAGGTAATTAACGTATAATCGTTTTTTGAGGTGTATTTTAGGGCATTATTCAGAAGATTTTCTAAAAGGATACGCACTAATTTAGGATCACCATAAACTTGGACACCTGGACTTATGGTGCAATCGATATGGCGGCTGGGTTGATTTTCACAATACTCATTAATAATTTCTTGTGCAAGAATTGACACGTCTACTTGTTTCTTATTCACTGAAGCTTGCGATATTTTAGACAGCATTAATAAATCATCAATAAGTTCATTCATCCGCTTTACATTGCTATCTATCCTGCTAAATAAATAATGACCGTCCTCAGAAAGTGCGTTTTTCTTATCTTGTTGAATCATCTGGCTTAAGCCGCCGATAATAGTGAGAGGGGAGCGCAAATCGTGAGAAACAGAGTAGGTGAAGGCTTCAAGCTCAGTATTAAGCGCATTGAGTTGGGCCGTTCTGTCCTTCACCCTTTGTTCTAATTCCGAATAAACTTGGACATTTTCAATGGCAATAGAGGTACTATTGGCTAGGGCCTCTAAAATTTTTATATCCTCTATAGTCGGTGTATGTTTCTCTTGCCAATAATTTCCAATTGCCCCAATAGGATCCCTGCTTCTAATCGGCACCATTACTAGGCTTTTTACAAAAGTAGAGCGATAGGCCTCAATAGGTATTCTCTCGTCTTTATAGATGTCTTCGATAACTACAGTTTCTTTATGGCTCATTACCCAACCACTAATACAAATTTTCATATCAAAGCGTTGCCCCTTCCATAAGGGAGAAATGGAGTCTTCATCGACGTAATAACACTTGTCGTGATCGCGGAGCACAAAAGCCGAACCATCTGAACCCACTAAAGCGCGTGCGGCATATTTAACAATATCTTGGATTTGGTTAATTGAGCGGGCTATAGACAATTCCTGGATGACTTCTATTAAGAATTCCGTTTTATTTTTAATTACCTTGTGCATGGTTACTTAGTCCATTTAATGATACTGGGAAAAAAAGCTACCAAACTCCTCTGGAGAAATTGGGGGACTAAAATAATACCCTTGAAATTCATCGCATTGATGTTTGGCCAAAAATTGTTTTTGTTCTATTGTTTCTACGCCTTCTGCAGTGACCTCTAGGCCGATACGGTGAGCCAAACCTATAATAGATTCAATAATTGATTGGCTATTGTAATCAAACATACAGGAATCAACAAAGGACTTATCGATCTTTAAGCGGTTGAAGGGTAAATCTTTCAAATACCCCAAAGAAGAGTAGCCTGTGCCAAAATCATCAATGGCCAATTGGATACCCATGTCACCCAATTGGTGCAAGGTGGAGCATACTTCAGCAATATTTTCGATTAAGCCCGTTTCAGTAATCTCTAACTCGAGTTGTTTCGGGGAAATTTTTTGAGTTCGCAATACATTTTTTATCATGGGTATTAATTGAGGGTTGGAAAATTGACGGGCGGAGAGGTTTACTGATATTCGTTCTGGAAGATAATGTGGTTTTTCTTTTTGTAAATAGGCAAACTTAGCTAGGTCCGGGGATCTGGAACAAAATTCAGGAAAAATAAGAGCTATTCCCGGTTTGTTAGTTCATTCACCTTACTCTCAGAATGGCTTATCCACAAGTCCATAGGCCAGGAGA
>NZ_RZGQ01000187.1 GCF_003989735.1 Legionella sp. km772 | reverse complement strand
TAAAAACTCATTTAAATCACTTTGCTATTAAGTACAAATTGATTCTTAGAGCGAACCAGATTGCTTGGCAGGAGCTTAAAAATATGGCAGCTTAAAATTGACCGTGCGTAACATGAGTTATGTAAGGATGGGCTAATTCTGTTAGATTCTGGCTTTCATATTCCCCAGCCTATTGTATTGAAGAATAGTGAGCCGGTAAGTTTAACTGTGGGTGAAAAGACCTGGCGTTTTCAATTAGATGCAAAAATAGAATATAAAGATGATAATCCCACCTTATCAGGTTTTATTACAGCCTCGTTACAAACCTCTCGGGGGCTTGAGACTTTTAGCTATACTTTGCGCCATATCTCCAATCCTGATGGGATTATTTTTAGAACCAACATGGCTGATGCGCATAGAGTTTCTTATGTGCGACGAGATTGGAATGGGTTACAGACAAGTCATGTCACCCTTTTTCTTCAAGAGCAACTTATTAAAATGGCCTTGTTAAAAAAGGACTCCCACTCATATCACCGCACAGCAATGAGCTTCTCCCAGCGCCGCAGCGATAATTTTGATCTGAAATTACGTTTATATGGCTGCCCTCCGGTACTTATAAAGCAAATTAAACAACTTATTAGCCCCTCCATGGAAGAAGAAAATCTCCTTGAGCCTACGCCCATGCCCTTGATTAGGGTGTAAGTCGGCCTCTATTTAAAATGAAAAAATGATGTCAAGAGTGGCTAATTGTTGAGCTTTTGTACTATACCATTAGTTGACCCTGCTTTTTTAGAGTCACAATAAGCCTGTTTATTTTACATGGAGTGTATAAATGATTAAATGGAATCTCGCTATTCTAAGTATTGCCTTATCCTGTCCTTTGCAAGCCCAATCACTTGAAGTTATTGGGACTATCCCCCTGACTATTTCCGCTCAAGATGACTTACACCGGTCCTTCTATACTAAAACCCAGATTGTTTATGTACAAAATGTGCGTTTGTCTGCAGAAGCACAACGAGTGTTAAAAGATCGCATTGAGCGTAGCCCGGACGAGTTAAGTGTAGCTACCGAGAGCAATTCCTTAATTCCAAGCGCCATTAATTTAGGGATGAATGGCACTCCAGTCCTTGATCAGGGGGCACATGGGTCTTGTGTTACTTTTGCCATAACTGCAGCCTTTGATGCCGTACTGGGAAAAGGGGATTACATTAGCCAACTATGCAGTTTGGAACTTGGGTCTTATCTGCTTAAGCGTCGTCAAGTTCCTTACAGCGGCTGGGACGGCTCTAATGGCCCTATTGTTTTAGGGCAATTAAACACGTATGGAATCATCCCTAAAAGTTACCAACAAGAGTATGGTTGTGCAGGAGTAAAGCGTTACCCCTTGACCAATGAGAAGAATACCGGCTCACCTATGTCCATTAGTGAATATACTGCTAATTCCCTGCCTTTATCTTTTGCGAGTTGGACGGTTTTAGCGGATGCTGAAGAGGTTTTTTCAGCTGACTTTAACCCTGTTTCCCTCTTACGCGCGGTTAAAAAGAATTTAAGGGAAGGAAAACGGGTCACTTTTGGGATGTTGCTTGATGATAGCCTAGGGGAAGCGGGTGCTCTTGCGCGATTCAAAAAAAATTACGATACCTGGGTATTAACTCCAGAATTGGTAAAAAAGATTAAAAAAGGTGAGCTTAAAGCCGGTCATCAGATGGTTATCATTGGCTATGATGATAAAGCCCAAGCTTGGACGAAAGATGGGCAGTTGAGTAAGGGTTTATTTATTGTGCGTAACTCTTGGGGAAAGCAAGCTGGGGATGGCGGTAATTTTTATATTTCATATGATTATTTTAAGGCGCTCTGTGATGAGGCTCAGGCCATTGTTCCCAGTGTTTAAATCGAAGGCTTGGATTAATCCAAGCCTTTTTTGTTTTTTTTTGAGAAGCTTTTTAGTTATAGCATAATTTTTGTACTATATTCTAAAGATGACTTTCTAAAAAAGAGTCGACTTTTACTTTGTTCATGGAGGTGTCATGAGTAAATATGGCTCACTTTTTTTGCCACTGCTTTTTTCTAGTTCTTTATACGCCAATGCCGTAGAAATAGTAGGAGAAGTTCCGGTTAAAATCTCAACGACCTCTAATTTGAATAAATCGCTCTCCGTTTCTAAAACCATAGTAGTTCAAAAGCTTCAATTGTCACCCGCCGCTAAAATGGCTTTAAAGGGGAGAATTGATGAATTACAAGGGTATGGCAACCAACCCTCACTTTATAAAACAACGGCGGCGGTTAGAATTAATTTAGGTATGAATAAAACCCCAGTCTTAGACCAAGGACAACATGGAACTTGTGTGACATTTGCCATGGCCGGTGCTCTGGATGCGCTGATGGGGTATGGGGATTATGTCAGCTCCTTATGCTCTTTGCAGCTAGGCAATTATTTAGTCCGCGCCAAATTAGCGTCTTATAGCGGCTGGGATGGATCTTGGGGAACTGCAGTTTTTAATCAATTAAAAAAATACGGCATGGTAACTAAGGCCTATCAAGTAAAATACGGTTGTCCCTCAGGCGTTAAACAATACCCTTTATCGAACAATGCTAATATCACTAAGGCGATGTCTATTGCCCAGTATACGGCGGTTTCACGTCCTTTAGGTAATATTACCGGGCTCGTGCTCGCCGATTCTAACGCAGTATTTAGTCCCAATTTTAATGCAACGGCCTTATTAGAGAAAGTAAAACAACAGCTTCGTTCAGGAAGGCGGGTGGTTATTGGCTTCTTATTAGATGATAACCAGGGCAGTGCAGGGGCCGTGGGCACCAAAGCAAAACGTTTTGATAGTTGGGTAATTAATGCCAGTATTTTAAAAAAAGCAAAAGCGGGTAGCTTATATTCAGGACATGAAATTATCGTAGTGGGCTATGATGATACAGCGCTTATCCGCGGCAGCGATGGACGGCTCAGTAAAGGATTGTTTATTTTAAGAAACTCTTGGGGACCTTATGCCGGGGATAACGGAAATTACTACATGTCTTATGAATATTTTAAATATTTAGTCGATGAGGCAACCGCGCTTTATAGAAAATAAGTAGTGTTAGTTGGGTCTTAATAACCCAACTAAACGCACCACTAGTCTTAGATTATTGAAAGTTAACGGCTTAATGTTTCATTCTTGCGGTATGGTAATTTCCCTCTTGGCCTTTAAGATAACGGTGGATATAGGGATTGCTTATAGGGTCAAGGCAGGGATCTGCAATGAGCATGTTCTCTTCCACGTACGTGACTTGTGTACTGTCATCAACTAATAATCTATACCAAGGATTGCGGGTAGCAAACTCCCGTTTTTCAGCTTGGGGGTTATAGTGGCCAGAGGCTTGGAATAGAGGATCGATATCGACAATAACTGCACGGTAGCGACTACGTTTATGGATTACTAAATCTCCAATATTAAATTTAGCAGTTTTGTTCATGATAGCCGCCTTTTTAATTATTAATAAGTTCTATCTCCTATGTCGGTAAGCCCAAAGAAAGCTTGAGCAAATAAATATCTTCAAGACAAATAAATTGCCAATAAAATACCTAGCTCATAAAGAAGACATAAAGGCAGGGCTAATAGGATTTGCGAAAGGACATCGGGCGGCGTTAAAAGCATCCCCAGGATAAAGGCTAGCACTATCATATAGGGCCTAAGGGTTTTTAAATCCGCGATACGTACTAATTGAATACGCACCAAGAGCAAGCACAGTACCGGGACTTGGAAGCACAGGCCAAATAAAGCCAGCATATGAATAATAAAATCCATAGCATTAGTCATATCCGGCATTAGTCGCACACCTTGTGGTACAGCGCTAATAAACAATTGAAACATTAAAGGCAAGACGAGATAAAAGCAAAAGAGCACACCAGCAATGAATAGCCCTATACTGATGCCGATGATGCCACGAATGGAATACCGTTCTTGCTGATACAATCCGGGGCTAATAAAGCGCCATAGTTGGTAAAGGGTGAAGGGCAAGCTTAGAAAGAGAGCCATATTGGTGGCGAGTTTTAAGGGAGTAAACACCGGGGCGGTAATTTGAGTGGCGATTAGGCTTTGTTGTGCAGGAAGTAAATGAGTTAAGGGATAAACCAACAGACGATATAAGTCACCGGCTAGGAAAAAAAACAGTATAAATAAGGCAAAAAAACACAGCGCCACATAAATGGCGCGTTGACGTAACTCAAGTAAATGGGCGAGCATCGGCTTCTGGTAAAAGGGTTGGCAAGTAATTAACCCGCGCAAGAAGAGCGTTTTTTCATGCCCAGTACTTCCGGTCTAATTTCTTTAAGGCGATTAAACTGATCGACGAAAACAACGGTAGGTTCAACGTTCGCACATTCTTCTTCGGGAACTTGCGAAAAGGTCGCAATAATTATCAGATCACCGGGGGTAACTAGATGGGCAGCAGCGCCATTAACGCAAATATCCGTAGAACCTTTCTCGCCGGTAATGGCATAGGTTTCAAAGCGCGTGCCGGCGGTGACATTCCAAACATTTACTGCTTCGAAAGGTAAGATATTAGCTGCTTTTAATAGCTCAGGAGAAATAGTAATACTGCCTTCATAATCTAAATCAGCTTGAGTAACGCAGGCACGGTGAATTTTGGATTTGAGCATTCTTCTATAAGCCATTTTAATTCCTAACTAATATTAAACCTAACGAGAATAAACCTTTCTCGCCTATATTGCTTTAATTTTACACCACAACAAGAAAAAGACGCTATAAGAATTTAAAAATAAGCAGAGTTACTTAATTATAGACTTGCATTTTGTGCAAATGCCAACCAAATACCCACGGTGTTTAAACAGGGTCACCTCATGAAAAATTTTGAGATAAGATAGTGGTTAAAATAGAATCATCCCATCCAGCATTTTTTCTGAGCCGCTTAATAGATTGCCTTTTCATCTGATTTTTAGTTAATTG
>NZ_RZGQ01000186.1 GCF_003989735.1 Legionella sp. km772 | reverse complement strand
AAATCAAATAATCACTATAAAGATCAAGCATATCCATTTAATTCCCTCCCTAAAATTAAGGGCGGAATTCTAATGCTTTTTAGTCAAACTACAAGTTTATGTGCGTAACATGAGTTATTCATGGGAATGGTCGTATTGATTCTGATAAATATGGTGAAGATACTAAAACTACTGTTAACTCCATTAATACCGATGCAAAGGACACACTGCTTGAAGTTATTGCCTTACAAACTCCTGAGGCAGGAAGTGCTAAAATCAAAATTCACCCTGAGTTTATAGTTTATGTGGTTAATAAAATCGAAGCGTTTATACGACAGGCCTAGCTTCCTTGCAAAACCTCACCCGCAGGTAAGTTTTTAGCAATTCATTCATCTCTTTCATTTTTATCGATTGACTCCCTAGTAAAATCAATCGGGTCACTAGGTATCTTTCGTGTTTCACTTGCCCATTCACCAAGATCTATCATTTTACAGCGATCTGAGCAAAAAGGTCTAAAGGAATTATCAAGTCGCCATGTATTTTTTTTACCACAGGTCGGACATGTTATAAGATTTAGATTTTGATTAGTCATAGTAAAGTTAATTAAAACGGAGCGGTTTTATATTTTACTTCCTTTTTTGAAAACCATAAACCTGCGCTTTAATTTTATGGAATATAAAAATGAGGCAAGCTGTCATTGCTCCAGCTACTAAACCCATAAAAAAATTTATCCCTAAACTTATTATAGCAGATGCGTTATCGATATAATGATGAAAAAAAGGAAGGCCATGGGCAATAATACCTCCCCCTACTAAAAACATAGCAACAGTACCTACTACCGCTAAAAGCTTCATCAGTATTGGTGCAGCCCCAATTAAAAAAAGTCCCATTTGCTTTAAAGGTCTCTTTTTTTCACGCAAAATAAGCCCTAAATCGTCCAATTTCACAATACAGGCGACCAAACCATAAACACCCACGGTCATGAGCAAAGAAATAAGGGTTAAAACGATTAATTGCTGCATTAAGGAATTGGACGCTACAGTCCCTAAAGTAATTACAATAATTTCAGCGGACAAAACAAAATCAGTGCGTACAGCACCTCTAACTTTGTCTTGTTCAAATTGGTGAAGATCCCCAGTTTGCAAATTCATTGTTTGTTCAGGATGTACCACATCATGGGGCAAAAATTTTTCAATGAGCTTTTCGTAACCCTCGAAACATAAGTACAAGCCCCCCAGCATTAAAAGAATGGTAACAAGATAGGGTGCAAAAAAGCTAATTAATAAAGCTAAGGGGACTAGAATTAATTTATTAATAAATGAGCCTTTTGCCACAGCCCACACCACGGGAAGCTCTCTGTTCGCATGAATACCTATTATTTGTTGCGCATTCAAAGCTAGATCATCGCCTAAGACAGCACCTGTTTTTTGAGCTGCAACCTTAGTCATAAGGGCCACATCATCTAGTGCGCTCGAAATATCATCAATAAGTGTTAATAAACTTGTGCCTGGCATAATAAAAAATAGTTAGATAAGTAATTAAATTCTAAGATAAATTTCTAATAAAGCAAAAATTTATTTTCAAGACGATTTATTTTTACACAAATTAAATTGATAATGATTATCATTATCAATTAGGATGAGTGGCTAGTTCATCATCATTCGCCATCAATGATCAGATTAATTTTTTGTACAGCGCTAATTTTCTTGTTCAACTTCACTAGCTATGCGAAAGCACTAAATACAGAGAGTAAGCAATTTTCATATGAGGGTCATCTATTTTTTAATGCGACGAATTCAGCAGCTCAAGGTGAACGGTATTTACTTAATCAACAGTTATCCAATGTTAAATTGGGCTCGGAATTAATGCTTAATGACTGGAATAAAGCAAAAAGCTTATTAATTTATAATACCGTTCCCACCCCTATTAACCCACAGCTTTATTTTGATCAACTTTATAATCAATTTAAAATACCTGGTTCAAACATGTATTTTGATGGCGGTAAAAAATGGATTAACTTTGGAAACTATAAAACCGATTTAATTTATAAACCGCTAACCAAAGCACTGGGACAAACCAATGAGGCGGCTGCTGTTCTTGGTTTTGATGCAGCTTTTTATTCAAATGTCTCCCTATTCACTCCTTATTCTAAAATTGCTTCCCATTCCCTGCCTTTTTATAATTTAAATATAGGAACACATAAGCAATATTATGATATCGGAGCGAGCTATATATACTCATTAGCGGAGAGTCAACTTTTTCAATACAATAAAGGTTTTGGTGGTTTTTTAGAACAGCGCATTCATAGCAAAGTGCCCGGTTTCGCTGCCTATGCCAATATAAATTACCAAAAAATAGGCTTTTATCTAACCTATGTTAGTGCAGTTCGTCCCTTTCTAATGAGAGAACTTAGTTTTGATGGGACAGGCGCCTCCCCCCATGCTTTTAGTCTACAAACAACCTACACTATCATGCTTAAAAATAGGCCGGTGAAACTAATAGGACTTTATGATTATTCTTACGAAGCCCTAGCCTTAAGAATACCTAAACAGCGAATAGGTTGGGGATTTGCTGCTTATCCTAAACAATACCTTAATTTACAATTTCAATATTTTAAAGATTATGAATATGCCAAGCAAGATGTTGCTTCAGGCTTAAATAAAACCATATTCGGGACTTCGAAAATATTAAATACCTACGCTTTACAACTAGTCGTTAATTTTTAAATTTTGTTTAAAAAATCCGCTTTTTATATTGCAAATGATAATCATTATCGATTATATTTCAAATGAGAATAGTTCTCATTTGATATAATGGCTATAAAGAGGATGATGTAAATGATGTTATTAACAACTCAGACTGATGAATTGAACGGCCAATTGCGCACCTTGCTATCAAATAATGGCATTAGTCTTTCCCTCAAACAAATACAGCAATTTTTTATTAAGTCCTACCAGCAATGTGTTCATCGCCTGCAAAGAGCAGCTGTTGCGGAAGGTTTAATTGATAAAAAAATAAGCTGTGCCTCTATAGGATCTTATTTGGAGCAATTAAAGCTTTATTCTTATCAACACCAATTGGAACTCAAAAATTGGAAGACATTACACCATGAATTAAATGAAAGTATTATCAACCAAACGCTTGCTTTAGCGTACCAATGTCAGTGGCATAAAATGCTAAAACAGCAGGCGAAAAAAACTCCTTATTTGTGGTCTTGGCTAAAAGGGCTCCCCCCGCAAGAATTGCTTAACTTTTTAGAGCAATGGGGTTGTACTGGGCATCCTTATCATCCTAATTTTAGAGCTAAAATGGGCTTTAGTCGTCAAGAAATTTTAGAGTATTCGCCCGAGTTTAATGCTAAGGTAAGTCTCTCCTGGTCAGCTCTGCATCGTTCCTTAGCGTATACGTCAACTCCCGGTAAGGATTTTCATTGGTTATTTAGCACTCATTTCCCCAAGGAATATAGCCTATGGCGAGAAGCGCTGCGAACCCAGGGAGTACCAGCTGACGAATATTATCCCTTGCCCCTTCATCCCTGGCAATGGACAAATAAATTAAAAACCTTGGCTGAACCTCTAGTCCAACAGAAGCAATTTATCGTGAACTCCGTTTTTCAAGTAACTAAACCCTCCATGTCGTTTCGCACTATGATGCCCCTTACCCCCCATAGTCCTCATCTAAAATTAGCAGTTGGGGTTCATACAACCTCCTCATTACGGACAGTCTCACCTGCATCAGTTGCCAACTCGTCTAGTTTGTCTCAGTGGTTAAATAGACTACTTGCAGAAAATCACTATTATAAAGAGCAATTATTTTTAGCTCGAGATCTTGCGGGGATCCATGCGAAGCATCCCTCTATTGCAGAAAATGAAAAAAAACATTTAGCACTTATTGTCCGTGAGAACCCATTAAAATGGCTACAATTAAACCAAAAATTAATTCCCTTGGCTGCCTTGTTCAAATGCTCTCCCTTAAGTAGCAAGTTCTTATTGAGTGAGCTTATTGAATTAAGCTCTAGCAACCCAGTTAATTATTTTATGAACTATGCACGACAAATTTTGCGTAGCCAATTACATTTATTACTCGTTTATGGAATTGCTTTAGAGGCACACCAACAAAATACTTTAATTATCATTCAAGACAATCGCTCCGTGGGTATTGTAATTAGGGATCTCGGTGGGATAAAAATTTGTCAACATGCGCTCTATGACCAAGTAGAGAAACCAAAACTTCATCCGGATTCCACTATTACCTGCACAGAATTAAAAGAACTAAGCAATAAATTTATTCATGGAAATCTACTGAGCAATTTAGCACCGTGTATTGACTGTTTAGTAGTAGACTTTAAATTAGATAGAGCCCTATTATGGCAACAAATTAAATTAATTTTAGAGCAAATCCTGGAGGAAATTAAACCAGAAGTAGATGCAACCCTTTACCATTGGCATCATCAACAATTACTCGTTAATCCCTGGCAGCACAAATCATTACTAACCATGCGCCTTCATATCAATCCAGATCAAGATTTATTTTCAGTGGTTAATAATCCTTTGAGTAAAAATGATGTCTAAATCGCTACAGTCTTTTATTCTAATAAGTCAATTTTTCATGATTTTAGCCTTAGAGATGACGAATCCCTTTTTGTCGTTATTGATTGCATCTCAAAAAGGAGCACTAGCCTCTAACATCGTTTTTTATAGTATGTTAAGTCTGGTTCTACCGATGTTAGCCAATATTGTTATGACCCCAATTTGGGGGTTCGCAGCAGATCGTTATGGTTATAAATCCATGCTCATGCGTGCAGCTTGGGCCTTGGTCTTTACCCAAGGTGCGATGATTTGGGTTAATTTAGCTAGGTCCGGGGATCTGGAACAAAATTCAGGAAAAATAAGAGCTATTCCCGGTTTGTTAGTTCATTCACCTTACTCTCAGAATGGCTTATCCACAAGTCCATAGGCCAGGAGAG
>NZ_RZGQ01000185.1 GCF_003989735.1 Legionella sp. km772 | reverse complement strand
AAATCAAATAATCACTATAAAGATCAAGCATATCCATTTAATTCCCTCCCTAAAATTAAGGGCGGAATTCTAATGCTTTTTAGTCAAACTACAAGTTTATGTGCGTAACATGAGTAATTAACGATGTAGGCATCGCCATCTTCAAATTCAAAAGTTATGCGCCAATTACCATTTACACTTATAGACCAACAATTCCTTCTTTGTCCTTTTAGCGGATGAAGGTTATATCCTGGTAAATCCATATCTTCGATGACAGTCGCGGTATCAAGCGCAGTTAATTGTAATCTTAATTTCTTATCGTGTTTTGGTTGAATACCTGAGCAATCCCCTTTCTCGAAGAAGTTTCTCAGACCTTTATGTTTAAATGATTTAATCATATGTATATTGTAGCGTGTTGCGCATCACTAATCAATTTGCACTAATTAAATAAAAGGTGTTTTACGAACTTTAGTGTTTAGAGAGTAGGAGATTCTTCAAAGGGAGTTCTTTGTTAACTTGAAATTGAGCGCTCATCTTTGTTTGGCTACATCAAAATGCTTTACAATTATACCGCTTGATTATATAGAAAGCGCTACCCAGTAGTAAAAAAGGAAAAAGTGAGTTTATTAGCCTTTTAAACACTAAATACTAAACCTTAGATTTGGCTCACGAGTATGAAGCACTTTTAACCCAAGTTAAGTATAAATTCACCCTGTTTATTGGAAATCAGGATAAAAATTATTTTTCATTCGCGCGCAATAAGCAACTATATTTTCTTTGCTTAGGAGTAGCTCTTGTAAAGGGGTTTTCATAGGTGGGAATAATATATTCGCTAAAAAAGCAAACGCAGTTGCATCTACAGTGCTGGCTTTATCGCCGAGAAAATAAGCATTAGTCCCCAAAAATTCGACCATCGCTTCAATAGTTTTAGTGCCTAAATGCAGAATCTCCTCTTTATTATGCCTTCCCATTCCTTGGGCATAAAGTGCGTCGAGCATTTGTTTTCGCACAAGATAGGGAACAAATAGTTTAGGAAAAGTAGGGAGTCTACTAAAAAAATCCTCTTTCACCCGCTTCCATCCCTCATTGTTCTGCCATCGAAAAAAGAGAATAATCCAATAAAGCTGTTCATTAAAGCTAGTTTCAATTAAATGGCCTAAGGCTTTTTGCTGAGGAGTTAACTCCTTATCAAGAGGATCACCAAAACGTTGTTTAAGCTCATCAATGATCAACTCACTATCGGCAAATACAAGCTCGTCAATTTGTAAATAGGGCAATTTTCCTTTAGGGGCTTGTCTTGGATTATCAATGTATTTAACTTTATAAGACAGCTTCGCCATACGTAAGTAGGTTTCCAATTTCATACAAAAAGGGCTAGCATTCGCTATGCCCCAAAGGCGATGGAATTGATATAAAGTAATCATTTGAGAACTCGGTGAGTGGTAATGAAATCAGTGTACCCTATTCTTTAAATGATCTAAATAAAACTTAATTAAGGCAAAGCAAAATGCCAATCCATTTTTTTCGCTAAACCTTCTAACATGAGTTCACCACGAATACTGTTTCCTTTGGCATTAACTCTTGGGCTCAAGACTACAATACCTGCCTTCCCAGGCACAACCGCAATAGTATACCCCGATACACCACTTTTAGCCGGCATACCTGTTTTAACCATATGGGTACCCGTTTCATCATACAATCCACAGGTAGCCATAATAGCTAAGGTAATCTTACAGGTTTCACGCGAAATAATTCGTGCGCCACTGTCAGGATCAATGCCACCATTAGCCAGCAGCGAAGGAAGATACAACATTTGCTCCAAGGTAGCTTCGTAAGAACATAAAGCAAAATACAAGTCCAAGGTTTCAGTAATATCAGTTCCTAGGTTTTTCCTACTTTTTAATAGATAGGCCAAGGAACGATTACGATCCCCAGTTCTTTTTTCCGAGGCAAAAACCAAGGGGTTAATACTTAGGCGTTGGTTAAATAACTTTTGCACCCAATGCTCTAACCAACCAAATTGCTGTTCTCCAGTTCCGGGGATTTGTGAACATAAGGTAATAGCACCTGCGTTCAGCATGGGATTTGAGGGCTTAGGACCAAATTGCTCTAACCGAGTTATCGAGGCAAAATCATCCCCAGAAGGCTCCACCTTAACCCATTCAAATAATTGTTCCTCACCAAAATCCTCAAGAAGACCAATTAAGGGAATTAGTTTTGCAGTGCTTTGCAAAGTAACTGCAGGAGGTGGGGAAACATTGCTATAAGCAAAGCTTTCATTGTCTATTTTCACAGCAATCGCAGTTAGCTCTGGATTTACATTAGCTAACTCCGGGATGTAATCTGCGGTTTTGCCTTCTTGATTCAATGCAGCGGCATGAACTAATTCTTCTAATATATTGCTAGTAAGTGATTTTTGCATAAGATATTTGGATTAAATTGTTTCTATTAAGATAAATTTAGCACATAAAAATAAAGGTTGGGCAATTCCTTGCGGCCAAGGACCTTCAGGAAAGCCATCATTGTGCGCGGATACTACTATTCCCTTAACTCGGTTACAAGCTTGGTTTTAAACCTAGTGATTCATAATCAGGTTTAATTTTTTCACTGGGTTTTTTGGCAAAAATACTTAATAAATTTCGGTTCTGCTCCTCACTGTCTTTTTTATGTGCAGGCATTTCATAAATATGAATGCTGACGGCTACTGTTCCCGGTTCGGCCATTTTTTTACGGTATTTTAGCTGATGCGCTTTAGACGGACTCTCTGTGACATTATCTTGGTTCATATGAAATCTATAGCGATCATAACGGGCAGACAAGATGGCACTTCTATCATCCACGGGCGTATAAAATTTTTCAGATAAAGTTCCTTGTAATACACTAACCGTTCCTCGGTATTTATGATCATGAATACTTGTTTTTTGTTGCGGCGCAAAAGCAAAAGCCCAAATTGAAAAAGGATTGTCTAGATCTTTATGATCATAAATGAGATAGCGTCCTACACCGTATTTTGATTCAAGGTTGGCCGGGGTATAAGCTGAGGCATCTAATTCTAAACTTTTATCAGCAAGCAAATTAGGAATTAATGCAGCAACAGCATCATAAGTAATTTTTTCAAGAGCGCCAATGGCTTTAATGATAGCCGCGGTGTTTTTTTCTTGTCGTTCTTTCATAGTCATTTATCTCTTTTTAATCAAATGGTTATTGAGTAAACCGCTAATTTTTTAAATCATCATAACATATGAAAGAATTTTAATTAATAAGTGAGGATTTTACTCTTTATTCCTTGCTATGAGACTTTATAAAAAGTTAAATAACAATTAGTCGATAAAAAACACATGATGACTATATTTTTTTGAAAAAATACCTGTTATGTTGAAGAAGGAAAAACAATTTTACTTGGCTTTTAGAAAACAGGTGAACTATGTTATATGATAAGGAAATTTTGGCAGCATTAGATAAACAGGTAAGCGATAAATACCCACATTTTAATATTCAGATTTTTCTCCACCTCTTGCAAAGCACCACTCGTCCCTTAGGCTATCCACCTTTTCGCGAAGGCCCCAAGAGCGATTATTATTTAAATTTAATTAAAGAGAATATCTCGAGTGCTAAAAGATTAAAAAATGGGGAACGACTTCATTGTTTAATGAGTTCCCTTTATCAGGTAATGATTTGTTTTTGCTATCTTCAACATAGCTTGACCCCTAATGCAGGCCTCAGTGCAGAGTTATTAGCATTATTAAAGACTGCCATCGAACAAAGGATTGATACCACCGATGAAGAACGCTGCGCGGAAAAAAGTTTATTACAGATGTTATTGGAGCGGCCAACCGAGACTATCCAATTAATAGCAGAATATCACCAACAATTGTTCTTTGTAGATATCGCTAAACTATTAAAAACTAGCATTAATGCATGTGGTACTAAGCAATTAAAGCTACTACTTAGCTCTGAGCTAACTTCGGCCATTGAGTTAGTCGAGCCGACTAGCCAGGTACTGGAAGTGGTTAAATCAGCTGACAAAGGATTAAAACAATTTAATGATATGGGACTAATAGGTGCAAAAACTAAACGTCAACTCATTATCGGTTTTTATTTATTGGATAACATTGAAAATGCGGCAAACCAATCATGGATTAATGATAACGCCTTTTTAAAAACCTCAAGGAATCTGGCTTTACAAGAACGCGGAAAAAATGAAGCAGCCAAGTACATCGCTGCTCGTGAAGGTGAACTCGCACTATTTAGCATTTTTGGAAGATATTCTAAAGCTACTAAATTACGTTCTGCTGATAAATATTTTAAAGCATTAAATAATGAAAAAAATATTGTCTTTTCCCAAGATGAGCGAGAAGCCTTACAAGACGACCAAGGCAGCCGGTTAACGGATATTTATACACGTTATAAATCAGTGATGCCCGTCGCCTGAAGTGGTTTAGCTATCAGAGAAAGTCGAATTATAACTCAAACTCTTTTAACTATGTGGAAATGACGTTCAGGGTCTAAAAAGCTATTTAAGGTATCTTGAATCTCTAAGGCACTGCAATTGTCAGAAAGCATGACAAAACCACAACTCAGTAATTGATTTCGAAAACGACGCATTTCATTTTTTTGTTCTAATTTACGAGCAGCTGGTTTGAAAATTAAATAGGCAAATACCAGCCCATACACCAAGGGAACTAGAGCTTGCGCAATCGCATTGAGTAACTGACTGCTTTCATTATAAGAATGCGAGATGGCCATGATAATACTCATGAGGGTTCCTAAGGCTCCAAAAACGGAAGAAATATTCCCCATCGTCCGAATAATGCGCACTTGTACTTGTGAACGCTCAAACATGGTATGAACCAAATTATTTAAAATATTTTTTAACTTATTACTCATGTTACGCACATAAACTTGTAGTTTGACTAAAAAGCATTAGAATTCCGCCCTTAATTTTAGGGAGGGAATTAAATGGATATGCTTGATCTTTATAGTGATTATTTGATTTT
>NZ_RZGQ01000184.1 GCF_003989735.1 Legionella sp. km772 | reverse complement strand
GGAAAATCAAATAATCACTATAAAGATCAAGCATATCCATTTAATTCCCTCCCTAAAATTAAGGGCGGAATTCTAATGCTTTTTAGTCAAACTACAAGTTTATGTGCGTAACATGAGTTAACATGAATAAACTATACTGGCCCCAATTTTAAGCGTTATAGGAAATAATTATGGCAAAAATTTTAAATCCCATTTTAGTTCGTGATCCTTTAGAATCAACGGCGCATCGCTTGCACTCCATGTTTCAACCCATTCAAAAAACTAAACATAAAAAATCCGATTATGTAGCCTATGTAGGAACTCCTTTATTAGATTACTTTGTTTTAGATGCAATCTTTGCGATTGATGTCTCTATTCGTTTAGTGAATGCTTTAGCCTCTTTATTAAAAGCAGCTTATGTCTGGACCTTAAACCAACAAAAATCAGACAGCCTTATTGATAAAGAAACCAGCAGAGAGTTAGACGAGTTTAGCGAAAATGTTTCACATATCGGCTCTGCAATTATTGCGCAATTTATGAATATACTGCTAAGTACGGTTTCACTAGTTACCCGACCCATTGCCAGTATAGTCGAATTGGTTTCTGAAGACAGTTCTCCTTCGATGTCCTTTGCGAGATAAATATTGAAGCCTACCTAATCCATATACGCGATTAGGTAGGTCGCTTATTTTTTAACGTTGTCCTAGCCTTATCAATGAGTATTTAAAAATACTAACATTTGTTCCTCATCGAATACCGACACCCCTAAATCTTGAGCTTTAGCTAATTTAGAACCTGCATCACTACCAGCAAAAACATAATCCGTTTTCGCTGAAACACTTCCACTTACTTTAGCTCCTAAAGCCAATAGTTTTGCCTTCGCTTCATCTCTTGCCATAGTTTTTAAGCTGCCGGTTAGAACCACTGTTTTTCCAAACAAAGGATGATTTTTATTTAGCTCTTTTTTTTCTACTTCCGGCCAATGAATCCCTAAATCCAGTAGCTCTTTGATCACCTCTAAATTGTGTTGTTGAGAAAAGAAATGAACGACATGTTCGGCGACCACAGGTCCAATATCATTGAGCGACATCAAGTCCTCGACGGTTGCAGCTTGGATGGCTGAGATAGTGATAAAATGATCAGCCAAAGTTCGGGCGCTAGCTTCACCAATTTCTCTAATACCTAAAGCATACAGAAAACGATTAAAGGTTGTTTTTTTACTTTGCTCTAGGGCATTTAAAAGATTAGTAGCCGATTTCTCTCCCATTCGTTCTAAATTTGCCAGGGTGTTTAGATCTAATTTATAGAGATCGGGCAAATGACGCACTAAGCCTGCATCAACCAGATGCTCAATTAAGCCACTGCCTAATCCCTCAATGTACATAGCTTTTCTAGAAGCAAAATGCCACATCATGCGCTTTAATTGCGCCTTACAAAACAAGCCACCTACACAACGGGCTACGGCTTCGCCCTCTTCTCTTACTACATCGGAGCCGCAA
The DNA here is from genome assembly GCF_003989735.1 of Legionella sp. km772. Taxonomy (GTDB): domain Bacteria; phylum Pseudomonadota; class Gammaproteobacteria; order Legionellales; family Legionellaceae; genus Legionella. Next base: position 3,536 of record NZ_RZGQ01000184.1, on the reverse strand, counting down.
ATTGGGCAATGACGAGGTAATTCAATGGACCTAGTCACTGCCGGACGCTGTTCTAAAATAACTGAGACTACTTCCGGTATCACATCACCTGCGCGACGAATAATTACCGTATCACCGATACGGATATCTTTGCGGGCAATTTCATCTAAATTATGTAAGGTTGCGTTACTTACAGTCACTCCAGCCACACTCACGGGCTCTAAACGTGCCACTGGCGTTAAAGCACCGGTTCTTCCTACCTGAAAATCAACTGCTAATAGACGGGTCATTTCTTCTGAGGCAGGGAATTTATGTGCGCAAGCAAACCTCGGGGCGCGGGAAACATAGCCTAATTCTTTTTGTAAATGAATCGCGTCAATTTTATAAACTACCCCATCAACCTCAAAAGGGAGATTCGCCCGACGTTTTGCCATGTCTTGATAATACTCTAGACAGCCGTTTATCCCTTTTTTTAATCGCGTTTCAGAGGAAACCCGAAAACCGTAACCTTTGAGTAGCTCTAATTGCTCCCAATGACTATCCGGTAACGGAGGTCCTTCGTAAGCACCAATTGCATAACAATAAATGGCCAAGGGACGGCTTGCGGTAATCATTGGATTTAATTGACGCAGGCTTCCCGCCGCAGCATTACGTGGATTAGCAAAAACTTTTTCACCAGTTAGTCGGGCTTTATCATTATATGCCTCAAAATCAGCTTTAGGGATATAAACCTCTCCCCGTACCTCAATAAATGCCGGTGGATTAGAGCTGCGAAGTTTTAAAGGTATTGAACTAATCGTTTTAATGTTTGCGGTAATATTTTCCCCTACCGCCCCATCCCCTCGGGTGGCGGCATGGACTAGAATACCCTGCTCATAGGTAAGATTTACCGCTAAACCATCTAATTTAGGCTCACAAGTAAAGACTAATTCTTGATTCGATTCATCGAGTTTATCGCGCGCACGTTTGATAAACGCGGCTAATTCCTCTTCGGTAAACACATTAGACAAAGATAACATAGGTTGACGATGCGCAACTGGCATAAAGGCTTCAGAGGGATTACCACTAACACGTTGCGTAGGTGAATCTGAGCTAATTAAATGAGGGTTTTCTTGCTCTAGCGCTTGTAGTTCTCGAAAACGGCGATCGTATTCGATATCAGGCACTAAAGGTTCATCTAAAACATAATAATGATGATCGTAGCTTCTTATTAACTCTTTAAGCGCCTCGATTTTATGCAGCACTTCCTCATCAGTCATCTACTAACTTTCCTTATACAAAAGTAGCAGTTTATCATTAATAAGTTCGAATAGGAAAAGCACTTTTACCACTTATGAGATCTTGTTTTTTTACAACAAGATCTCATCATTTATTAACAATCAGTGTAGTTAACGCCATCCGTAGAACATTGGGCTTTTGGCGTGCTCGAATTATTGATACCTCCTACCGCTAGCACCGCCAACTCATTACCAGTAGTTGATATCGCTGTGACCCGACTTAACCCAGTTCCTTGGAATAGAATAGTACCATTTTGATTAGCTCGAACGCCCCACACATCTACAGACCCACCATTGGTTGCTGTGCCCTCCGCTAAAACGTCCACTACAGTCTTCTCAATTACAATGGAGTTACCATTTCCTGTGGCCTGAATTCCTAAAGCTTGAGCGCTTGATGCATCAGCATCACCATGAGTACGGACGGTGATAATGTTGTTTTTTGAGGTCAGCTGGTTCCCATTTTGCACTAAGATGCCCAAACTAGTTGCATTTGAATTACCTGCGACATTACCGAATTCTTCCACAGTAATGTCGGTATGTTCAACCAGAGTTGTACTTTGTCCTTGAATTCCTATTGCTTGAGCAGTTCCAAAATCAGAGGCATCTCCGTGAGTTCGAGAGCTTACAGTATTGTATTGCGATATGACGCCATTACCACCTAAAATAGCTGTACTAGTAACGATCCCACTACTGGCAGTGCCAAATGATTCCGCATTAATTGTAGAGTTAGTTACTGTGGCTTTGCCAAATGCTCTTACTGCAGTGACGTTAGCAGCTCCATCATCTTGAGTAGAACCGCTGGTTATGGCTGTAACATGAGAATTTTTAACTGTTAAATCAGTACTTGAGCGCACACCTTGAGCAAACACGCCGGCATTTTGCCCCGCCTTTCCAGTACTTAATACACTTATTGTAGAGTGTTCTACAACTGCAGTGCCGGGAATAACAATATTTCCTTCCGCATTAGTTCCGCCTACAACGCCAAATGCAATGGCTTGACCATAAATCACATCGCCATGTGTGCTCACCGTTACGGTTGTATTTTGAACATCAGCTTGATTCGAATCAACTCCTACAGCGGAAGTAAAACCATTTGCTGTATTTGTACCATTTACATTTCCATAGGTGTTTACATTAATAATGGTGTTATTTCTAACGAGTAGTTTACCCTTTGAATTAGTTAATCCTTCTGCAATAGCAGCCCCTGTTGTGACATTGCCTCTTGAAGTTGCACTCACCGTCGAATGATTTACATTAAGCGTACTTTCTTGTGACAAGGCCCCGAATGCACTAGCCCTACCATTGTTATTAACATTTCCAGTTGTTTCAGCATTAATTATTGAATCTTTTAAACTTGTTAATTGATTAACAGTAAAAACACCTACTGCGTCAGCTCCTACTCTTGGTCCATCATCAGGATTATCAATATTTCCTAGTCCATGACTCGTTGCATTAATTACTGTGTTTTCAACCCGAGCTGTATTTGCTGCAATACTTACCGCGCTAATGTTATTACTCGTAGCTACCGAATCAATTTGGCTATTTTCGACTTTTAAATTTCCAGTGGCTGCTAAGCCATATACTCCACCCCCTACAGCATAATCAAAAACACTTTGGGGTGTGATTTGATTATTATTTAATACGCGAATATTATGAGCCTCTCCGTTTGCAATGGTGTTAGTAGCCTGATTTCCCCATACTAAGCCTCCTTGAATTAAAGGTCTTGCACTACCCACCGCAGGGGTCAACCAACCCGTATTGCGCCCCCAAATAGTCTGACCATTTTGTAAATTAGCCCAGCGTGGACTTCCTTGGGGAATGAGATAAGTTCCTGATTCAAAATAAAACTTAGCATTAGGATCTAATAGAGCGATCTTCGCTGCAGTAGGTGTATTGATGGTTGAACAAGGATGCTCTGCTGTACAATCTGCCCAAGTAGTGGCAGCACCGGCAGGATAGGCTCCATTCGGGCTAAAGAACCAAATGTTTTCACCAGAAATAACAGAAGGCCCGCTGACAACAAAAGCCTGGCGACTTGGTTCTGCCTCACCATAGGATTGTCTTGCTGCATGGCGAATAATAGGCGTAGTCATTCGGTATTCGAGGGTATTTTTCGGTGCATTAGAGCCGCCAAAGTTAACCCGTAAACCTACAGCAAAACAGGGCCACCTCATGAAAAAAATCTAGCTTAAATCGGTAAATAATGAGAGGCTAGCTTCATTTAAATGGATATAGGAATGAAGCTGGAAGAAGGATTTTTAGATTTTTTTATTTCACTTG
>NZ_RZGQ01000183.1 GCF_003989735.1 Legionella sp. km772 | reverse complement strand
AGTGAAATAAAAAAATCTAAAAATCCTTCTTCCAGCTTCATTCCTATATCCATTTAAATGAAGCTAGCCTCTCATTATTTACCGATTTAAGCTAGATTTTTTTCATGAGGTGGCCCTGGGTAGCCCTCAGGTTGATCGCACGCTAAACTTGAGTCACTGAGCCTCTCGCATGGCTTAGATGGCTTGCATTAGCCTGGAACCTAGTTATTTGCTTCTTCCTTAAGGCCTCTGCTGGGCAATTAGGGGGCATTTTCAATCCGCCTTCTGGTTTGATTTTTTCACTTTGGGATGAGGGTAGCTGGCCCAACCACCTCCTAGGGCTTTTATCAATTGAATACTGGCAATCTGTCTTTTGGTGCTCACATTGACTCGTGCAAGATCCGATTGTAAGGCGATATTCTCTACTACGACCACATCCAAAAAGGTGGCGATGCCACCGCGGTAGCGATTATTGGCTTGTTGCAAGGCGCGGTTTGCAGCTTTGCTGGCTGCGCTTTGGCTGATTTTTTCTTTATCTAATTGCCGTATAGCAATTAAGGCATCTTCTACTTCTTGAAAAGAGGTTAATACGGTCTGGCGATAAGAGGCAACAGTTTCATAATAGCTCGCTTTGGCTTGTCTTAATAAACCGAATAAACGGCCTCCATCGAAAAGGGTTACGGACGCTACGGGTTGAGCCACACTTAATGCGGAAACCGGCCCTAAGGACCAAAAAAGACTTGGTTTGGATAACAGGTTAGATAAAACTTGGCTTTGGAAACCAATAACGCTCGTTAAATTAAATGCCGGGAAAAAGGCCGCGCGTGCAATACCTATATTGGCATTTGCAGCCTTCACCTTAAACTCAGCCGCGGCAATATCTGGCCGGCGTTCTAGTAGGGTGGAGGGCATATTAGGCGAAATCTTTAGGACATGAATGGGCAATTTAGCCGGCGCTAAAGCAAAATTACTCGGGATTTCACCAACTAATACGGCGATAGCATGTTCTAATTGTGAGCGTTTTAGATGCATATCTGCCGCTAAGGTTTTTGCATTTTCTAATTGGGCTTGGGCATTATCTACATCTTCAGCAGGCGATGCACCGCCTTGGTAGCGCTTTGTAGTTAAAAATAAAGCTCGCTCATAAGCGGCAACCGTAGTATTTAAAATCCGTTGCGATTCATCATAGCCTCTTAAGGTGAAATAATCACTTGCCAATTCAGCATGTAAGCTCAATGATATAGCTGCCAATTCAGCCGCACTTGCTCGGGCTAAATTTTGATTTTTAGCTACCGCATTGCGGATACTTCCCCAAACATCGACCTCATAACTTAGATCAGTCCCTAGAAGAAAGTTGTTATAAAGCGGGTTTGATGAGGGATTGGCTATCGTGGTCGAGGTTTGTTGACGATCAGCATTTCCGATACCCGAAATAGTAGGGAAAAAACGCGCTCGAGCTACTTGTACTAAAGCTCTTGCTTGTTCATAACGGAAATAAGCAACCCGTACATCTTGGTTGGCGAGCGTTAACTGTTCTTCTAATCGATTAAGAGTGGGATCTTGAAAACTTTGCCACCAAGGAGCAAGCGTTGTTGCCGGTGCTATCGTTTTAGCTGGAATCCATAGCGTTTCTGTTGTTGCTTCTTTAAAATGCTCTGGGATAGGCATGACTGGCCGTTGGTACTTCGGTGCCAGAGAACAACTCATTAAAGTAGAGGAAATTAGACCTAAAGCAATAAATTTTCTCATGGGGAAACTCGCACCTCTTCGCCATTAAGTACTGAATCTGGAGGGTATAAGATCACTTTTTCCCCTGGTTTGACCCCGGTTCTGATCTCTACTTCATCGCCAAAATCACGAGTAATGTTAATGGAACGTAATTGAACTCGATTATTTTTATCCAAAATGGCAACTTGCATTCCTGCTGCTTGAAACAAGAGCGCCTCGACTGGGATCCGAATCGCGTTGGGCGGCATTTTTAATGTGAATAATACCTCAGTGTATCCCCCCGAGAGGAGAAGTTCGCGATCGTTATTTACTTTAAATTGCGCTAATAGGGTACGGGTTTGCGGATCAATGGCATGGGCTGTTTCAATAAGTTGAGCTGAAAATTCTTTACCGGGATGTTCCGCGAATTTTAAACGAACAGTCATCTTAGGTGTGATACTGGAAGAATAGTTTTGGGGTATTTTTACATACACCCTTAAAGGATTAATTTGGGCGATTTCAAAAAGAGGAACATTACCTGTGCTCCCTTGATCAATTAAGGCACCTAGATCGGTATGGCGAGCAGTAATTATGCCGTCAAAAGGGGCGATTACCCGCTCAAAATTTACTAGTTGCGTAAGGCGATTCACATTAGCCTGTGCTGCAATAACTAAAGCCTCAAGAGCGGCAGCATTATTTACTTTTTCATCTACCTCTTGTTGAGAAACTGATTGGGTTTTTACTAAGTTTCTCCACCGTTTGGAGGTAATTTGTGCGAGTTTATTATTGGCAATGGCGGTATTGAGATCCGCCTGGGCCTGCTTTAATTGGGCATCTAACTCTGGTGTTTCAATGAGGGCCAGTAAATCGCCCTTTTTTACCTTACTCCCTATATCCACATACCATTTTTTGATATAGCCATTCGTGCGCGCGTAGATAGTTGCCTCATGCCACGCTTTAACATTACCCGGTAAAATAAATTGTTCGGTGCCGCCAATTGATTTTGCGGTAATTATGGCAACCGAAGGAAGCTCATTGTTAATTGTTTGCTGTTTTAGATGCATCGCCGCATAAATACGAAAACCGATGTTAAGCAGCAGAAAGATTAAAACTACACTTAGAATGATAATTAATGGTTTTGGGATTTTTTTTAAATGCGAGTGAATGGTTTTAGACATGGTCTTTCCTTTGCTGCGCGCGGTGCCTACGATTGTGAATCACATAAAAAACAGTGGGGACAAAAAATAGGGTAGTTATCGTTGCAAAGGATAAACCACCTATAACTGCTCGACCTAAGGGGGCATTTTGTTCACCTCCATCACCAAGGCCTAAAGACATCGGCAGCATACCGATAATCATGGCAAGTGCAGTCATTAATACGGGACGTAAGCGTGCTTTTCCAGCGGATAAGGCCGCGCTTAATGGATCCTTGCTCTCTTGGAGGTTTTGTCGGGCTGAGCTGATAATTAAAATGCTATTAGCAGTGGCCACACCCATACACATAATCGCCCCGGTAAGTGCGGGTACACTTACCGTTGTGTTAGTAAAGAATAACATCCAAGCAATCCCTGCTAGAGCTGAGGGGAGGGCGGTAATAATGATAAAAGGGTCGGTCCAGGATTGAAAATTAATTACAATTAATAAATAAACAAGAACAATAGAAAATAAGAGTCCCCAATATAAACCTTGGAACGCTTGTTGTTGGGTTTGGATTTGCCCTCGGATAACTGCGGTGGTTCCTTTGGGTAATTCATTCTTAGTATCAGCCAGGATCTTATTGACGGCTTTAGTGATAGACCCTAGATCAGTGCCTTGGATTGTAGCATAAAGCTCTACTACTGGTTGCACATTATAATGGGTTACTTCGGCAGGACCAGACGTACGGGTCACCTTCGATATAGCGCCTAAGATTTGTTGGGGTACAGTCGAGGTCAAGCTTACCATTGGTGTATTATTTAAATCTTGTAAGGATTGTAAGCGATACTGGGGTGTTTGGATGGCGATAGGATAAGAAACGCCATTTTGTGGATTTAACCAAAATGTAGGGGCGGTTTGAAAGCTTCCAGAAAGTGAAATTAAGAGGTTGGAGGCGGCGTTAGCTTGAGTTAGGCCTAGCTCCATGGCTTTAGAGCGATCTACATCAACGAGGAGTTGGGGATAGCTTGCTTGACGAATACGGACATCGACTAAGCCTGGTACGGCTTTTAAATGCGGTAATAATTTATCAGCATATTCAGCGTTTGCTTGTTGATTAAAACCGATGACCTGGACGCTCACGGCAGAGGGAAGCCCAAAATTGATAATTTGGCTTACAATATCAGCAGGAAGAAAGGCAAAACTGACATTCAGAAATTTTTTATTGAGTTTCTCCCTTAAGGCTTGTTCATAGTCCGCCGTAGGTTTATGATTTTCTTTTAAGGAGATTAAAATATCAGCATCCGAGGCGCCCACTGGTGCGGAGTTATTATAGGAAATATTAATCCCGCTAATAGGTAAGCCAATATTGTCAATAATCCCCTCTAGTTCATCGGCGGGAATGATTTGCCTGATTTCGTGATCAATTTGATCGACTAAGCGCGCAGTTTCTTCAATCCTCATGCCGATAGGACCTCGAATGTGTAGTTTTAATTGCCCCGCATCTACTTTGGGGAAAAAATCAGAGCCTAACCAAGGCCATAAGCCAATTAATGACACCGCAATGAATACTAAAAAGCTAGTAATAAAAAATCGAGTGTGGGCTAGGACCCAAGTTAAGCCATTGTAGTAATGGTCACGCAAGCGATCGAATTTTCGTTCAAAAGCAAGATTAAAGCGTTTAAACCAATTAGGATTTGGTTCTTCTTTATGGTGGTTGTGGGGTTTAAGAAGGTATTTAGCCAGTGTAGGAATTAGGGTTCTGGATAATAGATAAGAGGCCAGCATGGCAAAAATTACCGCCTCAGCCATCGGTACAAATAAAAATTGAGCCACTCCGCCAATAAAGAACATGGGGATAAATACAATACAAATACATAGAGTTGATACGAGTGCGGGGATGGCGATTTGTTGCGCGCCATCTAAAATAGCCTCTTCTACTTCCTTTCCTTGCTCTAAATTCCAGTTGATGTTTTCAATAGCAACCGTCGCATCATCTACTAAAATTCCCACCGCGAGCGCTAATCCGCCTAAGGTCATAATATTAATAGTTTCACCTAGGGCAGACAGTAGCGTCGTTGAGGCAATAATCGATAAAGGAATTGAGACTGTAATAGGCAACGTCCCTGAAGTTTTTATAGACAAGATTTTATTTTGAATTGGTCACAGATTTTTTAATTTCACTTCGATCTACCCCCTCTCCCGCGATAGGAACTTTGATAGTATGATGATGC
>NZ_RZGQ01000182.1 GCF_003989735.1 Legionella sp. km772 | reverse complement strand
AAAAACTCATTTAAATCACTTTGCTATTAAGTACAAATTGATTCTTAGAGCGAACCAGATTGCTTGGCAGGAGCTTAAAAATATGGCAGCTTAAAATTGACCGTGCGTAACATGAGTCAATAAGAATATTATTGCCGATAAACGGGTTTAAGTAGCTGCTAAACAGGCTAATCAAAGCACTGATTATAAGAGAAACTAATAATAAAAAAGCAACACCGAAAACCATGACGAAAGAAAAAAAGCGTGCTTTAACAATTCCCAGCCATCCCTTATTTGGATTAGCTTTTACACCCCAAATCAAATTTAATCCCGTTTGAATTTCGCTGAATACTCCTGATGCAGAAAACAATAACACTATGACGCTTGTTATCCTTGCCCACCAAGCCGTAATGGGTTTATTTGCTCCAACTATTATTTCTTGTACTTGTCGAGCAGCTTCCGTACCAATTAAACCTTTTATTTGAGCTAATATTTGTCCTTGGGCGGCTTCCTTCCCATAGACAATCCCTATGATAGAGATACAAATTAATATAATTGGCGCTAAAGAAAAAATAGTGTAATAAGCTAGTGCTGCAGCTTGAGTAGAAATTCTGTCTTGCATCCAACAGTCAAATACTTTTTTAACTCTTGCTTCTGAGTTATTCATAACCTTCCTTATGCATCGACATGTTTCCTGGTATTCAGTAAATTAGTAGTAATGGCGCTAATCAGTAGTTTAGCTCATGTCAGTATAAATTAAATGAGTTCATTTTAAATCTAGGGTAACTACGGTAAGAACTAAGGAGATAAACTACTTTTAGATGTAATAAGGCCTAATATCATGTACTATTAATATAGGTCGTTGTGTACATACTATTTATAAGGAAAATAGATTATCCATGGCTAAAAAAACATACAACCTTTTAACGTGGGTTCCTCATTTGTTCTTATTTTATAAGGAAAGGGTATTTCGGAAATTATTACCTATAATGGTAGTAATCTCCTTGTATGAAATAATTGTAGTTGTAGTCTTTCCACATATAACGCGCCACAATTTAGGTCAATTTCATCTTATTTTCAGTTTTATTTTAACCATTATAATCAGCTTTCGTGTGAACTCCAGTTATTCTCGTTGGTGGGAGGGGAGAACCTTATGGGGAGCAATTGTTAATAACAGTAGGAATTTAGCACTAAAATTTGATACTTATTTTGGACTAGAAAACTATCCTGATTTTTATCGCTTACTGAGTAAATTACCAATTATTATTAAAGCTAATTTGCGTAAAGATAGTGGTCTTTGGGAAAAAGAGTTAAAAGATTTAGGCTTAGAAAGTGATAAGAATATAAGCCCCGTCGTTCTGATAACCCAGCGTATGTACGGTATTATTAATAGTTTTCGTGATGGTAGTTTAGATAGAATGCAACAATGTGCTCTTTTAGAGTCCCATGTAGCTAATCTAATCGATATGATAGGGGGATGTGAGCGTATTGCTAATACAAGAATGCCTCCAGCTTTTGCTTATTTTGTTAAACAAGCCTTACTTTTCTACGCCTTAATGTTTCCTTTTGGCTGGCTAAATACCTTCGGCCTCTTAATCGTTCCAATGATGCTAATGATGATTTATATTTTATTAGGTTTAGAAATACTTTCCGAGGAATTAGAGGAGCCCTTTAATGTCTGTGATACAGGTCTTAATCTGGATGTGATATGTAGAACCATCGAACTAAACATTGAGCAGATCGAACGCTATGGAAAGAGCTAATCCTCCATGAGGATGATTTGATATTGCTTATCTTATTATTAAACCAGTGTATTCGAGTATAAAAGGGAAAAAAATAAGAACAATCCCTATAATTAAATAAAGAAGAAATAAATCACGAACCCGGGCTTGCTCTTCTTCTCGTGGACGAAGCATATTTAATGCAATTCCTAGAAAGATAATGCCAATTGCCATGAATATAATTTGTATAAGTAAAAATAAAGACATTTGAAATCCTTTTTTTAATTTGAGAAGTACTAGTTCAAAATAGATCTAACATACCGATTTTTTAGAAATCTGTTAAGTCGAATTTAGGGCTATCAATTTTTCCCTGAGGATTAGGTTCATTATTATAATAATAAATCCATTCGTCCAGATTTTTTTGTAAATCCTCAACAGGGTATTCAGGATAAATAACCAAATTTAAAATTATTATTATTTGCAATCATAAATACATGGCAATATAACTATATATCTAAATTTTTAGGGTCTTAAAAATGTGGAAAACAATCTTTCTTTTGATCTTACTTCCCCTTAGTAATGCATGCGCAACCATCGAGCTACCTTTATCGAAAAGTATTTATTTAAATGACAGTTTATCTTTTGAATCTCATCGTGGAGAGGGGGCTTTTGATACTGCGCTTGCGATGAATATTCAGCATATACCAGTGAAAGCAATTAGGGATAGGCTTTCTCTATATTTGCACTACCCACTGCGTTTTTTTACCGAGTGGAATAAAAATGGTGAGGCCCACATTACGGTGATAACCCCGCCGGAATATACTTATATCTTAAAACCATTTATCAGCATCGATAGAATGGAAGAAATTGCAGTGCAGAATTATATTCAGGATTCAGATTTGAATGTGTTGGGCTTAGGTAAAGGCTCATTACCGATTAATAATAGGGTGGAAGAAACCTATTTTATTATCATTAAATCAACTAACCTATTGAAAATTCGACACAAAATTTATGAAGAATTTGTCAAAAATGGCGGGGATAAAAATGCATGGGATCCCAATCATTTTTATCCCCACATAACTGTTGGCTATTCTTTAAGAGATTTACATGAGGCCGATGGTGTGATTAAGGACATAGAGCATGCCTTAGATGATAGATTCAAATTGACATTAATTGGGCAGATACTCGGACTTGTCACTGATACGATACCATGAGCGAGTCTAGTACCTTCTCTAATTGAAGCTTGAAAACTATATTAACGGTGGGTGGATTAGTTCTGCTCATCAAGCCAACGTGTCAACTCTTGGATGGTTTGGTTATTTACAAGAATTAGCTGCCGGTAAAGTTGCTCTAAAAGGTCCCTGTGCCCGACTTTGTAATAACGCTCAAGATACTGACAGGCGATATGCATTCTTCTGGTTCCAAGATAGGTGACACCACTTTTGATTTTATGGGCAAGCTTTTCGATTTCTTCCCATAGACCCTTTTCATGGCAATGTTGCATCTCAGTGATGTCCTGCTGTATAGCATCAGACAAGTAAGTCTTTAAAAGGGAGATAAGTAAAGATCTATCAGGGATTTGTTGCAGGGCAGACTCCTCGTTGAACAAAGGCAGTGCTTCGAGTTGAAAAAGCTCTTCTTCTACCTCTGGTAAATCTAAGCCCAAGAGTGTTTTGGCTGTCTGTTGTTCCTTTGGTTTTATGCGTCGTGAGGCGGAGTGCGTTAACTCTTGTATCAGTCTATGTAAAATCTCTGGTTCTGCGGGTTTACTTAATACTTCATTAATCCCGCAATCAAGACATACTTGCAGCGCCGCAATTCTCGCGTGGCCTGTTAGACCGATAATAGGTATGTTTAACTGGCTCTCCCGCGCCAGCTTGCTAAACTCTGTACCTGACATCCCGGGTAGACCTATGTCGGTGACAATGACATCAACGGTTTGATGTTGCAACAATTCCCATGCCTCTTCAGCGCTCATGGCTGAGGTGATGGTATAGCCATTTTTTTGCATCATGGCTTCCAGTGTTTTCAATGCAACTAAATTATCTTCTATTAACAGCAAATGCCGAGCCTCACTAGTTGGATTTAGTGAGAAAGAAGTAGATGATGATTGTTTCTCCAGAGCCTTAGGTGGCTTACCCTCAACACAGAGCACATCAAAATTAAAAGTCGTTCCCACTCCCACTGTGCTGGTTAGAGTGATGTGACCACCTAGTAAAGTGACGTAGGTTTGTGCAATGTGCAATCCAAGGCCATGACCTGCGTAAATGCCTTTATATGATGAGCTGACTTTGAAAAATCGTTGAAATACTTGGCCTTGTAATTCCTCTGGAATGCCTATACCGGTGTCCGACACACTGAATTTTAAATGCACATTGTCGCCCTCATGGTACAAGCACTCTATACCCAGAGTAATGGAACCAGATTGAGTGAATTTTATCGCGTTGCCTAACAAATTCAGCAAAATACGATGAATTTTCCTGCGATCACTTCTAATGTACTGCGGTACATTAGACGCTATCGAGACATTTAAGCCCAGTCCTTTCAAGGTTGTTGCCGGTGACTCCAGACGAATTAACTCTTCTATGCAGTGCTTCAATTCAAAAGCGGATTCCTGAACTTCTTGCTCTCCTGTATGATCTGCTTTGACGTCGTCAATGATGTCATTCAACATGTGCAGCAATTCTTCTCCGCTGTTATGCAGCATATGTGCTCTTTCTCGTGCTTCGGGATTTTCCAAGGTTTGCTCCAGGATCTCTGACATTCCTATCACCCCGGTCAGTGGCGTTCTGATGTCGTGGCTCATGTTGGCTATGAATTCACTTTTGACCTTATTCGCCATTTCAGCGTGTAACTTGGCAACACTCAATGCTGATTCAATTTCCTTTTGATGAGTGATATCAGTTGTTATGCCTATGATGCCTACAATTTGATTGTTTTGATCCCTTAATGGAACTTTATTGGTGATAGCGGTTATGGTTTTGTCATTGGTAATAACTATTATTTCTATGTGATTTAATTGAGCCACACCTGAGCGCATGACCTCCTGATCTATTGCCACATAACTGGCTGCTCTGTCCTTCCATATAAGATCAAAATCGGTTTTTCCCTTGACGAGTCGCCTATCATTTAATCCGGCCAGCCGAGCAAATTCGTCATTACACCCCAAATATACGCTATTAAGATCTTTCCAATATAAGAATCCTGGCGCAAATTTTAAAACATTTTCCAATTGAATTATTTCTAACTCATGTTACGCACATAAACTTGTAGTTTGACTAAAAAGCATTAGAATTCCGCCCTTAATTTTAGGGAGGGAATTAAATGGATATGCTTGATCTTTATAGTGATTATTTGATTTTCC
>NZ_RZGQ01000181.1 GCF_003989735.1 Legionella sp. km772 | reverse complement strand
TTTGATTTTTTTGATGCAGTGTAATAATTTCGCTTTTTGGTCATTCTATTCCCCTCTTATATTAGAAGAATAGCTCTTAAAAATACCTTTTTTTCGTCTAAAAATCCGCGCCTATATCACCATTCGATAAAAAGACTACTCTGATTAATGAGAGTACTTATTTAAAATTTGTTGATGTTGATGCTCCATTCTATTCTAAACTCGAACTCTATAATAATCAGGGTTTAATTTCAGAGTGTAGTTTTAAATCTCAGGAAAAAGATCTAATCAAAAATAGCATGCACAATATTGACAGCTTAATGAATTCATTAACTACACTTAATAGTCAAATAAATAACGTTTATCTAAAAGAATTCATCGAGCTGCTCCAATTACAAAGAGAAAACGTGACGGTCCCTATTCATAGACCCTAAGCAAGCGGGCAGGGAAAGAAAACTTACTAGGCTTCGGCTTTTGCCTGATAGTCTACTTTAGTAGACTGTGCAAAGTTTTAAGGCCTGAGGTTTGGTGGGGCTCAAGCCCTTATTGCCCCAACATAGATTAGAGCCTTAAGCTACTGTGACTTTCTGATTCATACTCTTCTATTAAAGCAGCCAGTTTTCTCTTAACCCCTAAATGGCAGGTGTTTTTAAAGAGCCCTAAACTTTCTAAATGATTCGATAAGGAAGGTGTTGGGGTAGAGGAGGGGGTGTCCACTATTAGCAATTTGGGTTCGGGCTCTGCATGTGATTCAGGCTCAGGCTGGATATTGAGTTTATTCAATACCTCGTGGAATTGGGTTTTTACTTTATCACCGAAATCATGCTTCTTAGAATTTAGTAGCACGGAGTATTTACCTTGAACAACAAACTCTTCTAATTCTTCGGTAAACTCACATGCAAGCTCTTCAACATCTTCCCTATGGTCTTTCAGGTATTGTGCGAAGCCTTGAAGTTTTGGTACTTGTTTAAGCAGAGTATGGCGACGCTCAATTAAAAAATCACTATATTCTTTAGCACCAGCAGGCATAAAAGAATCAACAAAACTAACGAGATATTCATCTGGAATCAATAATAATTTAAATAAGGTTTCAAATTTTTCTTGTTGAAATTGTCGGCTGCTTGCAATATCAGAAGCCACAATATCACTGGCGCTCGCTAGGCTCCCCTCAATAAAAATATCTAGCCAGTTATGAGCTTTATAAGTCATTGGGAAAGGGAGTCGATTGATTTGAAGTGCGGCTATTGCGCCGGTATGTTTGGGAAATTGGCTATTACTTCGCATGGAGGCAAATGACCAATCCCCATCTATTTTATGAACTGTACCATGATCATCAAGACCAATATTGCCATTCTTTAAATCGGCTTCGTGAACAAAGTAGGCACCAATTATGATACTTCCCAGACCTTTATATGTTCCATTGCTAAATTTTTCGTGTTGGCCTGTGGGTAAGGGTTTAAAACCGGAAACTTCTTTGGAAAGAATATAATATACATTCCGCCTAGGATCAAAAGCTAGGCGTGTTTCGGTCTGATTAGGAATTATCAACCGTAAAAATTCTTGTGCTAACCATTCTCGTCTAGCTGTAGCTGGATCACTGAATTCCTTTCTATACCATATTTCAGAGCTACCTTTAAGTCGCCCTTTATCGATAGTATGGCTCACTGAGCTTTCAGATTGAACAACTCCTGAAGATTCAAACTCATCGTTGATATTAATAGGATCGGATGAACGGGGTGTGGGTACACTTTCTGCGTCATCAATCCCAGCTCCGGCATGTCCTGCATTGCTTGATTCTTCTATAGATTCTGCAACTGCTGAGCTGTTACTAATATGGGTTGAGTCATTGATTGGCATAAATTACCTCAGGTTGCGTATTTATAGGTTAATTACTCTTAAATGTGATCATGAAGCAATAAAAAGAACCATATCTTCATTTGCCCTATAAGTCAATAAATTCCTCATTATTTTTAATTAAATGAGCCAGTTTCTAAAAAGCGCTTAATAAATAGCCTAGCTTGAGAATTATTCATAATGAACGTATGAGTGCTGTTCACAATTACTGGTTCAGCTTGCCCATCTAGGCGGGCGGAGGCGGGAGGAACTTTGGCATCGTAGCGTCCAGCGATAATTCCTATTTTAACATTAGGGACTGGAACTTGATGCACATAGGAATTTTTCTCAGAGCTTAACTCTGTTAAAGGTTTAACAAAATAAGAAATCATAGGAAAATATTTGGTAGAAAATTTGGCTAAGAGCGAGCCTTGATTGGGAGGGGCTAACATGATTAACCCCCCGATGAGTTGTAATTGGTCGGTGGGTAATTGTGCTAAAGCGTCGCGGGCAATAATGCCACCTAAACTGTGGGTTATAAGATAAATTTTCGTATTTGGATGTTCATGGATAAATTTTTTAAGGTATTGCGTTAAAAAAACACCATGCTCATGAATGGTATTTTTAGCTGAGGGGTAGTCATAAGAATAGACTTGATAACCTTGCTTTTTTAAATAAGATCGCAAAAAAAACATGCTGGCTGGTGTCCGCATTAAGCCATGTATTAAGATAATTGCTTTTGGATTGTCCAATTTTGCATGAGAACTATCGCTCAATGCCTTCGCATCGTGAATTAGAAGTATTGCCAACAAAATGAGCATGAAGACACTGTTAACTATTTGTTTTTTATTAGAATAAACTGAGCTCATGCTGTATCCTTTTTTTAAATTAATCTTAAGGCGGTTATTTTAATTTAATTCGCACCAGCCATTTTATAATGTTAGTTATTAATCTGTCTGCATGTATTTTATAGTTCAAATTAGGTATGATGGCCTCACCAAAAATAAAATGGGTTTCTTATGAAAAAATTAATTCTAATGATTGCCTTGCTTCCTTTCCAGGGGTTTGCTGAACAAACTATTCATCCTGATATTTTTGCAAGCAACAACAATTGCTCAAAATTACTTGATCCAACAGAGCGTAGAGATTGCCTTAATCTTGAAAAGAAAAGTGAAGCGAAGCAAAACTTCAAAAATTTTCAGGAAAACAATCAAGCCCCCTATAAAGAAGAGTTTTAATTTCATCGCAATAGTTTATTAACAAATTATTTTATCTCCTTTTTTCAACAAAATAGCTATTTATGGTCTATAAATACACATGATGATCATATTTTATCAGATTCAAGGAGAGATATAATGAAAAATTTGGTGATAACATCTTCTGCGGCCATGATCATGTCTTTAAGTTTGGCTGGTTGTAATACCATGAGTAACAACCTTAATAATGGTATGAATGGGGTTAGTCAATTTGGTAACGCTACAGTTGGAACCGGTGTTAAATACTCTGCCCAAACCATAGGCGCAGGGGCAAATCTTGTTGCAAACACCGGAGCTGCTGTAGGACATGGTATTGGTAGTGTAGCTGATATGGGGGTAGGGGTGGTTACAAGCCCTTTCAATGTTATGAAACCGGTATATCATAAACCAGTCGTTTATCATAATGGCCACCGTTATATGTGGAAAAATGGTTCTTATGTTCTAGTAAGATAATCTTTAGGGCTCTTGCAAAAGAGCCTCCATCTATTTACTTAAGGTTAATCGGGATAGTAGTTTTTTCTTTTGTGGTTTAAGGTAAAATTTTAATTTATTATACTAACCATGCCTAAAAAAGAAAAAAGAAGTATTCGTGTTTTTTTAAAACAATTAGGCCCAGGTCTGATTACGGGTGCTAGTGATGATGATCCTTCGGGGATTGTCACCTACACACAAGCTGGGGCCCAATTTGGATTGATGACCCTATGGACGGTATTTGTTACCTTTCCCTTAATGTTAGCCATTCAAGAAATGTGCGCACGGATTGGGTTAATTACAGGAGAGGGATTAACCTCGAATATCCAAAAACATTATTCTCCTTACCTATTATTTTTCATTAGTCTTTTGACTATTCCAGCCATTATCTTGAACATTAGTGCAAACATTGCAGGGATGGGGGCTGTCGCTAATCTTTTAGTACCTTCTTTACCCGCGATGGCCTTTTCGGTTCTGATAACCTTTCTCTTAATTTTAACGCTTGTTTTTTTATCTTATAAACGTATTGTTAATATATTAAAATATTTATGTGTTTCTATCTTACTCTATTTAGTGATTCCTTTTTTAATACATACCGATTGGATTTCCGTATTCAAGGCAAGCTTCGCCCCTCATATAAGTTTTAAAAAGGAATACTTTGCGGTCATCGTGGCGATATTGGGTACTACTATATCGCCTTATTTATTTTTTTGGCAGGCCACGATGGAGGCTGAGAAAAAGAATAATACGCACACAACATTAAAAGTTGATAAACAAGAAATAAAAGAGATGAAGCAAGATGTTTCTATAGGAATGTTTTTTTCTAATTTAGTGATGTATTTTATTATCTTAACCGCTGGTGTTACATTGTTTCCGCATGGCATACACCAAATTGATACCGTTGAGCAAGCAGCGAAGGCTTTAGAACCACTTGCTGGTTCTTATTCCTATTGGTTATTTGCAGCAGGGGTGATTGGTACTGGCTTTCTTTCAGTTCCTGTTTTATCAGGAAGCCTTTCGTATATGGTTTCCACCATTTTCAATTGGAAAACCGGCTTAAATAAAAAATACTATGAAGCAAAATTATTTTATATGGTTATTACCTTATCTTTACTCGTTGGATTAGCTTTTAATTTTTTCCAATTTAGCCCTATGAAAGCCCTTTTTTACACGGCTATTCTTTATGGTCTTACGGCTCCCGTATTAATTCTTATCATTTTACATATTAGTAATAATAAAAAAATTATGGGTAAAAATACTAATGGCGTATTGTCTAATTTTTGGGGGGTTAGCACTTTTATTTTAATGCTTGCTTCCTGTTTATTACTATGGTTTAGTGCTTAGCGATAACACCAGCTCGCCTAAGGTTTTCCTTAGTTTTTTTTAAGGTATTAAAACAAGTACTTGTTTATATTAATAATTATAGTATGGGTATTTTTAAGACCCCTGGAAATACTGATAAAAATTGTCTATTACTATAATCAGTTTTGAGGATTATTTTTTGCACTTGGTCTTTAATGGAGAAACGTTATGAATGATATAGGCGCGGATTTTTAGACGAAAAAAAGGTATTTTTAAGAGCTATTCTTCTAATATAAGAGGGGAATAGAATGACCAAAAAGCGAAATTATTACACTGCATCAAAAAAATCAAA
>NZ_RZGQ01000180.1 GCF_003989735.1 Legionella sp. km772 | reverse complement strand
TGATTTTTTTGATGCAGTGTAATAATTTCGCTTTTTGGTCATTCTATTCCCCTCTTATATTAGAAGAATAGCTCTTAAAAATACCTTTTTTTCGTCTAAAAATCCGCGCCTATATCACCTAAATCGTAGCGTAACGACGGGTTAATAAATAACCTTGCTTTTTAAGAAGTAACTCTAACTTAAGCCCGGTTGAATTATTAACTAAGCGAAGCTCATAATCACTGGTAATTGAGGGTCTTAATTGCTCAGTAACAATTAATGTTTCTTCAACGGAATCAAGAAGACTTGAGGCTTGAGCATTTTGGAGTGTTTGTTGAAAAAAACCCAACCCTACACCATAAAGATCTAACAAAAAGACTAGGGAGGCGGTAAGTAATAAGAAAGACAATAAAATCTCTATAAGAGAAAATCCTTTGTGGTTATCCATTTTTTCCTAAGGCTAAGTTGGCCTCCACAAGATATGCTGAGCTAAGATAAAAAACAAGTCTTCTTAAGTTTTTCTTAAGCTTTATTCAATAAACTATGCTTTTTCTACACAAGGTTTATATGAAGCATACAGTTATCATCGGCGCAGGCCCTATGGGTTTATATCTTGCCTATAAATTACATCAAGCCAAAGTCAAACATATTGTCATTTATGATCCCCGAACCGGTGAATATGTACGCCCAGGTCATGTAAATTCAGCTCATTTTAGAAAGTTAGACAGGGCTTTAGGAAAATCAAGCTTATCCTCAAGTTTTGGCCATATAAAAGACTTTGAACGCAAATTGTTCAAAGAAATTTCTGATTTAGGTATTCCAGCAGAAAAAAAAGAATTTGTTCGCTTTAACGAGGGCGCGAAAAAAAGCATTGTAGTCAAAAACTCTGATGGCGACGAAGAAATAATAGAATGCGATTACGTCTTCGATTGTACTGGTTCTCAGCGAACCTTAGTAAACACCATGAATCATTTAATTACCCCTGCTCCCTTTACTTTAAAACCTATTAAGGAAAATGTGGTTATAAAACAACATTTATTAGCTTATGTAAGGATGAGTGAAGAGGACTTAGATAGAATTCCAGCCTTTGGTATTATGAATCAACCTGACTATTTTCTGACTGCCGAACAACATATAAAAGCGGTAAATAGAATGCGGGTCTTAGGTTGGCAAGATTTTGGTTTGCCCCAGCTATACGGTATCTATTTTGGAAAAGGAAAGGTATGCCTTTATATGGAATGTCCCGATAATTTACCACGTTCGGCTTATGAGGATTGGGTAAAAATAGCCTTAGATGTCTCGACTAATTCAACCGATATTACTTTTAGCCAACTACCTCCCTCTCGGAAATATAAGAGTAAACCACGACTTAGCTCATTTATAGTTAACCCAGGAGAGTTGGAGCAGGCTGCTTTCACCAGCAAAAAATATCCAACTTTAATTCCTATAGGAGATGCTCAAACCGAACCCCATTATGGATTAGCCCAAGGCATCACCGATGGAATGGATCGGGTTGATGCTTTTATGGACCATATTGAAGTGTTGGATGGCAATATTGCCTATTTCGATACTGATGAATATCACGAAGCCATTAGAAAAATGATGAAATCGCATAAAGAAAGCATCATTGATAAATATCAAAGAAGAGACGAATACTCATACAAAATGCTGCAATTAGCCAAAACAAATTATACGGAAGCTTTAACAGCCGCAAAGGGTTCGTCAGCCGAAACAGAACTTACAGCCCTTGTGAAAGAAATCAATGCACGTCTTGCTTATCAAGACGCCCTAAAATTAAGAGTTAGTTTATTAATTGATGGGAAAGAGGAGCTTTCTTCTAGCAAACATAGCACTGATGTTTTAGTAAGCAAATTAATTGAGTTAGCTGGTCTATGTATTCATGCTTATGAAAATTTACCTATTACTTTTAATGCTGATAAAATAAAATCTTTCACGATGTTTAAACACTGCGCAGCCCATCTTAAAGAGTGTGGAAATCGTTATGTGAAAGCGGGAAATAATCTAAAAGCCATCGATGCTTATCAGGAAGCACTAAAACTTTATAGATATCCTGGTTTAGAATTAAGCTTAGAACAAACGACTATTCAATCCAACATCGTCATAACTTATCGTAAGCTAAATAATCATGAAGCAGCTATTGCCTTAGGGGGTATGGCCTTGAGTAATACTCCTAAGACTACCGATTTTGCCGATATTCGTAAAAAACTTCTTTATAATGTTTTAAAATCATTCCAAACTACTATCCAAGCTATCAGTGCAGACAAAGTATTAGAAATAAGCTTAGAAAAACAAAAAGCAATACTACTGCTTGATACGCATCCCAATCTCTTAGAGCTTAGTAGTTATACCGATTTTTGCTCATTTTTTGGTAAAGTGGTAGAACCAGTTAGTCTATCCGCAGCTGTACCCAAACCTAGGCACACTTCAAGTAATCCAGCTACTTTTCTCAGTGGTTTAACCCCTGATTCCTTATCGGAGGCTAGCGATCTAAATCCAGTGTTCATCGATTCTGGGTGTAGAATATCATAATCACCAGCTAAACTAATGACAGTATTATCAGGCTTAAGGTAAGATAGGGAAATCGCTCATCGATGTCATTTAAGTAATAAATGACATGATATTTAAAGGATTTATAAATGTCGGTCGATTTCCAAAACTTACCTCATCCTGGTATTCGTTCTTTAATTCCCTACAAGCCAGGAAAATCAATAGATGAACTAAAAAAAGAAAAGGGGTTAAATGACATTATAAAAATGGCAAGCAATGAAAACCCCCTTGGTTGTAGTCCTCTAGCTTTACAAGCAATAAAAGAGATGTCCTCCCTAACGCTTGCCACTTACCCCTCCCCTCTTAATCATCCGCTCATGCGTAAACTATCTGAATCATTTGGCCTGACTCCCGAGCACTTATTTCTAAGCAATGGGTCGGATTGTATTTTTGGCTTATTAATTAAATGCTTCGCCCTGCACCTCGGTAAACATATATTAACCCATGATTTTGCATTTAGCGCCTACACCATCCAAGCACATACTTTACAGGTTCCAGTTCAAACAGTGCCCATCCAAGAAAATTGGCAGGTGGACATAGAAAAAATTATTAACGCTTGTACCACTCAAACGGGGTTAATTTTTATTGCTAATCCCAATAACCCTACCGGGTTATTAATTAGTCCCCTAAAAATCCGGCATCTTCTCGATAATATTCCGCCAACTACTTTACTTGTACTGGACGAAGCTTATTATGAATACGCAGCAGCTGAACTTGGTGACAATAGTATTGGGTGGCTAGCTGATTATCCTAATTTAATCATTACTCGCACCTTTTCTAAACTATACGGGATGGCCGGAGTCCGTTTAGGTTACGCCCTTGCCCATCCTGATATTATTAATATCTTAACCCGGGTTCAACTACCTTTTGCTGTCAATCAAATAGCCCTGCAGGCAGCTTATGCAGCCCTTGATGATGATGAATTTATTCAAAAAAGTTTAACAAGTAATAAAGCCGGAATGGAGTACTGTGAAGAACAGTTTAAATCTTTAAACTTTAATTACTTAACTTCAGCAGCTAATTTTCTTACCTTTAATTGCACAGAAGATGGTATAAAGCTTTATAATTATCTCTTAGATCGAGGGATTATTATTCGCCCTCTCCACCCTTATAATATGCCTAATTATTTAAGGGTAAGCATTGGGACTAAAGAACAGAACCAGCGTTTCTTTATGGAATTGACTAATTATAAAAATTTAAAATAAGGAAAAAAAATGGCTAGTGATTTAAGTAGCAAACATTGTGAGTCTTGTGAGGGAATCGGTGCAGCACTTAATCCTGAACAGATTAAAAATTTAATGCCGCAGCTAAACACTCAATGGGAAGTCAGTGCTGATCATCGCAGTATTCAGCGTAAATTGTCTTTTAATAATTTTTATGAAACTATGGCGTTTGTTAATGCCTTGGCGTGGATTGCTAATATAGAAAACCACCACCCCGATTTAGAAGTAGGTTATAACTATTGTCACGTAAAATTCATGACCCATGCTCTGCAGGGCTTAACCCACAACGATTTTATTTGTGCTGCAAAATTAGATAAATTATTAACGAATTAAATTTAGATAAGGAAATAAGATGAATAAGGATATTCTAATAAAATCAGTTGCTCTGGCCTTTCTAACGCTAACCACACATGCCGCCTTAGCTGCTCCCGCAGATAGCGAGCCGACCCCTGAAAAATGTTATGGAATTGTTAAAGCGGGAATGAATGACTGTAACACTGCGAAAGCCTCTTGTGCAGGTTCTGCCACTAAAGACAAACAGAAAGATGCCTTTTTATTTCTTCCTAAAGGAACCTGTGAAAAAATTGTAGGCGGCAGCTTAACGCCTCTAGAAAAATGATATAGAGAATTTTTATAATAAAGTTTAATAACAAGGAGTTATAATGATAAAGACTATTAGCCGTTGTACTTTGGCTGCTCTTTTTGGGCTACTAAGTGCACTTCCTTTGCATGCTGCTGAAAAATTTACTCTTGATAATCAGCACAGTTATGTACTCTGGGAAATTGAACATTTAGGCTTCTCCAAGCAAGTAGGTAAATGGTATGTTGATGGCTTTGTGCTGTTAGACAAAGATCATCCTGATCAAAGTAAAGTAGAGGCGACTGTCAAAATCGCAAAACTTGTTACCGGACTGCCAGAATTAGATAAGCATTTAATGAGTAAATCATTTTTTGATGAAAAAAAATTTCCAACGGCGACCTTTATTAGTAACAAAGTAGATGTCCTAAATGACACATCGGCCAAAGTAAGTGGTTTGCTTACCTTACATGGTGTTTCTAAACCAGTTACCTTAATGGTTACGCTTAATAAAACGGGTAAAAATCCTATTAGCAATAAAATGAGCGTTGGTTTTACAGCGACTACAACTATTAAACGTTCTGATTTTGGTATGGACACTCTATTACCAAGTTTAGGTGATGAGGTGACCTTAAGTATTGGGGCTGAAGCCTTTGAAGATAAAGCATAAGGTTAAACTATGCAATTAAAAAACACTGAAACCCATTTTGGATGGGTTGCCATTTTGTTCCATTGGTTAATGGCACTATTAATAACTCATGTTACGCACGGTCAATTTAGCTAGGTCCGGGGATCTGGAACAAAATTCAGGAAAAATAAGAGCTATTCCCGGTTTGTTAGTTCATTCACCTTACTCTCAGAATGGCTTATCCACAAGTCCATAGGCCAGGAGAGC
>NZ_RZGQ01000018.1 GCF_003989735.1 Legionella sp. km772 | reverse complement strand
CTTCAATTAACTAAAAATCAGATGAAAAGGCAATCTATTAAGCGGCTCAGAAAAAATGCTGGATGGGATGATTCTATTTTAACCACTATCTTATCTCAAAATTTTTCATGAGGTGACCCTGAATTACGGAAAAGAATTCTATTAGTGTGCGATTTAGGATGAGCTTGTGCGCTAATTGCCCATTCAAGGTGTAGCAATGAATATTTCTGGCGTAGGAGCCACTGGGGCTATTGGATCAGTCGGTACCAACTATTCTAGTAGTTCTGCAGTGACCAATCTCTCAAAAGCTAATTCAAGCCCGGCAAATGCAAATAGTTTTATGCAGGATGTCTTTCAAGCCTTAAATAGTGTAGGTATCAACTTACCGCCCCCTCCACCACCTAGTGATGCAAAAGGTTCTAATACCTCTGCAAGTAACGACGGCCAAAATACAGTCGGGCAAGCACTTCATGAACTGATGCATTCGTTATTTCACGCTTTAAGGTCACAAGGTGGAGCGGAGGTAAATAGCAATGACAACAGTTCGCTTAGCGCTCCTGCAAGTGCAACGAAAGGTTATGATAATTTACTCTCTAATTTGCAAAATTTAATTAGCTCCTTAAATACCAATAGCAGTTCTGAATCCAATCAAAAATTGGACGATAGCTTTAATAAATTAGTTAACCTATTAGGTGGGCAATCGTCTGCAGATAATAAGCCTAAGGTACAAGATTTTTTAGGCCAATTATTGAATAATCTAAATCATCATACAGCCAGTGTGGGTAGCACAAGCAGCATAGGAACTATTGTGTCTACAGCCGTCTAAGCAAGAAAGCCAAGGATGATGCGACCAAACCCTAGCCTAGTTTACTGCTTGATTCCTGTCTTGAGCAAAATAATTTAAATCTAATTCCCTGGCCGCTTTTACATCATCTAAACGTTTTACCGGCAGTGTGTGGGGAGCGTCTTTCAACAGTTGAGGATTGCTCTGTGCTTCTGCTCTAATTTTCTGCATCGCTTGGACAAAAGCATCCAGCTCTTCTTTACTTTCAGTTTCAGTGGGTTCTATTAAAAGGCATTCTGGAACTAGCAAAGGAAAATAAGTAGTGGGTGCATGAAAGCCATAATCCAACAACCGCTTTGCCAAATCCATAGCGCTAATACCAAAGGATTTTTTCTCCGGACTTAAACTTACAATAAATTCATGCGATGCTCTACGCTTAGGGTAGGCGGGGCTAAAGCCCAGCTTGGTTAATTCCTTAAGCAAGTAATTTGCATTAAGTGTGGCATATTCAGAAACCCGTAATAAGCCCTCTTTACCCAAAACCGTCATGTAAAAATAAGCACGGAGCAAAATACTGGCGTTACCCATAAAACAGGATAGACGGCCAATACTTTGTGGGTAGTCTTGGCGGGTTGCCCATTGGTAGCCGGAGTCTGTTTTTTTCACAATCGGCAAGGGCATAAAGGGCATTAAACGTTTGCCTACTGCCACAGGACCAGCACCCGGGCCGCCGCCGCCATGAGGAGTAGCAAACGTTTTATGCAAATTCAAATGCATCACATCAAAGCCCATATCACCTGGACGAACCTTACCCAAAATGGCATTGAGATTTGCCCCATCATAATATAATAAACCTCCGGCTTGATGGACTAAGGCGGCTATTTCTTTGATTTGGCGCATAAACAAACCGAGGGTGGAGGGGTTCGTTAGCATAATCCCTGCGGTTTTTGGCCCTAGTTTGCTTTTCAACTCCTCTAAATCAATATCGCCATCTGCAGCAGTGGCGATTTCAATCACTTTAAAGCCGCACATTACTGCGGATGCGGGATTGGTTCCGTGGGCTGCATCAGGAATTAGCATTTCATCCCGCGCGCTATCACCCCGAGATTGATGATAGGCCTTAATCATCGCCACTCCTGCAAACTCTCCTTGTGAGCCTGCCATGGGGGTTAAAGAGACTCCTGGCATGCCGGTGATTTCTGCAATATTGCTTTGTAAGCCATAAAGGGCCTCGAGGAACCCTTGGCTTTCTTGCTCCATATTTAAAGGATGGCGATTAGCAAAACCGGCTATCGATGCAGCTTTGTGTACGCCTCTTGGATTGTACTTCATCGTACAAGATCCTAGGGGATAAAAATTAGTATCAATAGAAAAGTTCTTACGTGATAAACGAGTGTAGTGGCGTACTACTTGCAATTCTGAACAAGCCGGCAACTTAGGGGCAGACTGTCTTTGGAATTCACTGGGAATTTCATAAGTCATTTTTTTTATTATTGGAGCTTGGGCTTTTGCTTGACGCTCTTTTTTAGATAATTCAAAAATCAACATAATTTCCCTTCCGTTTTTTGAATAAGTTCTTTTAATTCGTCTCGATGCTTTACTGGAGTAAATTCGATAAACTCATAATCAGCAATTTCGGCCAGGTAAAAAGGATCTTGCTTAAAAATTGACTCCAAATAAGCCTTATCAGTACTTGCAGCAATGATGATTCCGCCTGTCCTTGGCTTCATTGGACCTGAGGCAACTAAGAGCCCTTGTTTATAGTAGTAATCAAGAAACTCCCGATGCGCTTGCGTGTATTTATCTACTTCATTGATAGAGGTTTTGTACTTTAATTGAATAATAAACATTAGCTACCTCGTTGAGTCATGATGGCTGTTAATGCCTCAGTAAATTGAACCATTTCCTCAGTCGTTCTCATTTCAGTGGCACACACTAAAAGCGTATTTTCTAAATGGGGATAATGGATAGCCGGAGCATAACCGCCTGCAATTCCTGCCTGCGCAAGTTGGTTCAACACCCTGTCTACCGGAGACTTAAGTTTTAGTAAGGCTTCATGAAAGTAAGGCGCGTTGAATACGAGTTCAACCCCTGGAATTGTAGTCAGCCTATCCACTAATTCATGTGTATTTTGATAGCATTGTGTTGCTACTTGCTTAAGTCCTTCAGCACCAAGTAAGCTCATATGAATTGTGGCCGCCGTAACGAGTAGTCCTTGATTGGTACAAATATTGGACGTGGCTTTCGCGCGTCGAATGTGTTGCTCACGCGCTTGTAAGGTTAAACTAAACCCCCGTTTACCTTCTTTATCTACCGTACAGCCAATAATACGGCCAGGCATCTGACGCACATGGGCCATACGAGAACTTAGAAATCCAAAATACGGTCCGCCTGAGGCCATCGGCGCGCCCAAAGGCTGGCCTTCACCACAAGCAATATCGACCCCCTGCGCCCCCCATAAGCCAGGAGGTTTTAATAGCGCCAAAGAGACGGGATTAACACAAGCTATACTAACAACTTGATGATTATGGGCCCAATCGGTTAATTGATCTACTTGCTCTAGGCAACCAAAAAAATTAGGTTGGGCAATAACTAAGGCAGTGATATCTTCCTCATTGTAGTGCTCTAAAGCGGATAGAGCAGTTATTCCTTGTTGTGGATCAAAAGGCAGGCTGATTAATTCAATATGTTGATTGCGTACTATGGTTTCAATCGTTTCCCGATAAAACGGATGCACTGTACCTGCAATAAGCACCCTATTGCTCTTGCTGTGTTTATTAACCCGAACAGCCATTAAAACTGCCTCAGCAAGGGCTGTTGCGCCGTCATACATAGAAGCATTAGCCACTTCCATGCCAGTAAGCTCACAAATCATGGTTTGGTATTCATAAAGAAGCTGTAAGGTACCTTGACTGGCCTCTGCTTGATAGGGGGTATAAGCGGTTAAAAATTCACCGCGAGAGGCAATATCCCACACCGCTGCAGGGATATGATGCTCATAACAGCCTGCGCCAATGAAACAGATACCATTACGGTTTTTATTAGCTAGATAATGGGCTTCTTTGAGCATATCCATTTCACTAAGACCTGCTGGGATGTTTTGAAAACCTGCATATTGTAATGATGAAGGAATTTCATCAAATAAGTGTTCTAGTTTTTCAACCCCAATGGCCTGCAACATTTTTTCGGTATCTTCAGGCGTGTGTGGAATATAAGGCATATTATTCTTCCTCAGCTATCTCATTTTGATATTGTTCAGCAGTTAATAAATTATTAATTTCTTGGGGGTGACTGGGCTTTAATTTAACTAACCAGCCTGCTTGGTAGGGGTCGTTATTGACGATAGAAGGCTCAGCTACTACGGCTTCATTAATCGCGGTAACTGTTCCCGCAATAGGGGCATAAAAATCCGAAGCGGCTTTGACTGACTCTACGACTCCTAATTCATCACCCGCATCAACCGTATCGCCAATTTCAGGGAGTTCAACAAAAACCATATCCCCTAACAATTGCTGGGCGTGCTCAGTGATGCCGATAATCACTTCGTCTTGTTCTTCTTTTAGCCATTCATGGGTTTTAGTGTATTTCAAATCATTCATTTCCATATCCTTTATTATTATTTTTAACTTATAGTGCGGTACCATTTTTCACAAAACGGGGTTTGCCCACCTTTGCTGGAATTAATTTGCCTCGTATATCCACCAAGACTTCACTGCCGACGCCAACCGGCACCCGCGCGAGCGCTATCGATTTTTCTAAAGTCGGCGAATAAGTGCCGCTGGTAATGATTCCATCAGGGCATTGTTCAATAATAACTTTTTGCCCCGGTCGCATAATCCCTTTTTCTAATAAGGTAAGGCCTACCAATTTACGTGCTGCACCTTGTTGTTTCTGGGAAAATAAAGCCCCCATTCCAATAAATCCGCGATCTTCAGGTTGCCAGGTGACTGTCCAGCCGAGGCCTGACTCTAAGGGCGTGGTAGTCTCATCCATATCTTGGCCATAAAGCAACATTCCTGCTTCTAAGCGTAGGGTGTCACGCGCAGCAAGACCGCAGGGCTTGACGCCGGCTTCAAGCAAATCATTCCATAGTTGTACTACCGTTTCTTGCGGAACAATTATTTCAAAACCATCCTCTCCCGTATATCCAGTGCGGGCAAAAAACCAACTTTCCACATCAACACATTCAAAATGGGTGAGGGTGGAAATGGCATCTAATTGCGGAGCGCTCAATATTTTTTTTGTCTTTTCAATAGCATTAGGCCCCTGGACCGCAATCATGGCTAACTCAGGACGTTCTTGTAAACCTACTGCAAAACCTTGGCTTTTATCCCAAATCCAGGCCATATCTTTATCACGGGTTGCCGAGTTAAGTACGAGGCGATAATTATCAGATGCGCGCTGATAAACAATAAGATCATCAATAATTCCGCCATGTTCATTGCACATACAGCTATATAAGGCTCGGCCTGTATGGGTTAATTGATCGATATCATGGGTTAATAATTTTCGAAGAAATTGACGGCCACCTGCACCAAGAACGTCTATAATTGTCATATGGGAGACATCAAATAAACCTGCATCCTTTCGTACAAAATGATGTTCATTTAATTGAGAGCCATAATGGAGGGGCATTTCCCAGTCATGGAAATTAACCATTTTCGCGCCACAAGCTAAATGAGCAGCGTGGAGTGGAGTTTTAGCAATCATTGGCAATCCTTTTATTATCTGCTTTATGCTTGTGATTATACATATTGCCAGTTATTTTGCGAGGTTTCCTCTTTGATTTTTAAACATTCTTTCGAAATAGATTTATACTTTAATTTTAAGGAACTAGGCTAATTATGATGACATTTAATTTTGGAAGGGCTTTTTTAGATCTCGCATGGCTTTCCATCCTTCTCATGATGTTCCAACATTTTTGGAATAGTCGGCAGGTTTTGCTTGATGCCCAAGGCTGGCTAAAGGCAAAAGGGCATGTTACCCGTTATAAACTTGTGCGCGAGGGACACACTATTTGGCCTAAAGTAGAATACGAATATTTTGTTTATGATAAAAATTTAATAGGGCACTATTTATTTTTGGATACAGCACATAACAACCCCCATAGCAAATATGCCCGTAATATCGCCTATAAGGCCGCGATTGCTTATAAAGATCATTTAGAAATTGACGTTTATTATAACCCTAATCGACCCGAAGAATCGGCCCTAGACGTGACCATGCCTATTAAATTAACCGCTATATTAGTGGTGATAGGCATGCTCATTGGTTTGCACCTTGCGCTCATTACTAGCCGTTTTATTTAGAGGGCGCGGGTGTACTCTCTTCTTGACTCATACATTGACAAGGCGGTTTAGTGACGCTGGATTTTAAACTCGTAATCGCATACCCCCTTATTCCTTGGCCGGGAGACGCTAAAGTAATTCCCAAGACAATGTTTAAACTTTGTTGTTGTTGATATTGCGGATTTTTATATTGTACTAGGATGGGCATAGTAACAGTCCAATGGTTTTGATCTACAACTGCTAATTGGGGTGGCGCGCTTGCCACTGAACTGACCTCATAAGCATTTTTCTGAATCGCCTCAGGTAATTTCGATGCATTAAGGGCTTTAGAGTAAGCTATCCATCCCTCAGTAGTGAAATATTGGGCAAGGCGCTTTTGATCTTGCGCAAACGTTTTATAGTTAGTGGTATAGGTCGAAACTATCGCTTCATTAGCCCAAACTAATAACGCAACATTATCGGGTGCTGAGTAACTCAAAACAGCATTAAACGTTAGAAGCAGCCCTATAAAAACTAGTTTAATTTTCATCTTAATTCTCGCTGAACAATAATTATTTATTTTAGTGTAGCGATTTTTTAGCGACAAAAAAATCCCCGGTTTTAATACCGGGGGAATCATGTGCCTGAATGTGAAGCATTCAAACACGAACCCCGCATAAAGAGGGGAAAGCGGGGTCGAGCATTCGGGGGAGAATGCTCTCATAGTGTTAGACACCCAAATTATATAAAAGTTCATTTTTTGTTCACAAAAAAAATAATTTTTTCAAGTTAGATTGCAATCCTCGCTTTGGGTATCGATAAAAAGTGATTTATGCTATTTTATTCTTTATCTTTTAACAAAATAAATATCTACTCTCTATTGAGCTTCCCCTCATTATAAATGGAGAGAAAACTCATTAAATTGGTGCTTTGCTATGTTGCGTGATAATCGCTTTTACTTTGTAAATTCGGATAAGGTCGGGCGATTTATTAATCGATGGGACATTCTGCTACTTATTTTAACCTTTTCTTTATTGTTTTTTTTGGGTTGGGCGGGTTCGCAGATGGCCACACCTTACCAATTAGGGGATCAGATCCCGATTTCTTTAGCTCCTGCTAATCTTCCCTTTTATGCATTGCGCACCGTAATAAGAATGTTTATTGCTTTAATTTTTTCGATTTTATTCACCTTTATTATTGGCGCTTTAGCGGCAAAAAATAGACGCGCCGAGCAAATAATCATTCCGGCAATTGATATTTTACAATCGATTCCTGTCTTAAGTTTTTTATCCATAACGGTTACCGGATTTATTCATCTATTCCCCAATAGTTTGCTGGGACCTGAATGTGCGTCCATTTTTTCTATTTTTTGTGCTCAAGTTTGGAATATGACTTTTGGATTTTATCAGTCCTTAAAAACCTTACCTCATGATTTAAAAGAAGTTTCGGCCATGTTTCAACTTTCTGCATGGCAGCGCTTTTGGAAGGTGGAAGTTCCTTTTTCGATGTCTAGCCTACTCTGGAACATGATGATCTCCATGTCTGCCAGTTGGTTTTTTGTGGTCTTATCGGAAGCTATTTCGGTTGCGCATCAAAATATTCGCCTGCCTGGAGTAGGTTCTTATATTGCTTTGGCTATTGAGCAAAAAAATCTTTATGCCGTCGGTTATGCTATTTTAACCATGGTGATAGTTATCTTTTTATACGATCAAATTTTATTCCGCCCTTTAATCGCTTGGTCAGAAAAATTTAAGGTTGAGAAATCTCCCGATGAAACCGAGAGTCAATCCTGGTTAATTGACTTAATACGTGGGAGTCGCTTAATAAAGCGGATAACTCATCGTATTGGACATTTCAAAGATTATTTTGTTAATGCGCGTTGGTTGCGTTTTAGTGAACTTAAGGCCATACAAGAAATTGATTTTAAACGCCAAAAACGCATTGACCGTTTATGGAATTTCGGTGTAGGACTTATTATTGTCGCTTGTTGCTGGTTCTTAGTAAGTTTTATTTTAACCGAATTAAAAGTGCGGGATATCCTCCATGTCTTTTTACTGGGGGCGGCAACGGGCACGCGGATTATTATTTTAGTAGTGCTTAGTTCTATTATTTGGATTCCGGTGGGGGTATGGATAGGGTTGCGACCACGTATTGCGCAGAGAATACAGCCCATTATTCAATTTTTGGCAGCTTTTCCAGCTAATTTATTTTACCCTTTATTTGTAATTATGATTGTTGAGTTCCATTTAAATGTGGAAATTTGGCTAACTCCACTCATGATTTTAGGTACGCAATGGTATATTTTATTTAATGTGATTGCTGGTGCCTCACGTATTCCTCGTGATCTCTATTTAGCAGCAGATAATTTTGGCCTAAAAGGCTGGGTTTGGTGGAAACGCTTAGCCTTGCCTGGAATTTTTCCCTTTTATATTACGGGGGCAATAACAGCCGCTGGTGGTGCTTGGAATGCCAGTATTGTCGCTGAATTAGTAAGTTGGGGTAATGTCACTTTAAAAGCCACCGGTTTAGGTGAATATATTCAAATGAGTACTACCGCTGGAGATTTCCCCAAAATTGCTTTAGGAACGGCTATGATGTGTGTTTATGTTTTAGCCTTTAACCATTTGATTTGGCGGCCTTTATATCGTTTAGCTGAAGAACGGTTTAATTTTAATTGAGATATCTATGTCTGATACTATCATCACTATTGAGCATTTGACGAAGTCCTTTAAAAAAGCAAGCACCCAAGATTTATTGGTACTTGAAGAAGTCAATTTCAAATTATATGAAGGTGAAATTGTTGCTTTATTAGGTAAGTCAGGTTCAGGTAAATCAACTCTATTGCGGATCATTGCTGGTTTAATTTCCCCCTCTAGCGGTACGGTAACGTACCGCGGTAATCCGGTAAGGGGTCCAGTCCCAGGTATTGCGATGGTATTTCAATCCTTCGCGCTAATGCCCTGGCTGAATGTATTGGAAAATGTAGAGCTAGGTTTAGAGGCCCAAGGGGTTCATCGCGATGAGCGGAGGCATCGGGCTATTGAGGCGATTGATATTATCGGTTTGGATGGCTTTGAATCCGCCTTCCCCAAGGAGTTATCCGGCGGGATGCGTCAACGGGTGGGTTTTGCTCGCGCGCTGGTTATTAACCCAGATGTATTATTAATGGATGAGCCCTTTTCGGCTTTAGATGTGTTGACGGCGGAGAACTTAAAATCCGACTTATTAGAGTTGTGGAAGGAAAAGAAAACCAATACCAACGGTATTCTATTAGTTACCCATAACATCGAAGAAGCAGCAACGCTTGCGGATCGCATCGTCATTTTTGGCAATGATCCCGGTTACATCCGGGCCGAGTTACCAGTGACCTTACCGCAACCACGCGATCCCGAGTCACCAGAATTTAGAGCCCTAGTCGATAAAATTTACACCTTAATGACTACCGGCCCCAAAGAAAAAGCCAAACGGGCCCAACGCGAACGGCAAATTGGCTTAGGTTATCGCCTACCGGATGTGGAGCCCTCTGAGTTATCAGGTCTTATTGAAACCATGATTTCTTTTGAAGAGCGTATTGACTTGCCTGAATTGGCGGATGAATTAATGATGAATATCGATGATTTATTCCCCATTTTAGAAACCCTGGAAATTTTAGGCTTTGCTAAGGTCTCTGCAGGCGATATTCAGTTAAGCGACTTAGGCAAGCAATTTTATGAGGCTGATCTGCAAGAGCGCAAGCAATTATTTGCCCAACGCCTCTTAGAAAAAGTACCCTTAGCCCGTTATATCAGTCGCGTTCTTGATGAGAAAACCGGCCATCGTGTTTCAGAAGAGCGCTTTTTAAGTAAACTAGAAGACTATCTCAGTGATAAAGAAGCAGAACGGGTATTAAGAACCATGATTGATTGGGGGCGTTACGCCGAAATTTTTGCTTACGATTTTAATACCGGGATTTTAAGTTTAGAAAATCCCGGGAACATTTAGCCTAGGAATACGGTGGGGCACAGCCCCTACCGCCAAGGCTTGTAAACACTAAATTACCTAGCCTGGGCACAATTAAGCGGGTTTTTTGAGTAAGTAGTTCATTATCTCAAATAAGCGCTCTGGAGTTCCCGCCATTTGTAAATCAGTTTTATATTTATTATTTACTACAAAAGCAGGAACGGCATTGATTTGATAATGAGCCATTAATTCCATGCCATTTTTAACCCGCATATCAATAGTAGGCGAGTTTTCAAACGCACTTTTTGCAATTTCACGATCGACGCCGTTAGCGACAAAGAAGTTAATCATGTCTTGTTTTGAATTGAGTTTTTTATCATCCTGGATGGCTTTAAATAACATCGGGTTTAATTTATCAGAGAGGGCTAGCGTTTTTGCCGTATAAAAGGCTTTGGCATATAAATCCCAGTTCGGCTGAAAGACAACAGGTACTTTATTAATGGTGGCATTTTTATTGAGATTCAAGGACCACTGGGCAAAAGGAGATTCAATGCGGTAGCACCATGGACAGCCGTAACTAAAAAACTCCGTGACCATTGGCATTTTATTTTGTTCGATGGAAGCTGGTGCGACCACCTTATAATCTTTGCCCTCTACAAAGTCTGCCGCAAAAACGAGGCTTGGGATGAGCACTACAAGACCGACTAATTTTCTTAACATAAACCTTCCTTAATATAAACCTTCAATATAATGGGCTACAGCTTCAATATCTTCTTGACTCATTCGAGCACTAATATCTTGCATAATGTGATTTAAATCATTAGTGCGTTTTTTTTCTTTAAACGCAATCAGTTGCGCGATAGTATAATTTGCATGCTGACCAGCTATTTGGGGAAAACCTGCTGAATTATTTCCTGCCCCTTTGGGACCATGGCAAGCAATACAGGCAGGGATTCCTTTACTCCTATCACCGCCTCGATAGAGCTGCTGGCCTCGTTGTAAGAATTGCTTCGCAGTTATACCTTGCGCAGCAGGCATTTTAGCATAATATGCCGCCAAGTCATCTATGTCTTGTTGCGTTAAGGCTCCAACTATTCCAGCCATAGTCCCAGGATCTCGGGTAGTTCGCGCTTTCATATCCTTTAGTTGCTTAGTAAAATAACTGCTGTTTTGTCCGGCGATATTTGGCCATTCCGGATTACGGCTAATGCCCTCAGGGCCATGGCAGGCAGTGCAAAGTATACGCTTATCTTCGGCGAAAACGGCAGTAGAAAAAAGCAATAGAATAAAAAATAATTTGTTCATCATCATCAAGCTAAAGGCAGCAGGGACTATCTTGAGGTTAAGTGGATATATAAATTGTTAAATTAATGGTACACTGTTGTCGCTAAATTCCCAAATAAAATATTATCTATGTTAATCAATCCATATTCTAAGGCAGTATTTTTAAAAAGCGCACCGCGCGTGCTTCATTTACCCGATGATTCCGGTTATGAAGTCGCTTTTGCTGGTCGTTCTAATGCAGGTAAATCAAGCGCCCTCAATTGTTTAACCGGAATTAAAAATTTAGCTCGCACCAGTAAAACTCCCGGTAGAACGCAATTAATTAATTTGTTTTCTATTGATGAGGAGCGTCGCTTAGTGGATTTGCCAGGATATGGCTATGCAAAAGTGCCAATGAGCGTTAAGGAAGAGTGGCAGAAGCACCTTGCCCATTATTTAGAAGTCCGTACATGCTTAAAAGGGCTGATTTTATTGATGGACATTCGTCATCCCCTAAAAGAATTAGATTTAATGATGGCTGACTGGGCTTTAAACCGTGAATTGCCAGTACATATTTTATTAACTAAAGCTGATAAGCTCAGTAAAAGTGATACTAAAAATGCCGTTTTTAAAGTACGGAAATATTATGATTTAGCCACTCATTTGATTAGTGTCCAAGCCTTTTCTTCCGTAAATAGGGAAGGCCTCGATGTCTTAATCCAACAACTGAATAGTTGGTTTGGGCTTAATGAAAGCGAATAAGCTTAATTTGGCCGGCTCAGCATTAGTTGAGCCCGGCTCTTTCTACTAAGACTTATTTTTATCTAAGAGTTCTTGGACTATATTGGGATCGGCTAAGGTAGATAGATCGCCAAGATCGTCAATTGTAGTTACTTCATTGCAAGCAATTTTACGCAAAATACGGCGCATAATTTTTCCCGAGCGCGTTTTAGGAAGATCATTAACAATACGGATAACATCGGGTTTCGCAATAGGACCAATGACTTCTTTAACGGTATTAATTAAAGCCGCATTTAGTTGATCATTGGTTTTGGCATGCTGCTTTAACACAATGAAGGCGTAAATCCCTTGTCCTTTTAGCTCGTGGGGCATTCCGACTACGCCCGCTTCAGCCACTGCAGGATGGGTGATGAGAGCACTTTCTATTTCAGCAGTTCCTAAGCGGTGGCCAGAAACGTTGATTACATCATCTACGCGACCAGTAATCCAATAATCACCGTCCTCATCCCTTCGTGCACCGTCACCAGTGATATAATAACCGTGAGAAAGATAGGTCAGGCAATAGCGTTTATGATCGCCCGCGATGGTTCTTGCCATAGAGGGCCAGGGATATTTAATGGCTAAAAAGCCTTCTCCTGGTCCAGTTAATTCTTGGTGGTGATCATCTAATAACACCGGTATAACGCCCGGAATAGGGTGTCTTGCCGCGCCGGGTTTATTGACACTTTCCTGGCGGTGCGGACTTAGCATGATGGCTCCTGTTTCAGTCTGCCACCAAGTGTCAACTATAGGGCACTTATTATTCCCAACTTTTTGATAATACCATTGCCAGGCTTCAGGATTGATGGGTTCTCCTACGCTGCCTAATAAGCGCAAGGAGTTTCGCATACTCGAATCAAGCCATTGATCACCCGCTTTCATCAAAGCCCGAATGGCTGTCGGAGCCGTATAGAATACGGACACTTGGTGTTTATCAATAATTTGCCAGTTCCTATCTGGGTTGGGCCACGTGGGAATCCCTTCATAGATTAAGGTGGTGATCCCATTAGCTAAAGAACCATAAACTACATAACTATGGCCAGTAATCCAGCCAATATCGGCAGTGCACCAGAAGACTTCTTGGTCTTGGCATGCAAAAATATGCTGGTGGGTATAAGCGCTTTGCACTAAATAACCGCCTGTGGTGTGGACTACTCCTTTGGGTTGGCCGGTGCTTCCTGACGTATATAAGATGAAGAGGGGATCCTCTGCTTCCATGGGTTCTGGAGGACATAGAGGGTCCACTTGCGTTTTTAATTCATGCCACCACCCTTCGTTTTCCTTAAGATTTAACGCCTGTTCACCGTGTTTAATGATTAGAGTCTTTAGGTTTAACCCTGTCGCCGCCTCATCGACTTGGGCTTTTACCGCAACTGTTTTACCGCCACGTTGGAAACTATCGGTGGTAATTAAACAGGCAGATTTTGAGGCTATTAATCGTTGCCGCAAGGCATGGGCTGAAAAACCTGC
Organism: Legionella sp. km772; assembly: GCF_003989735.1. GTDB lineage: Bacteria > Pseudomonadota > Gammaproteobacteria > Legionellales > Legionellaceae > Legionella. The sequence goes on along the minus strand of NZ_RZGQ01000018.1, from coordinate 19,460 downwards.
AAAAATTACCGTATGAATTGCCCCGATACGCGCGCAAGCTAGCATTGCAATGGCAGCTTCTGGGATCATGGGCAAATAAATGCTCACGACATCACCCTTTTTAATGTTGAGTTTCTTAAGAACATTACTCATCCTACATACTTCTTGATGCAACTCAGTAAAACTAAGGGTTCTAGACTGCGCAGGATCATCTCCTTCCCAAATGATGGCGGGATGAGTCGCTTTATTGGCTAAATGCCGGTCTATACAATTGGCTGCAACGTTTAATTGGCCACCGGCAAACCATCTAACATTACCTTGCTCAAGATCACCGGTTAAAATAGTATCCCAAGGTTTTATCCAATCCACCCTCTCTACGGCGGCTTTTGCCCAAAATTGCGTTAATTGATTTATATCCATGATGCTCCTATTGGGCTTCAATTGTGTGGGCAATTAATTTAATAATGGCTGAAAAATCAGCATCGCCTAAACCTTGCTCGACTAAGTCCTCATATAATTCCGTAGCCTTAGCACCTAAAGGGGTAGTAAGCTGCGCTTGATGTGCTGCTTTTTGGCTTAATAATAAATCTTTGAGCATCATTGCCGCAGCGAAGCCTGGTTTATAATCATTATTCGCCGGGACATTTTCTAATATTCCTGGTACCGGTACGTATTTACTTAAAGCCCAGCATTGCCCCGAGGCATTATTGGCTACTTCAAATAATTTTTGTGCAGGTAAGCCTAATTGCTCGGCAAGGGTAAACGCTTCTGAAACTGCAATCATGGAAATGCCTAGGATCATGTTGTTGCAGATTTTGGCGACTTGCCCACTCCCGGCAGCGCCCGTATGAATTAATTTTTTCCCCATTAAGGATAAAATAGGTTCAGCCTTTTCATAAGCCTTGAGCTCTCCACCCACCATAAAAGTTAAAGTGCCGGAAGTGGCTGCAGCAACACCACCGGAGACGGGTGCATCCACCGCAAGTAAGCCCTGTTGTTGCGCTGCTTCGTGCACTTGGCGAGATGAGCCCACATCAATAGTGGATGAATCAATAAACAAGGCGCCTGCCCGTGCATGCTGGAATAAACCATCTGGCTTAGTGCATACATCCAAAACTTGCTGCCCTTTTTGCAGCATAGTGATAATTACCTCTTGATCAATTGCTGCCTCTGATAATTGGTGGGCAATTCGCCCCCCTAAAGCAGCAAATTGCTCGAGCACTGTTGCTTGTAAGTCATAGGCAATAATGTCATGCCCTGCTTTTACTAAATTTGCGGCCATGGGAAAGCCCATATGACCTAAACCTATAAATCCAATCCGCGCCATTTTAAACTCCTTGTTAATGGGTGGGCATGGCAAATGCGTTTTCTTTCAATTCGGTAACCGGCCATTTGCTGGTTACTGTTTTGCGGCGAGTATAAAAATTAATACTTTCCTGTCCGTGCATATTTGTGTCGCCAAAGGCCGAGCGTTTCCAGCCGCCGAAAGGGTGGTTGGCAATGGGTACCGGTATGGGAATATTAATACCTACCATGCCCACTTGGACGCGCTGGCTGTATTCACGGGCAAAGAAGCCATCACGCGTAAAGATAGCTGTTCCATTACCGTATTGGTGTCTATTTACTAACTCCAGGGCTTCTTCAAAACTATTAACTCGTACCACTACTAAGACTGGGCCAAATATCTCATTTTGATAGATGGACATGTGCTCATTCACCTCGTCAAATAAACAAGGCCCCATATAAAAACCTTGCGGGTATTGGGGATGTTTAAAATCACGTCCGTCGATAATTAAACGAGCCCCTTCTTGCACCCCTTTGTTTACCGCAGCTAAAACACGCTCACGATGGGCGCTGCTTATTAACGGACCCATATCGGTATTCGCGACATCACCTGCATCAATACGCATGGCGCGTACTTGCGGGGCAATTTTGGCAATTAAAGCATCGGCTGTTTTATCGCCTACGGTGACGGCTACTGAGATCGCCATACACCGCTCGCCTGCCGAGCCATAAGCGGCACCAACAATAGCGCTGGCTGCTTGATCCAAATCCGCATCCGGCATCACGACACAATGGTTTTTAGCGCCGCCAAAAGTATGGGCTCTTTTTCCATAAGCAGTAGCGGTAGTATAAATAGTTTGGGCGACCGGTGTGGAGGCAACCGCAGTAAAGGCTGCAATATCCGGATGAGCTAATAATTGGTCCACCGTATTTTTGTTACCTTGCAAACAATTGGCAACACCCGGAGGAAGACCTGCTTCAGTTAATAATTCTAAGAGACGAACAGGCGCTGAAGGGTCTTGCTCAGAAGGCTTAAGGATAAAGGTATTGCCACAAGCGATAGCAGGAATCATCATCCAGACTGGAACCATTACGGGGAAGTTAAAAGGGGATACGCCGGCACAGACCCCCAAAGGTTGTCTTAGGGTATGGCAATCAATATGACTGGCTACATCAGCAGAAAAATCACCTTGTAATTGGTTGACCAACCCACAGTGTAACTCCACCACTTCAATTGCACGGGCTACGGAACCTTTAGCGTCTTCTATCGTTTTACCATGCTCCCGGGTAACAATACGCGCTAAATCCGTATGGTATTTTTCTAATAATTCACGAAAACGAAAAAGAATACGTGCTCTTTTTATTGCTGGGGTTTGTGACCATGAAATTCCAGCTTCTTTAGCAATAGCCACAGTTTTATCGCAAGTTGCTTTCGAAGCAAAATGAACTTCGCCTATTGCCTCTCCGGTTGCAGGGTTATAGACAGTTTGTCCTTCACTATTCGTATCGGTAACAACTTGACCATTAATATGGTGAGGTATGGTATAGCCCATAGTAAACTCCTTTTAAGGTGAGGGGTTTATCATCCTTTATTGATGGATAACTCAGAATGATATTTGCAAATTCGCTCTTCGAATGGACCTTAGTTTAGCATGAACTAAGCTCATTAAAACAATGGAGATTTTACCCTTTTAAATTAAAAATTTAATTATTGTGTTTAAGTAATTGTATGATTGAATTATTTATACAATAATGGAGAAAAAAGCAGTAAGGGATTAAGCTATGGGAAAAACAATTTTACGTGTTTTGGACGGCACGGTATTATCACCTGCCTTATCAAGTAAACTGCAAGAGTTACTGCCCGGATATACATTAGAGACCTTTCAAGCCAAGCCTAATTATGCGGCGAGTATTAAAAGCCGGATTGAAAGTTTACATGCTGCCTTTAACTTTCTTTTAGAGGCTTATCCCCTAGATCCTAAATTCACCTATCTTACCAAAGAAACCTTACTAAGTTATGCCGCTAGTGCTAAGGCTAAATGTAATTTAACCAAGACTAAGGTAGACGAATTACATAAAGAATTGGAACAATTTGCAGGGGCCTTAGTCAGCGTAATTCAAATTGCTTGGCCTGACACCGAAAAAACTAAGAAGGCCATTGCTTGTCTAAATGAAGCAGAGCAATACCAGATAATGAGTAAAGGAAGGCCTAATACTGCCACCCTAAGCCCCATGGATTATGGTCGGGGTGCTGAATATATTTTACAAATCGATGAGGCGCTTCCCGCTTATTATGATCAATTACTTGATGAATTAAGACTATTAAAAACGCATGCTTTTCCGCAAACCCCGGCATGGTTTGTTAATTTAAAACCAGAGGAGCAGGCTTATTTATGTAATTTAGGCATGGAGTCGGTAACTCCTGAAGCCTTAATTGAGGATCTGCAAGCCTTACTAGACAATTTAACCCTTATCAAAAGAGGTAGAAGTCACTCTATTTGGACTTCTGATTTGGACAAGATCAGTGTTGGCGAGATACCTTTACCTAACTGGTATAGCGAACTAAGTAAAGCCAAGCAAGAAATGATTAAAATTTTAGCAGGAAAGTCCGGAGCGATTAACGAGGCTATTACCACTTTTAAAACATTCTTAAGCGAAAAAAATACCACTTCATCTTTTGCTGCGGAACTAAAACAGGTGGCGCTTTTACCGCAATGGTATCTTTTATTACCTAAATTACAGCAGTTTTTTTTAAAACAAGTCATTAATACGGCAGCTAAACTAGAAGAGGCCGTTTTTTTCTTGCCTAGCCGTCTGCGGATGTTGCCCGCCCCTGCGAATTTTGAAGCCCATACGATAGTACGTATTGATAAGGATGGAGTAGCAGAGGAGCTAGCCGCCCGACGTTATCGCTCAAGTCATATTGTTAGTCGTGATTTAATTAAGGCAAAAATTCCCGATGCGGTTCGCAAACGCCATTCTAACGCAAATCTTGCGCAAGTAATGCGATATGCTCAAGATCAAGCCTTGTTATTGCAAACCTTGATTAGCCCTATAGGAATTGGCGATTATATTCCCTCACTCTTGCTGGATTATTTACCTGAGCTACCCCCCGATAAAGAACTCGATGATGAATTAAAAGATACTGTATTAGGCAGCAAATATGCCACGAAAGCGCATGTATTGAACCATCCATATAATATTGCTAAACGTTATTATTATACCGAAGCCACTGATCCCGATAGCATAAAATTAATTGAGGAGACGGAAGCTAGTATCGCCCAAATTGAAGATCTAAAAACCCAAATTTCTACGGTAGAAAAAGAAATTGCTCGTTTATCAGAACCAGCAAAACCTACTGTGAAAATAAAAGCTGAAGTTGGTTCTAAAAAAACCAGTGGCATAGATGCTTTAGCTTTTGCACAGCTACGCCTTTTAGCGCTACAAAAACAGTTGCCTAAATTTCACCCTAAGAAGGATGAGATTGCTGAACTAATAGAGGAGTATCGCTTGGTACTAAACTCCTCTCTAGGCTCAGCCACCGTATTTGATTATAAAGGTAGAGAATTATTTTTAAGCTCTTTAGAGCAACTTATTACCTTGGCTAAGAATGATTATTCTTATGGGTCGTGCGTTAGTGGTAAAGACAGAAAGGCCATAGAATTAATTCATACCGATGCAATGATTATTTATAAACTTCGTTATGGAGTATGGCCTACTTTTACTGATGGTGAGTTAGCCAGGAAAAAATTCGTCGCCATTGTTGCTGCTCTTTATCTATCACGCCATCAGCATGTATTGGCAGGACAAAATGCGCCAGGCTCTGAGGGCCTTAAGACGCCGGAATGGTATTTGCCTCAAGATATCTGCGATGAGATTAACCGCCAATTAGAAGATTCTAAGGCTATACAACATGACGATCGCCTAGCAACAGATAACGAAGTAAAAAATATTTTCACCAATCTACCGGAGGTGTTAATTGCGGAAAACAAGCTTAAGGCAACCTTGACTGCTAAGCAATTAGGAGAAATGGCTTGTACGGAATTATACAGTGCTTTATTCAAATTAACAGATTTGCCGCATTTATTCCAAGTTCCCACTAAAACCAAGATAGCGCGTAGTTTGAATATCTTTACGGAATATTCAGCCTTACCTGAGGGAATTGATAAGATAAAAAAATTAATGCATGATCCTGAGGCGGGAAATAATAATGTTGAACGCTTAGCAAAAATAATTGAAATCATCCTTAACCGCCCTTCCACCGACGATGCCCGCAAACCAGCCACCGTTTTAGTGTATGAGAGCTTATCCGGACTGTGCCAGGTGACCACCCCGGGACAAACTTTGGACGACTATGTTAGCGAAATCACCAAGGCCTGGACGGAGTGCTTTAATAAAGCAAAAGAGCGTCAAGCGGCTAAAGTAAGTCCGCCTTCAAGCGATGATGAATCAGTCAGCCCTACGATGTAAAACCTCTCACTACAGATGCTTAACCGGCTGCTTGCAGCCGGGCTACTCCGCAGAAAATATTTTTGCAAGAAAAATAGTTCATGGTTGCTGTTATTGACCAAATAGCAATTTTTATTGTCTTTAGTAGCCGCTACTGGTTGGTTAAAGAACGGATTCTAAGCCATACACCAGATGGTTTAATTGCATCACTTTTTGGCAGGCTAAAACAATTCCAGGCATAAAACATTGGCGATCCAGGCTATTATGGGTAATAGAGAGCGATTCTCCCTGACTACCAAAAAGAACCTCTTGACGGGCAAGGATCCCGGGTAATCGAAGTGAGTGCAGATTAATTCCTTCATAAGCACCACCCCGTGCACCCGGTATTAACTCTTTCAGTGCAAGCTCGTTTTTGGGTAGTTGTCGAGCAGAAGCAATCATTTCTGCTGTTTTTAAAGCTGTACCCGATGGTGCGTCTAATTTTTGTTGATGATGGGCCTCGATTATTTCTACTTCGGGGAAGTACTCTGCGACTTTGGCCGCGCAAATCATCATTAGTACTGCCCCAATGGAAAAATTGGGAGTGATGATACCGCCTAAAGCTTGTTGTTGGCAGCGTTGATTTAATTCAGCAACTTCTTCCGCCCCTAAACCACTTGCGCCAATTACTGGCCGTGCACCCGACTCAATGATAGTTAGACTATTTTCATAAACACAATCAGCGCGGGTTAAGTCGACGACTATCTGCGCTTGGCTAGTTTTGATCGTTGCGGCTAGATTATCGTTCCGGCCTAATTGAGCTACGAGATTAAATTCAGGATGAGTTGCTAGAGTAGTACAGGCAAGACTGCCCATTTTTCCTTTAGCACCGTTTACTATCACTCGAATGGGCATAAGATCCTCGAAGAATTATTTTTTAGTGGGTGTTGGTTGATGAATTAGTCGCCAGGCCCACGCGGATGCAAAAGGCCAACCTATTACAGTAGCTTGCATGATGAGAGCAACGATTGCACCGCCTGGATTGTCGTAAGCAAGCAGTACTGACCAAGGAAAAAATACCGCGAGAATGGACATAAATATTCGCTTCATTTAGGCACCTGTCTTTGGTTAGAATTTATGATTATATACTTATAATTGCTCTTTTGCGATGTTGTATTGTGGAATCCTGGGATTGTTTAATCGGTTTTATGCAGTTCTCCGTACCCCCATTTAGCCGATTCTTTGTATAAAGGAGAGCTACCCTTTTTTAAGCTTGCAAACTGACTTTAAACATTGTACATTGTCCGCTCATTTCTAAGACGAATAGTTTTATCATTGTTTTAAATTTGTTTCCAACTATGAAAACTCAGATTCAATTCATTTTACATAAATTAAAGGTATCATAATGAGTAAACAGGAGCTGCATCCCCGCACCGCTGTTCTTAATAAAAATCAAAAAAATTACTCTAAAAAATTGAGAGTGCAGGCTTTACAATGGCTTGCAGCGCAATATCCTGCCGCGTTTGACAATTCCTTATGTATCCGGCCCTTAAAAGCTGGAATTATGGACGATATTTTGCAACAGGCAGATAAAGCCCTAGCGGCGGGTATTTCCAAAGGAAAGTTAAGAGAGGCCGTCGTTGTTTTTACTCGGCGTCTTGATTACTTAGCCTGTTTAAAAGCACGGGAAATGCGGATTGATTTACAAGGAAATGAAATTGCTGAGGTGAGTCAAGAAGATGCCGAAGCGGCTGCAGCCAAAATAAGAAAGCGCGTAGAAAAAAGCGCCCGTAATGCACGTAAATTATTAGCGAAACCTGCGCTTACTGCCAACACGCAAAGCCTCGTATCAGTAAAGACAAATCGTTATCAGCCTCCAGAACAGGATGATTATTTCCCAACTTATCCTTCTCGTGGCTCCATGTATGCTGCAAGTAATGCTGCTCCACCTGCTAAAGTTGCTCCGGTCATAGTGAAACATAAAACCACCAAGCAATATGATCCCAGTGCAGTGGCACGATTAAAAGAAAAACTAGGTTTATCACGAGTAGAAGAAAAAAAAGAAGCTGTTGAATAATGAAAATTCTAGCTTTACTTTTTTTGTGTAGTGCAGGGGTGGCTGCGGCCCCTCAGTTTATTAATTCGCCACCGAATTTTGCAACTCAGGTAGAAATTAATAGCGGAAAATTATGTAAGACAGCCAAGAATACTCTAGAGTATTTGAATAGAGGTGCCCATTATGATCCGGCGGTCATTCATGAGGGCAGGCTTGTTAAGATTCCCTTAGCCAAAATTAAAGCGACCTTGCTCTTTATCTGTGCGCATCAACAGCAGTTAAATGATCCTGGATTTATAAAGCAGCATTTTACTTTCTGGCGCTGGTATCCTGATCTGACTGAAGTAAAAAGCCTAGCCCCACAAAAACCCCTACTTAAAAATTTACCTAAAGATAACATTCTGATGACTAAGTATTATGTACACTTAGCTAAAGCCAGTATGAAAAAACGAGGCTCAATGATTTATCCTTTGTACGGTCTTCCTTCTGATGAACAGCATTTAAGTTTAGAACAGGCCAATGCTCAACCTCAATTGACTCGTTTTCGCTTCGGGAAACAAGCCATCTTAAAAGGAGCTTTACAGGGTAAAGTACCGGTTTTAGCTTATCTTAGCCGTGATGATTTAGAGGCCGCCTTATTACAAGGTACAGTAGTCGCTGATTTTGGCCCGGGTATTGGAAAAAAAATATTTAATGTCCATCGCTGCAATAACATCGACTATGACAAGCGCAAGGGGCCTTATGCGCAAGAGCGCTACTGGTACTTCAAAGAAGTCGATGGAATTAAGGGCTATGGCAAAGATGCAGAACATAAAATAACCGTGGAGCCGTCGGTCACTTTTGCTGCCGATTTAGAGCACTTAGGCTTGGGTAAATTATTATTAGTGCAATACAAAACATCCTCAGGGGATTTAATTTCTCGAGCGGGGGTTTTAGCGGATACGGGCGGAGCTTTTAAAAATAATTTATATCAAGTCGATTATTTAGCCGGCAGCTTCTCAGGCAAAACTAATTATCTTAAGGCAACGCGGCATTTACCTGATTATGTTCAAGCTTATTTTATGGTAGTTAAAGACTAATTATTTTTTATCTTTATATTCTGACTTTTTAAGGATTCTTATGTTTTTTGTCTTCATCGGTGGGGCTTCGGCAAGTGGAAAAACAGGTGTTTCTGAGCATTTATTAAAAAAATTAAACGATAAGGGGATTAAAACCCAGAAGCTCAATATGGATGATTATTATAAAGAGCGACCTGATACAGTGAGTAATGAGGTATTTCGCGCCACGACTAATTTTGATGTACCTGAAATGTTACATCTTGATTTATTCCAAGAACATGTGGCCGCTTTAGGGCGGGGTGAAAAAATTAGCAAACCTCTTTTTTCTTTCCTCACCAATAAACGCAGTGGCGAAGAAGAGGTTAACCCTTCTGAGGTAGTTATTGTTGAAGGGATCTTTGCCCAACTTTTTTATCAACAGCATATGGCTGCAGATTTTCCAGCTCTTAATGTTAATGTTAGTACTGATAGCCTTAATGACATCGTGGAGAGACGAATAGCCAGGGATATAGCCAGTCGGGGCCGTAGTCGTGAGGATGTTATTGCGCAAGAGCAGCGCTATGTAGGTCCTGGTTTCTTTAAATATACAGCTTGTTATGCCGCAGGTTCGGATCTTTATATTAATAATCAAAAACATACTGAGCCTGAAGCGCAGAGTAAAGAGCTGGATCGGGTTGCTGATGAAATTGCTGCAGCAGTAGTAAAAAGAAAGAGCGAGCTCTCAGTCGCCTCGTCTGCCTTTGCCCGAAGTAGAAGACCTGATGTGCGGGCATTAGTGGCGGCGAGTCATTTTAAAGCAGGTCATTGTACTGCTAATAAATTTACTGGCTACTTTAACGGTGTATTTGGTGGGGTGGCAGGAGACTACGAAGAAGTGTTTCCGCAAGAGGAAGACGCGTTGTCAGAAGAAGAGGGGTGGTCTATTAGCATTAGTTGCGCGGTGCAATAAATGAATGGTCGGTTGGGCTGCAGCCCAACCTTAACTGAACTATATTTTTTCTAAACAAATAATCTCCATTGAATTGGTTCCGCCTGGTGTACCAATATATTTACCCCGGGTTAATAAAACAAAGCCCTTGCGTTCTAAATAATTCGCGTCTATCAATTCATTAAGAATTTTTTCGTTTAATTGTTCTGAGGAAAATTGATGATAATCAATGAATATAGGGAACACATTATTTACTAGGCTTAAACGGCCAACGGTCCTCTTATTTGCTGAGATGGCAAAGATGGGGACAATACTATGTTGCCTTGAAATCCAAAGAGCTGTGTCACCGGATTCAGTAAGCGTGATAATAGCTTGAATAGGAAAATGATTAGCGGCATGCATGGTGGCCACAGCAATTGCTTGATCGGCACGTTGATAATGACAAGCCTCACTCGTTTCTGAGCGGTAAAAAATGCTCGCGTGCTTCTCTGCACTTAAGCAAGTTTTATTGACCATATTAATGACTTTAACTGGATAATGCCCGCTGGCTGTTTCTGCAGAAAGCATTACCGCATCTGTTCCATCCAAAATGGCATTGGCGACATCCGAAACTTCTGCCCTGGTAGGTTGCGGATTACTAATCATTGACTCCATCATTTGGGTCGCTGTGATGACGACCTTATCTAGAAGCCGGGTTTGTTCGATAATGTGTTTTTGAATAGCAGGTACTTCCGCGGCGCCGATCTCTACGCCTAAATCACCCCTTGCCACCATGATTGCATCAGATTCTTCAATAATTTCGGTCAAATTGACCAGGGCTTCGGAACGTTCAATTTTGGCAATAATAGGTGTTGTTTTGCCACCTAAGCTTTTGATTAATTCACGAGCATGGCGAATATCATCGGCATCTTTGACAAAAGAAAGGCTTATATAATCTACTTCGGCTTGAATAGCTGTTTTTAAATCATTGATATCTTTTTCCGTTAGGGTTCGAGCAGCTAGTCCACCACCCTTTCTATTTAATCCTTTTCGATCACTTAAGGGACCACCTTCAATCACTAAGCATTGAATTTTTGAACCCTTGATTTCTTTCACTTCCAATTCAATTAAACCATCATTAATTAATAAATAATCACCGATGGCAAGCTCTTTATCTAAATTAGGATAGACTACAGCGACTTCTTCGCTGTTTCCTAAGAAGTCATCATTGTTGCAATCCAGGGTAAAGGTTTGTCCATCAACTAGGGTAATTGCTTTATTTTGAAAGCGGCCAATCCTTATTTTTGGACCCTGCAGATCAGCCATGACCGCTACAGGCCGTTTAATCTCATCAGCTATCATGCGTACGTCTTTTATTAATTGAATGGCAGACGCATCGGCATGGGAAAAATTGATCCGTACCACATCTACTCCAGCTTGGAGTAGTGCGGTTAATACCGTTAAATCTTTACTTACTGGACCTAGGGTTGCAACTATTTTAGTTCGACGTAACATCTTGGGCTCGCTCCTGCAAAATGGCGACAGCGGGTAGGGTTTTACCTTCTAAACACTCTAAAAACGCCCCACCTCCGGTGGAAATATAGGAAATTTGTTGATTAAGATCGTATAAGTCTATTGCTGCTAAGGTGTCGCCACCTCCGGCAATAGAAAACGCATCACTTTCGGCAATAGCAATCGCTAAAGCACGGGTACCATAAGCAAATTGAGCAAACTCAAAAACACCTACCGGTCCATTCCAAATAATGGTTTTGGCGAGATCGATGATATCGACATAATCACTGATAGTAGTGGGTCCAATATCTAGAATCATGTCATCGATTGCCACATTAGCTAAGGATTTATTAAAAGCAGGGCAACTTTCCCTAAATGCCTTCCCTACGACTACATCGGTGGGTAGGGGAATAACACAGCCTTTTTCTTTCGCAAGTTGCAAAATTTCTCTTGCTTCCTCTAAAAGATCGGGTTCATAAAGAGAGACGCCAATTTCAAATCCTTGGGCTTTTAAAAAAGTATTAGCAATACCACCTCCTGGAATTAAATAGTCAACGATACCTACCATTTGTTTCAATAAAGTTAACTTTGAGGATACTTTAGCGCCGCCAACAATAGCTACTATGGGTTTTTCTGGAGCTTCTAGGGCGCGCGAAATGGCTTCTAATTCGCTAACCAACAAGGGGCCGGCTGCCGCAATTGGGGCATATTGAGCGACCCCATAGGTCGAGGCTTGCGCACGATGGGCTGTACCAAAGGCATCCATGATGAACACATCACAAAGTTGGGCTAATTTTTTCGCCAGCACTTCGTCATTATTTTTTTCGCCTCTATTAAAACGGACATTCTCACACAACACCAATTCACCCGCTTTAACATCCACCCCCTCTAGGTAATCACTCACAAACCTCACCGGATAGGCTAGGGTATCCTTTAAGTAATCAGCCACAGGTTGTAAAGAAAAATTAGGGTCAAATTCGCCTTCTTTGGGACGGCCTAAATGGGACAGCACCATGACCGCAGCGCCCGCTTGCAAAGCAGCATTGATGGTGGGCAATGCTGCTTGTAGACGCTGATCACTGGTAATCATCCCCTCTTTAATCGGTACATTCAAATCCTCGCGGATCAATACGCGTTTACCGGTTAAATCTATATCACTCATTTTGATAAGGTTCATTTTTTTCCTTTAACGGCTCATCATATGTAGCGCAGTGTCAATCATACGGTTAGAAAAGCCCCATTCATTATCGTACCAGGAGACTACCTTCACTAATTTGCCTAAGACTTTAGTTTGAGCGGTATCAAAAATAGAAGACGCTGGATTGTGATTAAAATCACACGATACTAAAGGATCTTCATTGATGTGTAAGATTTTACTTTTGGCCGCCCGGACTAAATCATTGACTTCTTGCACGCTGGTTTCGCGTTTGGCGATAAAGGTTAAATCAATAACGGAAACATTCAACACTGGAACCCGCATGGCAAAACCATCTAATTTACCAGCCAATTCGGGCAATACTAAACCTACAGCAGAAGCAGCCCCGGTTTTAGTTGGGATAATTGATTGGGTTGCTGAACGCGCCCGGCGTAAATCATCATGAGCGCCGTCTAAAAGGACCTGGTCATTAGTATAGGCATGGACGGTATTTAATAAACCGGATTCAATGCCGATAGCATCATTTAAAGGTTTGACCACTGGAGCTAGGCAGTTAGTAGTACATGATGCATTAGAAACAATAAGATCTGATGCTTTAAGATCGTTATGGTTCACACCATAGACAACGGTTGCATCGACATTTTTCCCAGGCGCCGAAATTAATACTTTTTTCGCCCCGGCCGTAATGTGTTTCATTGCTGCTTCGCGATCAGTAAAAAAACCAGTGCATTCTAGAACTAAATCCACATTTAGGTCTTTCCAGGGAAGCTTAGCAGGATCACGTTCGGCAAAAACACGGATATTGTGCCCGTTGACGAGGAGGGAATTGCCTTCTGTACTTACCTCAGCAGCAAAACGGCCATGGGTTGAATCATAGCGAGTTAAATGGGCAATGACCTCAAGGCTTGATAAATCATTTAATGCCACCAGCTCAATTTCATTTTGTTTTTTATATTCAAAAAGTGCTCTTAAAATACAACGGCCAATGCGACCATAACCATTAATTGCGACGCGTATTGCCATACTACTTCTCTCCACGTTGAGGTGTTTAACTCATTTTTTAGAGGTCCACCAAGGGTTATTTCTAGTTCTTATAGATTGTTTAATTAACCGCTCTAAAACCAGAGCCTAAGCTTTTTGGGTTAAAGCTGTTAATGTTTCTACTATTTTTTCTACTGTTATTCCTAAAAATTCATAAGCATGGCCTGCCGGTGCAGAGACGCCAAAACTATCTAGGCCAATTACCGCCCCATCTAAACCGACAAACTGGTACCAATAAGCGGTGCTTGCTGCCTCAATGGCAATTCGTTTTTTAATCGCTTTAGGCAGCACTGATTCTTTATAAGCATCATCTTGGCTTAAAAAGAGTTCTGGTGCGGGCATAGAGACCACTCGAGTCTTAATTCCTGTTGCTTGCTCTGCGGCTAAAAGTGCTAACTGTACCTCAGATCCAGTAGCAATTAAAAGTACATCGGCCATCCCCTCGCAATCACGGATTATGTAACCCCCTTTTTTAATCAAGCTCGCTGCATTGTGCGTGTGGGGAAGCGCTGGTAAATTTTGGCGTGATAAGAGCAAAGCGGTAGGACCGGTATGCTGTTCTAAAGCCATTTGCCAGGCAACCGCTGTTTCCATTAAATCGGCAGGTCGCCATATACTCATGTTCGGGGTCATCCGCAGCATTGCGGCGTGTTCAACCGGTTGATGGGTGGGGCCATCCTCCCCTAAACCAATGGAGTCATGGGTTAAAACATAAATAACCCGTTGCTTCATTAAGGCACTAAGGCGTAAGGCATTGCGAGCATAATCAGCAAAGACCAAGAAAGTTCCGCCATAAGGGATAAAACCACCATGCACAGCAAGCCCATTCATGATTGCGGCCATGCCAAATTCCCGCACCCCATAATAAAGGTAATTACCCGAAAAATCATGCACAGAAATCGGCTTACTGCCGGACCAATCGGTATTATTGGAACCGGTTAAATCAGCCGAGCCACCTAACATTTCAGGCAAGAGCTTAGCAAAATATTCGATACATTGTTGGGATGATTTACGGGTAGCAATAGCTTTTTCATTACTTAAGCATTGCTGGAGGAAATTTTGGCTTTGATCTAGCCAATTGTCGGGTAAATCGCCATTAATCCGCCGTAAAAATTCGGCATTTTCCTGGGGATAATGTTCTTGATAGCGGTGTTGCAGCAATAACCATTCCTGCTCTTCTTTTTGTCCGTGCTCCCTATGATCCCAATGTTGATAAATGGATTCGGGAATGACGAAGGCTTCATGTGGCCAATTAAAAAACTGGCGGACTTTGCTAAGATCTTCGGCGCTTAAGGGCGAACCATGTGATTTTTCACTGCCTGCCACTGATGAACCTAAGCCAATAATGGTTTTACACATGATTAAGGTGGGCTGCTTCAGGTTGGCTTGGGCTGTTTGAATGGCTTGTTCAATGGCCGCAACATTATGGCCATCCACGTCTTCTATCACTTGCCAGTTATAAGCTTTGAAACGCGATGCTGTGTCATCGGTGAACCACGACTCCACTTTGCCATCAATGGATATGCCATTGTCATCATAAAATACAATTAATTTTCCTAGGCCTAGGGTACCTGCAAAAGAGCAGGCCTCATGCGAGATGCCTTCCATTAAGCAACCATCACCAATGAAGGTGTAGGTATAATGATTGACTAAATCATAATGTTCACGATTATATTGAGTTGCAAGAATGCGCTCAGCAAGTGCCATTCCCACAGCGTTGGCTAAACCTTGCCCTAAAGGGCCAGTAGTAGTTTCTACTCCCGGTGTATGACCAAGTTCAGGATGCCCTGGGGTTTTTGAGTTTAATTGGCGAAAATGACGTAAGTCATCAAGGCTTAGATTATAACCCGTTAAATGCAGTAAGGAATAAAGCAGCATGGAGCCATGACCATTGGAAAGGACAAAACGATCGCGATTAAACCATAAAGGATTTTTAGGATTATGTTTTAAGAATTTTGTCCATAACACAGTTGCGATGTCCGCCATGCCTAAGGGCATTCCTGGATGACCTGATTGAGCCTGATTGACGGCATCAATCGATAACATGCGTACTGCATTTGCTAACTCGTGAAGATTATTCATGCATCCTCTGGGCTATTTAAATAGAGCACTATTGTCGCTCAGAAGGGCTAAATCAGCAAGAAACAGTTCATTTTTCCCGTATACTTATGTAAATTATGCGGCTGATTATTGCCATAAATTTACTTATTGTTTATTTTTTGATAAAATAGATGCATTTTATTATGATCCAATAATAAATGACGCTAAAGAGGCTAAATTTTTTTATATAAAATTAACTAAAGTTCATTATATTTGAGGAATCATGGGGCCCATTACTCAACATTTACGTTCGCTTCTTCCTGAACTGCCACAACCTTGTGATGATTTAGTGCGGCATTGGACTTTTGATGTCTCCCTTAAGCGCTTAGGGCCCGAGGTATATTCTAAGCTTCTTCCTTTACACCCTATTTTAAATGTTGAGTACAGCGTTTTATGTAACCAACTGCGCCACGATTTTTTATTTCCTAATGAGGCAAATAAAAAGCACGTTAGGGAGCGCCTAATCACTGCCTTGATGTTTTGTGAGTTACTAGAACATCTTAACCAGCATTACCTGGTGGTGCCTCGCGAAGTGGTTCGCCTGCGTAAGCAACAACAACAATTTAGAACCTTGCTTGCGGAATTAGCGGGCTTTACTTTCGCAAGTAACCTATTAGAAAAAGACGAAGTAAATGCCGGTCTTTCAACTTCGCAGCAAATTCGCGATTTAACCATTCAAACCAATTGGTATCGGATTTGTGCCAATCGGAGTAAGCGGGTCATTAATTTATTAAATGAAGTTATTAAGAATTCACCCTCATTTAAAGAATTTGTCGCCAATTTAGATAGTTATGCTAATCCATTTTTAGCTTATTTTGGTTTGTTTTTTCATCTTCCCCGTTTAATGACCAATTCGTTTTTAATAATTAAACATACTATCCCCGGCTGGTGGATGAATGAGGCCGAAGCATCTCTAAACTGGACGACGCGATTGTACGGCCAAATGCAGCGTCGTTGGTTTGAGATGGGTAATGATGCCGTGTGGACTGCAGTGAGTGCCCTAAGTATCTTTGTATTCGTGGGGGCTGCTGCGACGGGCGCCGTCTACTTATCTACAGCTGCCTTTGCCTTTGATGTA
This sequence comes from Legionella sp. km772, assembly GCF_003989735.1. GTDB lineage: Bacteria > Pseudomonadota > Gammaproteobacteria > Legionellales > Legionellaceae > Legionella. The sequence goes on along the minus strand of NZ_RZGQ01000018.1, from coordinate 2,861 downwards.
CTGAATGCTGCTGCCCGTGCTTACGTCGAATTGAGACGCTTATATTCTTTGCATGATGAATATGAGGAACTCCTTGAAAAAGCGGGTAATAGAGAACAAGAAAAATTTATTCGTAACCATTTAAAGTTTATAGAAAATCGCATTAAGTTTGAGCACTTACGTTTTGGTTTGCATGTTTCAGGTACGGTGTTGATCCTGGGGGCCATGTCGTTGGCCTTACCTGTGTTTGCAATTAGTAGTCCCGTACTCTTAGCTAGTGCGGTTTTTTTAGTCCTGTTGTGGGGTATCACTTTTGAATTAACTCGTCGTCTAGATAAGTACCGACCCAATGAAACTATCGAGGTGCCTGCGAGTGTTGGTAAATTAGGCTTCTTTGCGCCGAAGCCTGAGCATAAGTCAGAGGTCGCAAACGAGTTGTCTTCTGATTATGAAATTGAAGGCGAAACGAGAAGTCCACCCTTATTTATCTAAATCATTACTAGAGTAGAGCCTTTGTTAGTGGATATGCTATGCTTCTATCATTGTCAACAAGGGATTACTTAACTATGTCTTCAACAATTGGGTTGCCACAATTTAGCCACATCGATATCGCCGGGTTTAAAACGCATTTAGACGCTCTATTAAAACATAATTTAGAGCAAATCGAACATTTGCTGCAAGAAAATACGCATTATACTTGGGATAATTTGATCTATCCTTTAGATGATCTAGCTGATGCTTTAGAGCGACGTTGGTCACCGCTATCACATCTTCATTCGGTAATGGATTCAGAAGCGTTACGTGAATGTTACAATGAGTGTTTACCTTTATTATCCGCCTATGAAGCTGCGGTGGGTCATAATAAAAAATTATATGAAGCGATTAAATCAGTGGATACAAGCCACTTGAACGCGGTGCAGAAAAAAATCCTGCAAGACAGTATCCGCGATTTTGAATTATCCGGGGTTGCTTTGTCCGAAGAAGATAAAAAGCGCTTTGAAGCCATTCAAACCCGCTTGTCCGACTTGTCCAACCAATTCGAGCATAACATCTTAGATGCAACCCAAGCTTTTACTATCCATCTCACCGATGAGGCGCGGATTAAAAATCTACCCGAGCATGCTCTAAGTGCCGCAAAAGAACTCGCTGAGGAAAAAGGTTTGCCAGGTTATGTCTTCACTTTAGAGTATCCGAGCTTTCATGCGGTAATGACTTATTGCGAGGATCGCGCCTTGCGAGAAGAGATGTATCAAGCCTATGTAACCCGCGCCTCCGATCAAGGCCCTAATGCCGGACAATTTGATAATACGGCCCTCATGAATGAAATGCTGGCTTTGCGCCAAGAAAAAGCCCAGTTGTTGGGCTTTGCTAATTATGCAGAGCTGTCTTTAGCGACCAAGATGGCCGAATCAACCAAACAGGTCATGCGTTTTATGAATGATTTAGTCGATCGCGCCCGCCAACAGGCGAAAGAGGAGTTCCACCAATTAGAGCAGTTTGCCCACCAAAACTATGATCTCTTACCAGTGAAGCCTTGGGATAGTGCCTATCTATCGGAGTTAAGAAGAAAGTCCTTATACTCCTTATCTCAAGAAGAATTACGACCCTACTTTCCCCAGCCTAAGGTAATGCAAGGACTTTTTGCTATTATTAAAAGGCTCTATGGGGTCAGTATGCAAGAATTGCCAGGTGTTGATGTTTGGCATAAAGATGTTCAATGTTACGCCGTGGTGGATCAGCATAATCAAGTCCGTGGTTACGTATATACTGACCTCTATTCAAGACCCCATAAACATGGTGGGGCATGGATGGACTCAATGCAGAGCCGCAGAAAGCTTGAAGATGGTACCATCCAGTTGCCTATTGCGACTTTAACCTGTAATTTTGCTAAAGCTTCCGGGGCAAAGCCTGCTTTATTATCGCATGATGAAGTAACAACCTTATTTCATGAAATGGGGCACTGCCTCCACCATTTATTAACCCAGGTGGATTATTTAGGTGCCTCAGGAATCAATGGCGTGGAGTGGGATGCAGTAGAATTGCCCAGCCAATTTTTCGAAAACTGGTGTTGGGATAAAGAGGCTTTAGCCTTATTAACTGCGCATGTTGATAGTGGTGAGGCTCTACCGGACGTGTTATTTGAGCGTTTAATTGCCGCGAAAAATTTTCAATCGGCCATGGGCATGCTCAGACAACTTGAATTTTCTTTATTCGATTTTCGTATCCACCAAGAATATAAGCCACACAGTTCTTTTGTGACTGATACCCTCTCTGATGTACGCAGCAGAACGAACATCATACCGATCGCCCCCTATAATCGGTTTCAGCACAGCTTTAGTCATATTTTCGGCGGCGGTTATGCGGCTGGTTATTACAGCTACAGCTGGGCGGAAGTGTTATCAAGCGATGCCTTTTCCCGCTTTGAAGAAGAAGGGGTATTTAATACCCAAACCGGCCATGACTTTTTAAAATCAATCTTAGAAGTGGGCGGTTCAAAGACTGCTGCAGAGGCCTATAAAGAGTTTAGAGGACGTGCGGCTACAGTTGATGCCCTATTGCGCCATAATGGCATCCAGTAAAACTTGCTTGGTTGATTGAGGTGAAAAGAGCTCTGTAGAGGGTTTATTGAGCTCTTTAATCCCTAAAGCCAAGGTTGACGCAAGGTCGAATTTATCAACTTATTTTTGTAATCATAGCCCTTAAATTCTGCTGGCTAGGGGTTTATTTAACGCCTAAGAAATATGTAAAAAAAGCAACTATACTTAATTACTCATGTTACGCACGGTCAATTTTAAGCTGCCATATTTTTAAGCTCCTGCCAAGCAATCTGGTTCGCTCTAAGAATCAATTTGTACTTAATAGCAAAGTGATTTAAATGAGTT
>NZ_RZGQ01000179.1 GCF_003989735.1 Legionella sp. km772 | reverse complement strand
AATCAAATAATCACTATAAAGATCAAGCATATCCATTTAATTCCCTCCCTAAAATTAAGGGCGGAATTCTAATGCTTTTTAGTCAAACTACAAGTTTATGTGCGTAACATGAGTAAGTAATAAAGTGGGGGGCGTAATTATTCCTTTAGGCCAAGCAACCACTATAGTTAATCCTTGATTGGGAGCTAATTTTTGCTCAGTGGTAAAAAATGCTTCATTTGCCTGTAATAGGGCTTGGTGGTAGTTTTTTTCGCGGGCCTGCTGGGCTCCTGTATAAGCCGTCATTTTGCTTATTTTGGTTTCTTGAGGCAATAGTACCGTTGCAGAGGCTTTCAGAATTGGGAAAACCCAGGCATTACCGGTAACATTCCAATATAATTCATCGTCATTGGCAAAAAATGCCAGTGCTCCATTGATGGAATAAGTGATTTCATAGGTATAGGTGGAAGGAGGAAGGTAACTCTTACTACTACCAATATAAATTCTAATTCCATTACTTAACTGCTGAATATGATATTCTTCCGGACGATTATCTCTTCGCACGCTAATTAGCTTAAAACCAAGATCATAGTTGAAGCCTTGGATAGTTTTATAGCGGGTGGGTAAGTCGCGATAAATACCATGTTGAATTTCTACACCATCAGTGCTGACATTAATAGTTTCCCTTACAACGATGGAGCTGTTTTTATTAATAACAATAGTACTATCATAGTCATTAATAACTGGTGGGGTTGCATGTGCAATAAATTGGCTAAAGAAAAGTAAAAGGCTAACTATAATTTTACTCACTTTGACGGTCCTTGTTAGCTTTCTTTGCTCGTAAAGTCAACGCGTGGCAGTTCTCTCTCTTTGCTATTTTCTATTTGGAAAAATTCAAAAGGTTCAAAACGAAAATAATTAGCAATGAAAACCTGAGGGATACTCTGCAGGGAGGTATTATAATCTCTTGTCGAGCCATTATAGTAACGCCTTGCTAGTTGAATCTGATCTTCAATGCCATTTAAATCTTTTTGTAATTGGATAAAATTTTCACTCGCTTTCAGATTCGGATAATTTTCGCCCACTGCGATTAAGTTGGCTATTCCCGATGATAAGGCACTATTTAATTGGCCCTTTTCTGCAATACTGGTGGTTTGACCAATAAGAGTCCGTAGTTCGGTTAATTTCTGCATGAGCTCGCTTTCATGCGTGGTGTAACCTTTTACCGTTTCAATTAAATTAGGAATTAAGTCATAACGTCGTTTCAATTGAACATCAATGCCACTCCAAGCTTCTTCTACTTGGTTTTTTTGCTTGATTAGACCGTTATAAAGAGAAACTAACCATAAGACAAGGAGGGCAACAATAATAAGGAAGGTCAGTAACATCATTTTTACTCTCATCATAGAGACTCAATCAAACTATAGATTCTGTTGATTAATTAATCAAATTTCCACTGTGCCCATCAGTTTGTTTAGTTTGCAATGTTGGCGAAATAACTCCGGAAGACAAGCGGGGATAAGAACAACCAACCACCATTTGGGGTAAAATAAAGCGTAAGCAAACATCATAGAACTGAGAAGGCACAAACTTACTATCAGGACAAAAGAACAAGCAATGACTAAGAGGCTAGTGAGCAGTTTATCAAGGTAATAAAAAACAGTTATTTTTATCCCTTTTTTCGCTTCAAAGAGCGTTATAAGTTTAAGGGTCTTTATGTAGGAGGGGGCATAAAAAAAAAGGAAAACTAAAAAGAAAAACTCAGGAGAGAGGATATTAAAAATGAACCATCGAATGTAACCGAGATGAAAGAACAAATCGACTAGGTACAACAGCATAACGAGTAATAAGAGCAAAAGTATAGCCCATGATTTGTGCATTTTTATAACTCCTAGCTGTATTTTTTAACTATAATTAAAGAAACAAAGTATGCTGAGTTTAGTATGGGAAGACATCGGGCAAAACGCAAAACTAGGGAGTTAGCATCCAGCTGTACTATTGATTTGATTAGCACGGCAGCCCAAGCGCCTTATCGAGTGAAAGCAAATAATCAAATTAACCCTGCAGAAAAACCAGAATATCAAGAAACCTTTGATATTTTGAAAAGGCATGGTTATGAGCTTACCTGGGCAATAGCTCCTAAAAGCGCTAAAGGGACAGGAACGACAGAACTTGGCGCAGTATGTATCGAACCTCAAGATAAAAAAGCACCTATTATTATTGCCTTTCGTGGTACTAAATCTACCTGGGATCTGCTTTCAGATTTGCGTTTAGGTCTTTTTGGTGTGGTCTCTAAGTCTTTTCGCGATGATGCATTTAATTTTTATAATGATGTGCGTAAAAAATACCCTGATCGGGAAATAATTTTAACCGGACATTCTTTAGGAGGACATATAGCTACTTATGTGGCCACCAAAGCCTACAATACTGACCCACGATTAGCTTATGAGCCTTTAGTGCAGGTACGAACTTTTAATTCTGCGCCCATAGAAACCACCCACCATAAAATTCTTAATTCCTCCTCTCATTTATTAGCGCGTTTTGTCAATTATCGTCTATCAAGCGATTTAGTTAGTGATTTACCTTTAAAAAAATATGTGGGTAATACCTTCGTTTTCCCTTGTGAGAAATGGAATTTCCAATCACATAGCATGAAGGTGATTAGAGCTCACTTACCGGCAGCAATATTTAAATTAGAGGTTGGAGCCAGTAAACATGGTTCAGCAGAGCACAACTCTCTTTTAGAAATGATACATGGAGTGTTAGCCAGTTATCAATCTCGGGTAAATGGGCAATATTTTTCACGTTTTCGTGCTGGAGCAAAAAATTTAGATGCTATGCAAGAGGTCTTTCCAGAGGTCATAAAACTAATAGAAAAAAAAGAATATAATCAAGCAATATTAAAATTGGTCGACCTTAAAGAGCAACTCAATGGCACGGTATCGCGTGCCATTGTGGATGTATTAATGCTAAGTACGAATAACGTTAAAATTCAGCAACAAATGAAGCTTGCAGAGTCTAAAGATCAATTAAGACAACAACAAAATGCCATGAAGGCTCAATTAAGAGAAGCGATTGTTGACCCTGATTTTTCTAGAGATGAGCCTCTAAGGCCTAAGTAGGCTATAACTCTCCTCACTGGCTTCATGCCTCATTCTCTCCGCGGTCTTACTGATTTGAGCTAATGGATCAGAGCGCTGGGTCCAAAAACCTAATGCCGCAATAGTCCCGATTACCCCAGCTCCAGCTCCAGGCACTCCTCCTAGTAAGAAACCACTTATTAGAGCTAAAGCAAGTGCCGCTATGCTAATCAATATCGTTTTTAAAAGGTGGGTGCTTGCACTGGGTTTAAATGTTTTACTTAAATCTATATAAGCGTCAACATCCGCAGCCGTTGCCTTATTTTTTTCTAGCTTGGTGATTAATTCTTTAGTGCTTTTGGCTAAACACATACATTGGGAAAAATCATAAAGCTTATTACCTTGAGCAAATTGTTTAAGGGTATGACTCTTTAGCTGAGCGACAGCAGCTAATAATTTTTTATGATTATGACTTAATATAATTTCAGGTTGATAGGCTAAAGCCTGAGTAAATAAACGCTCAATTTCTTGGTATTTATTACTCACTGTCCGAACCGGAATTAAAGGGCCTTTGTTTAATAACTCAGTAAATTCTATGCTTAAAGTGCCCTTACTGGTTTGGTAAAGCTCACCAAGCTCTTCTTCTGCTTTTTTACTCACCTTCATTTTAATGTGCGGCCATAGTGCCGCAACGGGACTTATTTTCTCAAACTGTTTTAAAAGCTTATAATAGTCAGAATTTTCTTGCGGTGTAAGCTCGTTTAGGTAATTTAAGGCTTCCTCTTCCACCAGTTCTTTTAATTTTTCTTGGGCTAGTTCATCGACTGTTTCTTCAAACGAAACAAAAGTATTTTTTTTGGAGTTATAAATGTAAATTTCGCCTTTTTCAAACTCATAATACCAGCCATGAATTTTTAATTTACCTTCCGCTAAGCGCTTAGCAACGGCGGGATGTGTTTTTAAATGCTCTATTTGTAAGAGTATATTGTTCTGGGTAAGTGATTTCAATTTTAAAGAAGGATCTTCATTTAAGTCAGGATGATGTTGATGCACATGATCCAACGCTTCTTTGGCATGACTAAGCCAAGCTGCGGTATTGGGGAGTATTTTTTCTACACCAGGCGTCATTAAGCCTTTCATCGCGCCGCAATGAGAATGGCCACATACAATAATTTCGCTAACCTCAAGATGTTGTAAGGCAAATTCACTACTTGACGCCTCTCCTGAGGGGGTAGCGGAATAGGGGGGAATAATATTACCCGGATTTCGAGCTACCAGAAGTTCGCCAAGTTGAGAGTTCGTAATTGAGCGGTGATCAATTCTTGAATCGATACAACCAAAAAACAATACATCGGGAGCTTGTCCTTTACTTAAGGCAGTATAAACCTGCTCATTTTCTTTGAACTGATTATTTTTAAAATGTCGTATACCTTTTAATAATCTTAGTGGCATAGGTGTCTCCTTTTAAAATAAATCCATTTCTCATTTTTGGGTTGAGTATACGGGGGAATTATTAAAAAGGCAGCAATATAATGTAATTATTTTAATGATTTAGATTTAATTATGGCCATTAAGAACATAATATTTGAAATTTAGGATGTACTCACATATTCTGTAGGCGAATTAGTTAGCAAGGAGCTGTTATGCCAGGAAAAGATTCTATCAATCCCATTGATGTTCAAAAAACTACTACTGTAGTGGCTTTTTTTAATGTAACAATGATGCCAATTGTACCTCGTTTAGGCGTGGGGCCTTCTTCCTTAATTTTGGGCCTGGGTTTTTATGCCTTGCACCAGCTTGGCAAAAATAAGCAGGCGGGTTCAGGATGGGTGCCTGGCTTGTTTTCATCCAAGCCAAGTGATTCCTTTGAGAGAGAGACTCTAATACGTAATATATGTACCGGGGGCGCCCGCGTGTATGACGAATTTATTCCTCCTAAAATTTAATTGTTTATAGGATGTGTAGGATGAATGGCTTAAGTCGTATAGTACTGGCTTATTTATTGTTCTTTAGTACGTTCACTCAGGCCGCATGTATTCCTGAACCTAATCCACATTCTACCTCCTTACTCATGTTACGCACATAAACTTGTAGTTTGACTAAAAAGCATTAGAATTCCGCCCTTAATTTTAGGGAGGGAATTAAATGGATATGCTTGATCTTTATAGTGATTATTTGATTTTC
>NZ_RZGQ01000178.1 GCF_003989735.1 Legionella sp. km772 | reverse complement strand
AAACTCATTTAAATCACTTTGCTATTAAGTACAAATTGATTCTTAGAGCGAACCAGATTGCTTGGCAGGAGCTTAAAAATATGGCAGCTTAAAATTGACCGTGCGTAACATGAGTTAGTAACTGCATGACTCCTGCGTCTTTAGATGCGCTAACCAACCAATTTAAAGCTAATGTCATAAGAATTGCCTTGTATGTCCAAGAGGGTGGTTATGAAACTAATCCTACTAAGTTTACCCAACAAGTTAATGACTTAATTAATCAAGCCTCCAATCGAGGCATCTATGTGATTGTTGATTGGCATATTCTTAATCCAGGCGACCCTAATTATAATTTAAACAATGCCAAGAAATTCTTTACTGATGTAGTGACTGCGAACAAAAACCGGAATAATGTATTGTATGAGATAGCGAATGAACCCAATGGCGTAAGCTGGGCGACCATTAAGAATTATGCTGATCAAATTATTCCGGTAATTCGAGCTATCGATCCAAAAGCCCCCATTATTGTTGGTACTAGAGGCTGGAGTTCTTTAGGGGTCTCAGATGGTAGCAGTTATCAAGAAATAGTTAACAATCCCATCCAATTTTCTAATATCATGTATACCTTCCATTTTTATGCAGCCTCGCATCGCGATGATTATTTGAATGCACTGGATAAAGCATCGAATGTTTTACCCATTTTCGTTACGGAATTTGGTACTCAAGATTACTCAGGCGACGGTGCCAATGATTTTGTAATGTCAGACAAATATATGCAATTAATGGCGAATAAGAAAATAGGCTGGACTAACTGGAACTACTCTGATGATTTTCGTTCTGGTGCCATTTGGACTAGTAATACTTGTTCACAGAATGTCTGGACTAACGATCATTTGAAACCTGCAGGCACTTATATTAAAAGCAAGATCATTAATCCCTAAAATAAGCCAGTAGGCTTAGTGAAAAATAGTCATTCCTTTAAGTAGGAATGACTATACAATAAATATTGAGTCTTATCTTAAAGCGGGCGAGCTCTTCGCGTCATCAGGATCCATTCTTACTAAATTAAGAACATCATCCATAGTAGGATTGTATTTATGGGTTTTTTTAGCGGCTGGTTTTGCGGCTACTTGCACACGAGTAGGAGCATTTTCGGCAGGTATCGCATCAGGAGCGACATTATTCTTTGCACCAGGTGTAAAGCAGGATAAAAGACTACATATTTTTTTTATACTCATTATCTTCCTCACTAAAATTATCAGCTTAGCCCATGCAAGCTGAAAGTAACCATTGCGAGGGATTCTATAGGAAATTGCTCCAGTTGGACAGCTTATTTTATACATATTGAGAATTTTTAATGCGCTTTAACTAATTCTTGCTGTCGAAAATCCTCTTCACTTTCCTAATTCTACTCTTCAGGAATATCTGAAGAGTAGAAAGGCTACTAATTAGTTCAGGTTAAATCGCGCCTCTTGCATTAATTGACGCATTTCTTTTACCGCCTCTTTCATACCGCAAAATAAGGCACGAGCAATAATTGCATGACCGATATTCAATTCTAATAATTCGGGAATAGCTGCAATAGCTTTTACATTATGATAATGCAAGCCATGTCCCGCATTTACTATAAGGTTTAAACTGGCGGCGTATTCTGCTGCTGTTCTAATACGCGTCAACTCATGTATCCGCTCTTCTTCAGTTTCTGCCTCAGCATAGCAACCAGTATGCAATTCAATAACCGGGGCTCCCACATCAACAGCCGCCTTAATTTGATCTTTATCAGGATCAATAAATAAAGAAACTTCACTGCCAAAGGCTTGCAAGCGACGTACTGCATGTTCCACCGCTTTTTTATGGGTTACCACGTCTAAGCCACCTTCAGTCGTAAGCTCTTCTCTTTTTTCAGGAACAAGACAACTGTGTTCTGGCTTAATTTCTTCTGCAAAATCCAACATGGCATCAGTCACGGCTAACTCAAGGTTCATCCGTGTTTGAATCACTTCTTTAATTAATCGCACATCACGAGCTTGAATATGGCGTAAGTCTTCACGCATATGCAAGGTAATCCCATCAGCCCCCGCCGCTTCAGCATCCATAGCTGCTTGCACAGGATCAGGATAGCGGGTACCACGTGCTTGTCGGACTGTGGCGATATGATCAATATTTACGCCTAACAGGATATCTTTTTTCATGATGCCTCACAACTTTAAAAAAGAACTAAGTATAATCAACTTCTGAATGGAGGAAAACGATTAGCAAATAATTTAAAGTACTTTGAGTTAATAAAATTCGTTAAAACGACTACACTATAGAGAGCAAGAACAAGATGAGGAATAAGAGCATGTCAAAACTAATTAAGTTTTTAAATTGTCTATTGATAAGCTTTATATTAACCACCTCTCCAAGTTATGCATTACCGTCAAGTTTTTGCAAAAGTGGCAACAATAGCCAATTAGAGGATAACACCATTACTTTTTTTGCGAATTTAAGTATTAACTCCTTGTTTACTTTTAATTTTATTAACTATAAAGAGCTCTCAAACAATTCATCCTTATTAAGCTCGAATGCATGGAGTGATTATAATGATTATTTAAATGCCCTAAATTTTTTAAAAAAAACGATTGAAAATAAATTAGTGACTGCTTCTTATTTTAAAATTAATGCCAAAATTTTGTCCGAGGATAATAATACTTGGCAGGTTAACGTCCCTTTTAGAGTACGCTCCCAATCAGCATCCAGTGCAAACACCCTGGATATTAATGCAACTCTTACTATTGAACAAAATAATAAACAACCTATTAATTGCGGTCTTCAGATCACCTCTATTCAATTTAACCCAGAGGTTAAAAGTTCATTTTTTAAAAATTTATTTGGTATAGGTTACATTAGTCTTCCTTACCAAGAAGCAACACAGCAGGCTCAGCAAGAAGACATTAAGGATTTAACTCAACCCACAATGAGCGACGAAGCGGTTATTACAGCGGCTAACATATGGGTTTTGCAAAACCTTAATCCCAGTGTATTAAATGGGCCTTTGATTATTACGCAAAAAGGTATTTTGCAAAATAAATACAGTTGGCGAATACAAATAAACAGCTCTTCATCCCTCCTTATTAGTCGAAGTGTGAATAGTCCTCTTGGCTTAGATTTTAAACTGTTTAATTAACTGTTAGGAAAGGGATTAAATAATGAGCGGGCTTTAATTTCACGGCCCCCTAGCACATAATCAATAGCCTGGCGCATGAGTATTTTGGCGGATTTACGGTAATCGCTTTGTCCTAGATCATCGCTCGATAAAGCGAGTAGATGCTTACCTGGGAATCCTTTAGCGCTTGCGTGCATTCCCTGCCCGGGAATGAACTGATAATAGCCTTCATATTTAATGGGCATTCCCCTCGTATCTTCAGTCAGGGAAAAGCTATGCCCACAGGTTTTTAATAAAGTCCATTCGAATCGCCTAAGCAACGCTTCAATGGTTTCTTGCTTTTGCTCTAAAGCCAAATGGTGCAGAGTATAGGCATAAGCTTGGAAAAGCTCTGGTTCTGCGGCGAGAGGTTTTAGCAGATAATAAATTAATTCATTAAGGTATAGGGCAGAGAATAAACTAGTACCGGATAAATCCAAAGAAGGAGCCTCTATTTCGACTGATTGGACAAAATACTGACTATGGCGCTCTTCCAAATGAATCCATAACGAGGTAAATGGTTGTAAACTCCCTTGCTTCTTGGGGGTACGCCCGCCTTTATACAAACAATGAAGCAACCCTAGTTCAGAAGTAAAAAAACAGGGTCTGACGCTAGTATCACCAGACCATTGTTTGTGGATAAACCAAGCTTGAATGGACTTAATCATAACCTAGTTGCTTAAGCATCCGTTCATCATCCGCCCATCCAGATTTAACTTTACACCAACATTGTAAAAATACCTTTTTATCGAGCATTTTCTCCATATCAATACGTGCTTCCGTAGCCATTTCCTTTAATTTTTGTCCTTTATCGCCAATAATCATGCGCTTATGGCCTTCTTTTTCTACCAAAATTAAAGCATGAATACGAATGAGCCTTCCTTCATCTTTAAATGACTCAATGTCTACAGTCACGGAATAAGGTAGTTCTTGTCCACAAAAACGAAAAACTTTTTCTCTCAATAGTTCTGCACATAAAAACTTGATAGGTCGATCAGTAAATTGGTCATCCGGAAATAAATGGGGGCCTTCCGGCAAATAAGGACGGAGTTTATTCTGTAAATCATCTACTTGGATGCCAGTTTTTGCCGAAATAGGAATAATGGCTGCAAACTCATGACGTTGAGAAATTTCATTGATCCAAGGAAGCAATTGAGATTTATCAACAATTTTATCAACTTTATTTATAACTAAAAGACAGGGGGCAGAAGTTTGCTTGATGAGCCCAAGCACATATTCATCCTCCTCTTCCCAATGCGTACCATCAACCACAAAAGCAATAACATCGACGTCTCTTAATACAGAAATAGCTGTCTTATTCATCATTCTATTCATCGCTTTTTTGTTTCCCTGATGAATACCTGGGGTATCTACATACACAAATTGATGTTCATTTTCAGTGCGGATACCTAAAATACTATGCCGCGTAGTTTGCGGTTTTTTGGAGGTAATACTTAATTTTTGCTCTAAAATACGATTTAGTAAGGTTGATTTACCAACATTTGGTCGACCGACTAAGGCAATATAACCACAATAACTCATTAATTTAATCCCTGTTTACTTTTAGAACATTTTATCAGTCTCAAGTAAAAACTTCCAGTATTAATAATGTATTAGCCTAATTGACAATAAATAGTCCAATTCTCATACTAGAATGCAACATTCAATCGATGCGAGCAGAAGGATTCTGTGAAACAAATTAAGGTATAGGAGATTGATTTTATGTTTAAGCTTACTCAGTATCTTCCCTTAGTGGTTAAACCCTATCAACAACAAGTTCAAAAAAAGGGGCCCGATACTTATTATAGTCTTGAATATTTACTCCCTAAAGGAGATAAATTACGTGTAATCGCCAGCCCTGATAAAAAAAACACCAGGCTCATTCTGTTTACCTATCAAGCTGAATTAATAAAATATTTACCGGGCCCCCGTTCTTCTTCATTAGTTGCTGAGATTATTAATAAAGTAAACCATTATCGCCTGCTTTCGAATAGTTATACACAACCCAGGGGCTTTTCATGACTAGAAATTAGTCACATAAACAGTATAATCCTGCATTTATTTGAACTGGCGAAAGAAAGGGATGTCTGAAGTATTAGCTTTTTTATCAACTGTTGAAGATTTAA
>NZ_RZGQ01000177.1 GCF_003989735.1 Legionella sp. km772 | reverse complement strand
AAAAACTCATTTAAATCACTTTGCTATTAAGTACAAATTGATTCTTAGAGCGAACCAGATTGCTTGGCAGGAGCTTAAAAATATGGCAGCTTAAAATTGACCGTGCGTAACATGAGTGATTATTCGAAGCAACTGCCGTTAACTCGCTTTTGGGTACTTCGATAGTCAATTGCAAATGCTTTGCATGACCAATATTAATGATTTCCGGTTTAGGGCGAGCATTTCCTGTTAAAAACTTGCCAATGATACTAATGGGTCTTTGGGTTGCTGATAAACCAATGCGGATTGGTTTTTGATAGGTTAGGGCTTCTAATCGTTCTAGGGATAATGAGAGGTGGGAACCTCTTTTAGAGCTGGCTAAGGCATGGATCTCATCAACGATGATGGTTTTAACTGAGCGTAAAAATAAACGACTTTTTTCAGAAGTTAATAGAATGTATAAAGACTCTGGGGTAGTCACTAAGATGTGCGGGGGCTTTTTTAACATTGCTTGCCGCTCTTTCATTGGGGTATCACCCGTACGAACGGCAACATGAATGTCTTGCATTAAGAGCTCATGTTCCTGCGCGAGCTGTTTAAGTTCTTGCAGGGGCTTCATGAGGTTTTTTTGTATGTCATTACTTACCGCTTTTAAAGGTGAAACATACAATACGGCTGTTTCATTATTTAAAGTTGCAGAAAGCGCCTGTCGTACTAAAGCATCAATACCCACTAAAAAAGCGGCTAAGGTTTTTCCAGAGCCGGTAGGAGCGGATATAAGGGTATCTCGACCCTCTAAAATAAGCGGCCAAGCCAATTGCTGTGGCTCCGAGGGAGAGCCAAGGCTTGTGCTAAACCACTCAGTTACCAGGGGGTGTGCCCAGTGTAGATAGTTATCCATCTAGAAAACTCGAATAATATTAGGACAAATAGGAATGTTTTTAATAAGTATAACTCATTGGAATGCATTGTGCTTATCCTCGTTTACTGCAATGCACCAGATTAGCGATAAGTGAAACAGTTATTGCCAGCCAAGCGTGATAATGGATATTAAAAAATCATGTCTTAATTATCGAAATGTGCCTTAAGCTAAGGTAGGCGAACATAATTGTTCGTATTTGTACTACCCCCATACTCAGTGAAGTTTGGTAATTAAAAATTCCATAGAACAACTTTAAGGAGCTCGAAGTCTGAAAAATAATAAAATGGGTGACAATATAGTCTTTTTGGTTGTCTTTGAGCTTAATTAAAATAGAGATAATTGATTCATATTGGCTTCATCTTTTCCACTTGTTTATTTATTGATTTTTCTCGCTTCAACCTATCCTTGGTATTGGGTTTTTGATATAAATTTTGTGCGAGAAAGAGATTTAAAATGAAGTTGAACCATAAGCTTTCAATTAAGGAATCTTTAAGGTGGTACCATTTTTTAAGCCTAATTTTCAAAGGGAGATAGAGGCTATTTAAGCATCATGATAGTCTGAAAAGGCTTTAGTTCTTGATTGGCCAAGCTTCGATTTTATTCATCCATTAGATAAAGCGGCTACGACTTTTTTATTGGTTAAATAGATATGGCGCTACATTTCACCTTTAGTCATGTATTTTTTTTTAATTAACTTCCTCGAGAAGATTAAAGTCATAATCAATGAGGTCACGAAACGACAATGCAGAAATTTCTTTAACGCGCAGACCCAAACCAAAAGAACAATAGATTAACGCGACATTTCTTAAAGCAAAAGAGGAGTGATAGTTAATAGTCGTTTGTATTCTTGTTCGTTTAAAATCCGTGCTTTTCCTTCCCGAGACATAAGTTAATAAGAGTTCTTTAATTATGAGTCATAGTAACATTTAAATATGCCGGAGAGAAAATTCATGGCCACCCACAAGCCTTGGTAACACTGAAGAGGTCTTAATATGTCTATTTCAAGACCTCTATATCCATTTTAAAAAATTACCTGTCTGTATGGAGGATCGATAGAGCATGGAATTTTTGATATAATACGATTGCCTTATGGTTAAATATGAGGCATGTGATTGCAACATTAATTATAAGGACATTATTGTATGTATAAAAAAGCAGTGGGGCTAAGTTGCCTTTTATTTACCAATATATTGATGGCTTCAAGCCTATATATCCCACAATTAGTTTTTTCGAATAAAACATCCAATCTAACGATAAGATACCCCATTCCTGGTCCAGAATCAGGATATCCAATTGGTCCCACAGATGCTACAGTGATAGACAATACTTTTGTAGTGCTCGATACATACGGCTCTAGTGTTGCCTATTTTGATTTTAATGGGGCATTGCTGAAAAGAATTTCTTTGCCTAGGGATATTCAATTCCAAAATATAGTTCGTGATAGAGACAATTCGTTGTTTGTGTTTGGTACTGATAAAGACCGGACTAAGATAATACACATTCAAAATGAAGTCATCACTGAACAAGCTGTTTATCAATTAACGGATAAAAAAATAAGTCGGTATATCAGCTACATTCTCCCAGATGATTATGGTCTGATAATGGTAGGATCAGAAGTACCAGCCCGGCCTAAAGTTGATGAAGTAGCAGTAGAATTTCAGAATAGAATTGATCGAACCTGCATTACCTGCCTATACAAACCGGTTAAAGGGCCGCAGGTGGGTGGACTTTTATACCATACTACCTCAGCAAAAGATTCATTGTTCTTTATTGGGAAAAAAGAAATCCCTTTAAAATTATATCCGAAAGTTAGCATGAACTCTTATGAGATCATTCAAGTTGATCAAGATGGCACTGCATGGGTTGATAACTTAATTACAGTTAATGGCTCTACACTTACTTATGTATGGAAAGTAAACAAGCAAGGCGAAATTTTGGGGGTATACCGTTTTGCTAGCGAAACTGAGTCCAGAGGAACGCCATGGCCGATGCAGCGTGAATTAATCGTGAGTAATGATGGTAAGGTCTATGGTCTAATTTCCAATAAAAATCAGTTTAAACTCGCCTTACTTACCCCTCTATCATTGGATGAAATGAAAATCCGTGCAAAAGAACTAGATGCACTCTTATTTAAAAAAAAAGACCTTAAGTCAAAAAAAAGACGAGAAGGGAGCAGCTTAGAATACTCTACAGCATTATGTAAGGCACGAAACAAAGTCATAGATGATGCCTATGATTTTATAATGAATAAGATATATCTATCCGTTTCTTCGATAAAAAATGATGCGACATGTCCTAATAGAACTATTCCTCCCTACATATTAGAAGTAGGTGGAAAAGCTCAAACTTATGACTCTGTTAGTTATAATTGGGGTGGCTTTGATACAATTGCTGAATTTAATAAAAAAATATTAACCAATAAGATGAAAGCGGGTAACGTTAACGATAGAATCAATCCTCTTTTATCATGTGCCGCAGGAATAGATTGTTCTGGATATGTTTCACGTGTTTTGGGCCTGACTACAAAACTAGGAACAAGGGATCTAGCCAGTGTCAAGTTTTCAGAAGAAATTGACTGGTTCGAAATGAAACCCGGAGATATATATATTAACCCGGGTGTACATGTCGTATTGTTTAGAATGAAGAGTGACATGTTCTGGAGAAAAATTTACATACTCGAATCTAGGGTTGATTGT
Organism: Legionella sp. km772; assembly: GCF_003989735.1. GTDB lineage: Bacteria > Pseudomonadota > Gammaproteobacteria > Legionellales > Legionellaceae > Legionella. The sequence continues at coordinate 1,774 of NZ_RZGQ01000177.1, read as the reverse complement.
AGTTGATATAAAAATTCCTGTAGTAAAGAAGTTACTTCACTATTCACATAAGCATTTTTGTATTCGATATTGTTATTCATCTGTTTTAAACAAGATCATGAAGGACAGGGCATTAATGCCCTTATTAGATATAAGTACCATTATACATTATTAAAAATACTTATAAAAAATATGGTGAGGGCAGGGTGGTTATAACTTGGATCTTAAAAGCCAACCATTTTGATTGAGGTCAATATCAGGAATTAGTTTTTCCCATGTTATTAGTAATTATATAACTGGCAATCTCAGAAGCGCCGGGGGATGTGGGATGGTAAATAGACAGGCCTAATCGAAAAATAGGGCAAAGCAAAACAAAGCTGCACTGTTAAACAGCCCCCTTAGAATACGGAGACTTTGTGAGCTACATAGGTAATTTCATAATCTCAATTCATGCGCTAAGTTTGGCTCTAGGGCGGCGGATTTTTATTGCTTGATTTCACATATTATTATACAAAAATTTCTGTTAACATTCACCGTCGTCTAACTGAGAAGGAAATTCAGGTTATGCATAAAAAATTAAGTGGATTATTTTGCTTTTTATTTCTTGTTCATTGCGCCCAAGCTACCGAATTTTATACTGAGCAATTGAGTATATCGAATAAAACCCCCTATTTGTATATCAAGATCCCACAAAAGAATGAAGAAATAATGGCCGCCGGCCCGACTGATGCCACGGTGATTGATAATACCTTTGTGCTACTGGATAGCTGGGGTTCTCGCCTTGTCTATTTTGATAAGCAAGGAAATTTTTTGAATAGCCTTGCCTTGCCAAAACATACCTACTTTGAGCGTATTGTGAGGGATCGCGACAATTCTTTATTTGTTTTAGGCGCTGAAGAGGATATCAATTCAAAACATATGATGGTACTTCATATTCAAAATGGAATGATTAGGGAAAAAGCTAGACTTCAAATTACAGAAAATTTTATTAATGAAATAATACCAGATGATGATGGCCTTTTTATGAATAGAAAGGAAGAATATATTGATCGCCAAAAACTTGCAGAGGCTTGTGATGATTGCCAAGAGAAAGTTTTGGAGGAGATGATTGTTCATATTAAAGATAAAATTAATCGAAATTGTCTTTCTTGTGAGCCAAAACCTACGAATGGAATCCGTGTTAATGGACTCTTGTACCGTTTAGAGCAAAAAACAAATCAGCCGTTAATTATTGGCAACAAAAAAATGCCTTTATTATTTTATCCGCAAGCTAAAGATAATTATTCCAAAATCATTCAAGTTGATGAGGACGGTACTGTTTGGGTGGAGAATATAATAAGGTTGGATGCTTATTTAGGGCTGACTTATGTGTGGAAAATAAATCAATCGGGTAAGATAGCCGCTCTTTATCGTTTCGCGGCGGATACCGAAGAGCGTGGAACCATATGGCCAATGAAAAATAACATTATTGTGAGTAATAATGGTGTAGTATACGGCATAACTGCAAATAAAGAACAGTTGAAATTTAGGCGGCTTAAGGCCTTCTCGCTTAAAGAAATGCGCGACTTGTCCAAAAAATTAGATCCTATTTTACTTAAAAAAAAACTCAATCAACAAACCATGGAAGAAAAATTCACTAGATCTGCTCATGGTGAGTTAACCACTGGGATATGCCACAGGGTCACCTCATGAAAAATTTTGAGATAAGATAGTGGTTAAAATAGAATCATCCCATCCAGCATTTTTTCTGAGCCGCTTAATAGATTGCCTTTTCATCTGATTTTTAGTTAATTGA
>NZ_RZGQ01000176.1 GCF_003989735.1 Legionella sp. km772 | reverse complement strand
AATCAAATAATCACTATAAAGATCAAGCATATCCATTTAATTCCCTCCCTAAAATTAAGGGCGGAATTCTAATGCTTTTTAGTCAAACTACAAGTTTATGTGCGTAACATGAGTTACTGATAGGCTAAGGACGGTTTTTAAAAAAAGGGCCAGCAAATGCTGGCACCAGAATGAATTACATTGAGGGGCTGTTTGTTACCGTTAACTCGACCTCAGGGATTGCATCATTAACTTTGGCTAAGGATTTAAACATATCATTGTAGATCTGCGCTGAGCGGGTGTTGGGATTAGTTTTAACATATTGTTGTACGGTTTCCCAATCACATTGACCATCGGCAATCATCCAACGCATCTTACTCCAACTGTTTTTAAAGAATTGATTATTGTAACCATCGGTATAGCGCTTTACGAACATCGCATACAGTTTAACGGGATCTTTTTCAGAGGAAAGGTTCGCCGCAACAGAGGTCGGTAATACTTCTTTTTCATTACTCGTAGTGGTGTATTTCCTTACCACTAGATTCTCAACTACCCAAGCCACATCACTTGGTTGGCCAAATAAGTGGCGAATCGCATTACCCCAAGAATGATGGGCATATACAATATTATGGAGCGCGGATTCGCGCTGATGACAGCGACGAACAAAAGGATCTACTAGATCAGGCTTATCTTCTAAATAAACATGAATAGCCTTCAATAAGGCACTTCGATTATTATTTAATAGTTGACGCATTGTCTCGCTCTGGGGTGGTTCGGCTCCGCGACACAAAAGCATTGCAATCCCCCGAATAAGCTCTTCTTTATTTTTACCTTCATAAAGATGCTCACAAAGCCTATCCATTGCAGTGTGCTGGGTGGTTTTTTCTCCCGCGCTAATTGTACGCTTTGCTTCCAATGACAATTGCTCTATCGGTTGTTCTAATAAGGCTTCCAAGGCATCAATTTTACTTAAATGAGCCGCTAATAAAACCGGGGTATCTTGTGCAAGGCCACAAGGATTAGCAAGTTGCACATTCTCTTTTGCTAATAAACGAATCGCTTGAGGATAATTGAGGACCACTGCTTGGTGGAGGGGCTGAAACGGTATTCGCAATTCGCCAATGTTTGTAGGAACATGGACATTAGGTTTGCGCTTTAAAAGCTCAACTAATAGATTATCATTTTTACTTGCTAGAATTAACGATAATAAAGTACGACCCTCTTGATCACGCTGATCCACATTAAAGACACTCAGCGCTCTTTTGTTTTTCTTGATAGGCTTGGTGTCAGGGGGTAGGCTTATTGCCTCCAGTTCCTTAGGCACTAAAGAGAGTAGATATAAAGCGAGTTCTATTTTGCCTTCACTAACTGCTTGATGCAAAGCTGTCCCTATATTTTTATCGTCCATCAAAGCCAGTACATGATCAATCATAGGGCGCAATGGATTGGGAGTAGACTCAAGATTGTCTGCTAATTCTTGCGCGGCAGGTTCTTGATACAGATGAATTAAATAGTTTAATACCGTCATTTGCGACGCGTCAGTTAAACAAAAGGAATGCTCTAAAAAATCAGGTTGCTTTTTTAGTTGTTCTTGTACATAAGCTTTAAATTCAGTTAATCCTTGATGTATTGCGTTATCAAGTTCAAAAATTGAGTCCATATTTATTTCCTACCTTTATAATTGCGATGGTTCATTTTGCGAGTACCAATATTACACAATGAATAATTGAAGATCAAAACAATTAAATTTGGCCTAAAAAGACTAATTTTCATCGTTTGTTAGACTTAAGCTCATTTTTTAATGAACACTAAGTCCCATACTCCATGCCCCAAGCGCTCACCACGCTGTTCAAATTTAGTCAAAGGCCTAGATTCGGGTCTAGGCGCATAACCACCTTCATGTTGCTGATTAGTCAAAGCGGTTTCATTACTTAACACCGCTAAGATATGCTCAGCATAATCTTGCCAATCGGTAGCACAATGGAGAAAGCCACCTGGTTTTATTTTTTTTACTAATAACTGAATAAATTCAGTTTGAATTAGACGACGCTTATGATGGCGCTTTTTATGCCATGGGTCAGGAAAGAAAATTTGCACCCCCGCTAAAGAATTATCCGCTAATTGCGTCTGAAATACCTCAACAGCATCGTGGGGTACGACTCGAACATTAGCTACCTGGTGTTCATGAAGATCGGCTACTAAGCTACCTACCCCTGCCTGATGAACTTCAATCCCAATATAATCTAATTGAGGATTGGCCTTCGCCATCGTGAGTAAAGAAGCACCCATCCCAAAACCAATTTCAACAATGACATCAGAGTTACGTTGAAAAATCTCAGCATAATCCCATAAAGAGTCTCTCAAGAGGAGTTGATAATTTTTAAGCCAAAAATCTAAGCCTTGTTGTTGTCTATTACTTACCCGGCCAGCCCGTAACACATAGCTTTTTATCTTGCGGTGCATCAAAATACTCTTTATTTTTAAAAATGAGCGCGATTATACGCATAGCTGCTTAAAATTTCTACTGCGCTTCCCAAAATGCACATTATTTGTTACATTTAGTTACTGCGTAGTTTGCGTTTTTCTGATGTTTTAAATTTAAGCAAAAGGAAACTCAAAGTAAAAAAATATTGCAATATTGGAGTTTTTTTGATATAAAACCGCTCTTGTATTCACATCCGGCTATTTTGTTTGAACGAAAGCCCCGAATTTTACAAAGACAACTACAATATATAGAACCTATTTTGGAGTAACATAATGTCTAGAGTATGTCAGGTAACTGGCAAGCGACCCATGTCTGGTAACAAAGTGTCGCACGCTAACAATAAAACGAGAAGACGCTTTCTACCTAACATTCAGAACCACAAGTTCTGGGTTGAAGAAGAAAAAAGATTTGTCACTTTAAAGCTTACCACTAAAGGTATGCGTATTATTGATAAGTTAGGTATTAAAGCAGTTCTGGATAAAATCAGAGCTAAAGGCGAAAAAGTATAATCAGGGGCATAAACCATGGCAGCTGTTACAGTTAAAGTGAAAATGGAATCCACAGCAGGAACTGGATACTATAAAACAACCACGAAAAATCCACGTAACCATCCAGAAAAGATGGAATTAAAAATGTACGATCCTAAAGTACGTAAGCACGTGATTTTCAAAGAGAAAAAAGTTAAGTAAATAAAGGCCCTGAATTCAGGGCTTTTTTTATACTCTGCATACAAAAGGAAAAGAGGTCTGCCTTTATCAAAGTAATATCTATTCCAACCATTAATCCCTTATAAATAAATCGAGTCGATTTAAAGGACTAGTTTAATTTATAAAATCAGGCCCTTAATGATTTAAAGGGAATTTATCCCGCTTAAAGACTGGATAATCCTAGTGGATCGTTTAAACTGATAGATAACAGCAGTGAAAAGAAAAGGATTTGCATGAAACAATCATTGCAACTTAACATTGGTCAGCATTTAACCCTTACACCACAGTTGCAACAAGCTATAAGACTCTTACAATTGTCTACAGTAGATTTGCAACAAGAGATTCAATCTATAGTTGAATCCAATCCAATGCTTGAAGCTACCCCCGTTGAAGAAAAAGAAGAACCCAGTTCAGAGCTTGCTCATCAGCATAATGATGAGTTTAATGATTTTCAGTGGTCCCAACTTTATCAGGGCAATAAAAATACTAGTTTTGACGAGGGTGACTACAATTTTGATAATCTTCATTGCACCACGATGAACCTATTGGATCACTTGCGTTGGCAATTAGAGCTCTCACCAATGAGTGATGTGGATCGCGTTATTGCGACCACGGTAATTGACGCCATTAATGAAGACGGCTTTCTTACCATGTCGCCAACAGAATTACACGCAAGCCTCAATAGTGATGATTTTCCCATTGATTTCGAAGAGGTTGAGGCTGTCCGCCATAAAATCCAACTTTTTGACCCCGTAGGGTGCGCCTCAATAAATCTGGTAGAAACGCTCTTAATCCAGGCGGGCCAATTAGACTTAGCACCTGAACGCTTAGCCCTCATTAAGAAAATTATCTCAGAAGATATGGAGCTTCTAGGCCAACATAACTACAAACAATTAACTAAAAATCACCAAGTCAGTGAACAGGTTATCGATGAATTACTACAAATTATCCAAAGTCTTCAACCAAAACCTGGCAATATAATTAATCAAGCTATTACAGAATATATTATTCCTGACATTACCGTTAAAAAAATTAATAATGAATGGAAGGTCTATTTAAATCAAGGTGTCCTTCCTCACCTAAGTATTAATAACCAATATGCCGCCTTAATTCAGCGTGCAGATAATAGTCTCGATAATCAATTTCTAAAAAACAATTTGCAAGAAGCTCGTTGGTTTTTAAAAAGTATTCAAAGCCGTCAAGAAACCTTACTAAAAGTAGCAAATTGTATTGTAGAATATCAACAAGGCTTCCTTGAGTTTGGTGAAGAGGCGATGAAGCCTTTAGTGCTGAACGACGTAGCCTTAGCCTTGGACATGCATGAATCCACTATTTCCCGGGTAACTACCCAGAAGTTTATGCATACCCCTCGCGGGGTGTTTGAATTAAAATATTTTTTCTCAAGTCACGTCAATACTGATAATGGTGGGGAATGCTCATCAACCGCGATACGCGCGGTTATAAAAAAATTAATCCTGGCTGAAAACAGAAAAAAACCTTTAAGTGACAGTAAAATAGCTGATTTAATTGCGCAGCAAGGAATTAAGGTGGCGCGTCGTACCATTGCAAAATATAGAGAGGCAATGGGTATTGCCCCTTCAAACGAACGTAAAGTAATTCGTAGTTAATAATTAAATAAAGGAGAGCCTTATGCAAATCAACATCACTGGACATCGAATGGATGTTACTCCTGCCATTAGAGCCTTTACTGAGGAAAAATTTCAAAAATTAGAACGCCATTTTGATCATATCACCGCCATTCACGTGGTGTATGATGTAGAAAAATTAAGACAAATTGCGGAGGCGACTATATTTGTATCTAAAGGCGAATTGCATGCTAGCTCAGAATCGGAAGATTTATACGCGGCGATAGATGCCTTAGTGGATAAATTAAATCGACAACTCATGAAGCATAAAGAAAAGCTTCTTGGTCTTCGTGATCATCATAACCCTCGTGATTTGCACGATGAGGCTCGGGAATAATGATTATAAAAAAGAAGCTTTGGCTCACTAGCAGCTGAGCCAAAGCGTTATTATCATTAATATGAAGAAGACTTTCACCCGTTTTTCTAGGTGAATCTATATCAGGGGCTTTTCATGACTAGAAATTAGTCACATAAACAGTATAATCCTGCATTTATTTGAACTGGCGAAAGAAAGGGATGTCTGAAGTATTAGCTTTTTTATCAACTGTTGAAGATTTAA
>NZ_RZGQ01000175.1 GCF_003989735.1 Legionella sp. km772 | reverse complement strand
TTCAATTAACTAAAAATCAGATGAAAAGGCAATCTATTAAGCGGCTCAGAAAAAATGCTGGATGGGATGATTCTATTTTAACCACTATCTTATCTCAAAATTTTTCATGAGGTGACCCTGGTTATAAAGGTAGAAGGTATTGACTTCTTTATTAGCTGTTTTTTGAGTTAGACAACCTAAGAGGCCTGTAATTGGGTCGTAATGATAGAAAACCTGTTCATTGCACCGATCACGGTAGTGAGCAGGAAAACCTAAGTCGTCATATAGGTATTCTTCTACCGTGCCATCTTGATGATGAATCGATTGAATACGATTATAAAAATCATAATAATATTCTTGCTCTTGTTGGTGATAAGTATATTTTTTTAATAAGCCACGCTTGTTTGTTGCAAAACTTTGCTCATAACCTAAGGGTCCAATAAGATCGGTCGAATTTGTTTGGTATGAAAATTGATATTGATTTCCGGTGCCATTGGTAATCTTGAAAAGCTTCCCTTTTTTATATTCGAAATAAACTTCCGTTTGATCACTTTGTGAGATCCTTTTTAATAAGTTTGAGTTTTCGAAATAGGTATATTCGATGGTGTAGGGCTCTTGATTATCAAGAGGTATTAATGTTTTAGTAAGACGCTTTTGCTCATCAAAAATATACTGCATAACCAGTCTTTTTTTATCATTGTCATGGGCATAAATTGCGCTACCTTCAGAGGTATAGGTTAAACTTATTCTAGTTCCTGAATTACCTTGAATTTGCACAATGCGAGACTGGTCATCGTAGATGTAGGCTAGATAATTGCCAGAGTGATCAGTAATTTTTTCCAGCTGGTTATGCTTGTTATATAATTCCCGGCTATTAGTTATTGGGTTCCACCCAGACCATTGCCCGTCTTTATAAGTCAGAATGGATGCGGCGGAGTTAGCGGTTAAATTAACGTAACAATCACGTGCAGGAACATAAGAGTAGACGCTTTCATGGCTATCACACTCTTCAACAATTACCAAGCTTCCGACTTGATTAGGGGGGCCTTGAATCGACTTAATGACCTTAGCTTTATTTAATTTCCAGGGTGTAGATGCTTGACTGTTATAACAAAAGCTTAGTCCGAAATGAAAGCCTTGATCAACAAAAGTCTGAGCAAACTCCTTGATGAAGAGATTGCCATTTAAAGGATTGGTATTAATAGATAATTTTGCTTGTCCATAAAAGGTCTCTTCCTGTTGCAGAGCCTCATTTATTTTTCCTAATCCAGGCGAGGTAATTACGTTAAAAAAAGGCACTGCTTTACTCCTTATTCCATTTTTCCATGTCCACTTATTGCAGAGGCTTCGAGCTTTAAAAGAGCTGTCGTTTTTCCATGAGACAGCCTTTTGACTATCAAGCAGGGGCATAATATTTTGATTGATTTCCCCTGTCAATAGACTTTTATGTTTAAACAATACAAATAAAAATAAATACTGACTCTATTGAGCTGATATTCTGATGCAACAACCCTAATCTTTTTAATTTTAATCGAAATACTTTCACCCCCGCATATTCCTTTAACTATCTCGGACCTTGCTGTTGGGGAAATGCAGTAATAAGTTTTGCTGCTAATAAAAATTTTCCAGTCTTAGGCTCAATTATTCGGTATTCTGCTGTTTCAGAGCAAGCGCTTCCTCCGCATCATTCTTGTATTGGGCTTTGAACAAAAGCTTAATTAATATCGGCAAGCTGCCGTCGTGGTCACACCCATTTCCAGTTGCTTATTTTGTATCGCAGTAATTTCTTCTTGAGTGGTGGTATGATTAAATCCGCAGTAACGATTATCATATCCCAACTGTTGGACCTCATCTTCACCTATTGGCGTAAATCCTAATCTGTCCTGATAAAGCGTTTTGGCGTTTGTGTTAAAAACTCGTGTCAATATATAAAATTCAGTCTCAGCAGGGAAATGAGTAAGTACACATTCCATAAGATGACGACCTACACCTTGACCACGATTTGAAACACCTGCTTCGGCAATATAAATAACGTTTTTACCATTAACACATTGTTCCGTGAAGTGTACAAAACCAATTTTTGTTCGACGACCATTCATGTTTTTATAAGCGATATAGCATTTTATTTTTCCCTCAGATTCTCTCCATTCCTGCATAGTGCTGAGAGAACACGCTACTGAGTAATGATACAGTGGCGATCTGGTAACCTTGGGCGATTCTTCATATACATCTGAACGTTCTTGAATATCTTTAGCTAAATCTGGTTTTTCAGCGTATGAATCGTAAAGAGTATTCCTATAAAGACCATAAAAATGCAGCGCAGTTAAGTTTAATTTAGAAGCAGATTCATTTTTTATACGTAAGTTTATCGTCTTATCTGGTATCCGATCATAATATTGAAACTCTATCTCTTGCGCATCTTGAAAAATTATAGGCATAACAATTGGTTCCTGAAAATCAACATAAATCTGGTTTTCACACAAGTAGGGCATAATATTTTGATTGATTTTCGCCGTCAATGGATTTTATTGTTTAATAAATACAAAATAAAATAAAACTCACTCTAGCCTCCACATAAAAAAAATCAACTCATCGTCTAGTTATTAATTCATCAAGATGACGGATTCACTCCAAGAAGGTACAATAGAATCCTTATGTAAGAGCTCTAATAACCTATCTTCAGATAAAGGGTAAACTATGAAAAAATGGCTGCTGCTCACCTTAGGATTATTCCTATCTTTTCCTATTTACTCCGAACCACTTCCTGTGGCAGATGCTTTTCAGCTAGAAGTAAAAAAACTAACTCCGAATACCTTTAGTTTAAACTGGACTATCAAATCAGGCTATTTTTTATACAGCGACCGCATTAAATTAACCCCCGAAACGTCTAGTAACTTTAATCTAGGGTCTTTACGCCTTCCTCCCACCCAAGTGAAAAAAGACAAACAAGGGCACAGCTATACCGTTTATAGGGGGCAACTAGCACTTCCTGTTGATGTATTGGGCCTTAGCCCCGGCGAATCCCTAGTCCAATTAAAATATCAAGGTTGTTCGGATGATGGCTTTTGTTATCCGCCAGAAACTAAAGAAATTAAAATTGGCATCGATGAACAATTGGCTTTAGCCACAGTAAACTTAGAAGAAGAAAAGCCCATTATCAATGCTCCTGAAGGAAGCTCTCAGTCAGATAAAATAAGCCAAGTATTTACCGAGCATAATTCATTTATGGTCTTAGTTATTTTTTATGGTTTTGGCTTATTATTGTCTTTTACGCCTTGTATTTTGCCCATGGTGCCTGTCCTATCAGGAATTATTGTCGGCCATGGTAGACAGGTAACCACCAGAAAAGCCTTTTTTCTCTCCTTAAGCTACGTCTTGAGCATGTCGATTACTTATGCTGTTTTAGGGGCCATAGTCGCTGTGGTAGGCGAAAATTTACAGATCTCAATGCAATCACCTTGGGCAATAAGCATTTTTAGCCTTATTTTTATTTTATTAGCCCTATCCATGTTTGGCTTTTATGAATTGAAGTTACCGGATTCATGGCAGGCTAAAATTGCAGGCTCTAGCCGAGGGCAACGAGGCGGCCATTACCTTGGTGCTGCCATCATGGGGTGTCTTTCTACTCTTATCCTATCGCCTTGTGTAACGGCTCCTTTAATTGGCGCTTTAACCTACATCGCCCAATCTCATAATATGCTCTTAGGCAGTCTAACTCTCTTTGTATTAAGTCTTGGAATGGGTACACCTTTATTGCTCATTGGCACTTCGGCAGGCAAATTATTACCTGAGTCAGGAAGTTGGATGAATGCAATTAAAGCGTTTTTTGGGATTCTTTTATTAGGCGTTGCTATTTATTTAATGGCTCGAATTTTGCCTACTAGCTTAACGATGTTTTGTTGGGCCTGTTTACTCATCTTCTCAGGAATTTATGCAGGTGCTTTAATTCCTGCCCAAACCCACCGCGAAAAAGGAAAACAAGGAATCGGAATTATTCTATTTATCTATGGCTTATTAATTTTAATCGGTGCGAGTATGGGAGCAAATGATCCCTTACAACCTCTAGTTATCCTAAAAAATTCTTCTATTCAGGAGCACGCTACGAAGCCTACTAGGCCACAGACTCTGGTTACAGTAGAGCAGGCAATTCATGAGGCAAAAGGGACGCCGGTATTATTAGATTTTTATGCCGATTGGTGTAGCTCTTGTAAAATTATGGAAGCAACAACTTTTCAAGATCCGGAAGTCAAAAAACTATTAGCAAATTTTAAATTCATTCGTATCGATGTCACTCAAAACAACGCAGCCGATAAAGCACTAATGCGTCATTTTAAAGTCATTGCTCCACCTAGTTTTTTATTTTTTGATAAACAAGGAAAAGGACTAAATCAATTCAAAGTAGTGGGTGAAGTGTCGACAGCCCAGTTTATAAAAGTTTTACAGGAGGCTAAATAATTTTTGAGAAGCTATTAACCCCCTACTGCTTTCCTCAACTCCCGCGTTTTTTGATCGCGGGCAATGAGCTGTATCTTCTACACATCTCCTATGATCCACGACTGCTCTGGTCCTCGACGTCCCGTGGCTTGTCCACGGGATCTAGAAGATCCCGCTCAAACACTGGACCCCGTGGACAAGCCACGGGGCGTTGGCAATAATGTGCTCAAGAGACAGGGCAATGAGAGGGAGCAGGACAGAAATGAGTATAGCTATAAGGTTTTCTTTTTATCCTCAACCGTAGGTAAAGGTTTTAAATAAGGCTGTAGCAACAACATCCAAGAAAAATAAGTTTCGTTATAGCCATAATGGCAGTAGTCCGAACGTTCTTTAATAAAAGTATTTAAAGCACCTTTATAGTAGTACTGGATTTTCTGCTCAACCAGATTGGGCACTTTGCCATAAGCAAAACAGAGTAATCTGTAATAACGCTGTCTATTTAAACTATGCTCATCCCAATATGAACTAGCATCGGTTCCTATAACTTGATCTAGGAGGTAGAAAAAGTCGGCGCCATCAACCAGCACTTGAAAACCTTTGGGGAGGTATTTTAAAGAAATAACTGCAGATAAAGCATCTGCGGCATCCTCTTCTTGGCCTAAAACCGGCAAATGATAAGCATCTATTAAAGCATGGCCTAATTCATGGTAGAGGAGAAAACGAGTAACATTATTAAAATAATGACGCCTATTCTCTTTCGACTCTTTTGCATGGAATTTATCGTATAATTTTAATTGAATATCCATCATTTTATAATCAAGATAAATGGTTTTTTCAGCGGGTGTGACCTCGCATTAATGTTCAAATATCTCTGAGCACCCTTCTCATTTGCTCCAATTATAGCCATACAGACGTTTATATTTACAATCAATTCAAGTATAATTTATTCAAAATTGACTTAAATGAATAGAAATAAGGCGAAAAGTATGCAAGACAAATTTGAGATGTTTGATGAATTACCAGTAGAACTCAAA
>NZ_RZGQ01000174.1 GCF_003989735.1 Legionella sp. km772 | reverse complement strand
AGGGGGTCTAGGCGTAAACCGTCCAAATTTCCGGATAATTGTTAGTCAATTTAGCATCTTTGCTTCTCTATTGTTGTGATCAGGCTAATTGCAGTTTTCGCTAGCGTTGTTCGTATTAATTGAGCAGGCTCAACCCAGCTAAATCCATCATTTTTGTATCGTGGAAACACATGCATATGATAATGATTCACATCATTAAAATATCCACCATTTTGCATCACACTTATCCCATCTGGATTATACAATTCTTTGATTGCTGTTGATAGAACTGCTACGGCGTTCATTACTTCCAATCGAGTTTCTTTATCTAGTTCTTCAGTGTCCAAACAATGTTTTTTTGGAACAATTAATGTATGCCCTTCACTGATTGGGTCAATATCCAAGAAACAGCAAATAAGATTAGTTTGATAAACAACATTGGCAAGTCCTTGCCCATTAGCTAAATTACAGAATTGACATACCATATGTAATCCCATTGAAAGAGGTTAACAAAACACCATACCTTATTGGAGTACAGTTTGTGCATAATAACAGTTTAATCTGGCTCTTTACTTCGTAATCCTCGTTTATTTATATAAGTATTGAGTGCAATGTGGCTGCTATATCCCAATACTTTTGCTAATTTTCTAGCAGATAATCCATACCCAAGTAGTTCTTTAATTTTATCAACGTCCTTATCAAATTTACTTTTTTGCAACGTGCCTTTGGGCTTACCAAGGGTTACACCCTGCGCCCTTTTCGCTTGTAAAGCTTCTTTTGTTCGCAAACTTATCATGTCTCGCTCAAGCTCAGCAAAGAGAGAAAAAAGCGTGATAATAATTTTGGAATTCATATCATGCTTAGATATATCCAAATTTTGTTTAATGACAATCACCCGAATACTTCGTTTAATCAAAGCATTGACAAGCGCAATGATTTCAGCAGTACTTCGACCCAATCGACTTAATTCTGTCACAATTAAAGTATCCGCATCATCAAGGGTCTGCATGAGTTCATCAATGCGTCGCTGCTTACTTGTTTTTCGGGAGGAAATCGTAATTTCAATAAAAGAGTCAATCTTTAAAGATTTATGACGAGCAAATTCAAGTAATTCCAATTTTTGATGGCTTAAGTCTTGCCTGTCAGTCGAAGCGCGCAAATAAGCAACAATTTTACCCATAAATTTAGCCTGTTAATTCTTAACCTATTTCTATGATTAAAATAATACAAATTGATATTGCATTTCAATATATTTCAATTGTATATTTAAATCCAATCATAACGCTCGTTATTTAATAATCAAAGTATAATGTCATATGCGCGCAAGTAATGAAAGACTTACCATTCTATCAGAGGCCGAACAAGCTGCCCTCTATGAACTGCCCAACTTTGATGATGAGCAACGATTGAACTATTTGAATCTTACACCAGAAGAGCAAGTGTTAATGCGCAGTCGATCTGATTTGTCATCACAAATCCATTGTGCTTTACAAATTGGGTATTTTAAAGCCGTTCACTTTTTTTTTCGTTTTGAATGGGAAGATGTTACTGAAGATGTGGCATTTGTGCTAGAGCAATATTTCCCCGGGCAAGTTATTAAGCCATCCGTCATAACTAAACATCAATACTACGCACAATGCCAAATCATTGCTAAACATTTTGGCTATCAAATGTGGTCCAATGAGTTTGAACCTATGTTCCTTCAACAAATTGAACTGACACTTCGTAAAGATATCAGCCCTCAATTTATTATTATGGAGTTATTGGCATTTCTTCGAGAGAAGAAGATCATGCGACCCGGTTATAGCACGTTACAAAAATTAATTAGTCGTGCTTTATTGGATGAAAAGATACGACTTGCTACACTAATCCAGACTTCGCTATCTGATCAAAATAAGTTATTGCTAAAAAATTTATTGCAAGAGGAAGAAACTTTATCCGGGCTAGCTGAGCTTAAACGAGACGCTAAAGATTTTAAATCGCGCATGATGGATGCTGAGCGTGAAAAACTTGTAGCAATCAAACCTTTATACATGACGGCTAAATCATTCTTGCCAATACTCAAGTTGTCTCACCAAAACATTTCATATTACGCCAGTCTTGTCCATTATTACACTATCCATGATTTACGTGAACGTATAAAACCAGAACAGTCATACCTTTATTTGTTATGCTATATATGGGAACGTTATCGTCAACTGAGTAACAATCTAATGGATGCTTTTTGTATCCATCTTAAGCAATTTGAAGACGTGCTCAAAATAAAAGCGAAAGAGGCATACACTCAACATGCCCTGAACCAGCAAACAGAGTTAGGAGCCATGCGTCGCTTGGCCAAGTATTTTGTTGCTGAGGAAGTTCCAGACGATAGACATTTTGGTGATGTACGACAAGAAGCATTTACAACCGTTATTTCCAAGGAAAAATTACAAGAGCACGTTGGCAACCTTGATGAGTCGACACTCTCTGAAATTGATTTTTATTGGAAAACAATGGATCAAGAGTTTCATCGCTACAAATTACATCTTCGTCCCTTGTTGATGACGCTGGATTTCTCAAGTGTTATAGCGGACAGTCCATGGCTATTTGCTATAAACTGGTTAAAGAAAACATTTAACGCTGGAAAACAGCTCCACCAATGGCCAATAGAAGATTGGCCTGATAAAACACTACCTAAACGATTGAAGAGTTTTCTCATTAGCACCAATCTGAAGGGGAAGCAGCGATTAAACGCAGATCGTTATGAGTTCTGGATTTACCGACAACTCAAAAAACGAATCAAATCGGGTAGTCTTCATCTTGAAGACAGCATACATCATCGTTCATTACAACAAGAATTACAGGAAGCTGTTGATAAAGGAGCACTAACAGCACCGTTAGACATTCCGGCTTTAAAACAACCGATCCAACAACTGTTGGACTTGCGTGTTGCTGAACTTCACCAGCAGTGGGTAAAATTCAATGAAGCTTTCACACAAGGCAAGCTGAAACATCTTTATTATGATGAAAAAACTAAAACCCTGCATTTCAAAAAAACCAATGATCATCAAGATGAAGCGCGGCAACATCAATTTTATGAACAGCTCCCCTTGTGTGATATTGCTGACGTACTCAGATTTGTTAATCGATCCAGTCGCTATTCATCCGCATTTACGCATATTCAACCACGCTACAGCAAAATACATGTTGAAGAAAACAACTTAATCGCAACTATAATCGCGCAAGCATTAAATAGTGGCAATCTAAACATGGCTGATATATCGGATATTCCCTATGATACGTTGTTTGATACATATCAATCACGCCTGCGCTTGCAAACACTGAAACAAGCCAATGACATCATAAGTGATGATATTTCTAAAATGCCAATATTTCCCTTATATTCATTAGATATGTTTTTGCTCTATGCTGCATTGGATGGACAAAAATATGAAGTTCCAAGACCCACAATTAAAGCACGATATTCAAAGAAATATTATGGGAAGGGTAAGGGTGTTGTTGCTTATACCATGCTTTATAATCACATTCCGCTGCAAAGCGATTTGATTGGTGCACATGATCACGAAAGCTATTATGCCTTTGATATTTGGTACAACAATACAAGCAGCATTACACCCAATGTATTGACAGGTGATATGCATGTTATCAATAAAGGTAATTTTGCTATAATGGATTGGTTTGGCGGCAACCTTTATCCACGATTCACCAATCTCCAGACTCAAACAAAACATTTGTATTGTGGCGATAATCCAAAACAATATAGCGATTGGACTATTCATCCTATCGGACAAATTAATCGTCAACTGATTGAGGATGAATGGCCTAATATCATACGTATTATCGCGGCTCTTGGTTTAAAAGAGATCAGTCAAAGTATCTTGATCAAAAAATTATGTAACTACACGACTGACAATCGGACTCGCAAAGCAATTTTTGAATACGATAAATTGATCCGCAGCATTTACACACTCAAATATTTACAAGATAGAAAGATGCAACGTGATGTCCACCGCTCACAAAATCGGTTGGAATCATATCATCAATTGCGCGCAGTGATTGCAACAATCTACGGTAAAAAACAGCTGATTGGCAAAAACGATCGTGAACTCGAAATCAGTAATCAATGTGGTCGACTGATTGCTAATGCAATTATTCATTACAATTCAGCCATTTTATCCAAGCTAAAAAGCAAATTTGAAGCAGAAGGCAACCTCAAGGGTTTGGCTATTTTAAAGAAAATTTCACCGGTGGCCTGGCGACATATTCATTTTCGAGGACATTTTATTTTTTCAAATAACTCCAAGATCATTGATTTAGACTCGATCGTACAAGATTTAGTCTTACAAGGTGGCAAAAACAAAATAACGAATAAAAATACCCAGGATATGTATGAATATTCAATATAATATCACTTTTTGGACAGTGTTATGACTAAGAAAATAACAGAATCGTTAGACCATGAACCTTTATTAACGGATATCCAGCACCTTATAGATAAATCCAGGCAAAAAGTTGCCTTGGCCGTAAATGCTGAATTAACAATGTTATATTGGAAGATTGGCCATAGGATCAATGCTGAAATCCTGCAAGATACTCGAGCAGAATATGGACAGTATATTATTGAAAGTTTATCGCGCAGTCTTATAACAGAATATGGTAGCTCATTTGAAGTTAAAAATTTAAGGCGTATGATTCAATTTGCTGAAACTTTTTCAGATGAAAAAATTGTCGCTGCACTGCGGCGACAATTAAGCTGGACTCATTTCAAGTCATTAATTCCACTAAAAGATCCATTGAAACGTGATTTTTATGCAGAAATGTGTCGGATTGAGCATTGGACTACTCGCACATTAGATAAACAAATCAAGTCTATGTTATTTGAACGTACTGCGCTTTCCAAAAAACCAGAAGAACTAATTCGCCATGAAATTGAAGTCTTACGCGATTCTGATAAAATCAGCGCCGATTTAGTCTTGAAAGATCCCTATGTTCTTGATTTTCTTGGTATGAAAGATCGTTATCTCGAAAAAGATTTGGAAGATGCTATATTACGTGAAATTGAGCACTTTTTATTAGAGTTAGGTACAGGGTTCAGCTTTATAGCCCGTCAAAAACGCATACAAATCGATCACCGAGATTATTATATTGATCTATTATTTTACAACAAGCGGCTTAGAAGAACGTGCGCGCTGGATTTGAAACTAGGTGACTTCGACGCAGCATATAAAGGTCAAATGGAACTTTATCTACGTTGGCTGGCAAAATATGAACAAGAACCTGATGAAAATCCACCATTAGGTATCATATTATGTACTGGAAAAACGCATGAACAAATCGAGCTGCTGGAATTAGATAAAAGCGGTATTCATGTTGCTGAGTATATTACAACGTTACCACCTAAAGCAGAATTACAGAAAAAACTACATCAATCTATTGAATTTGCTCGACAGAGATTTGCAAGCAAAGATTAATGAACAATATTTGCCCGGAAATTTGGACGGTTTACGCCTAGACCCCC
>NZ_RZGQ01000173.1 GCF_003989735.1 Legionella sp. km772 | reverse complement strand
AATCAAATAATCACTATAAAGATCAAGCATATCCATTTAATTCCCTCCCTAAAATTAAGGGCGGAATTCTAATGCTTTTTAGTCAAACTACAAGTTTATGTGCGTAACATGAGTAAATAATTAAGACCATTAATGCAGATTTAGCTTAGGCCCCATCATCGTTTATACAAGAGCTTCATTGAGAGTAAAGCCATTTAAAATACCCGGAGTAAAGGGATTTACTTGATTGTTAGTTTTTAATAAGTAGCGACCTGAATTACTATTCACTTCAAAAAGAATTTGCAAACTAGAACTGTCTTGTTCATCAATTAACACATTAACTTTTTCTAACAATTTAAAGATGGCCCAATTGCCTTGCTCTGCAAGTTCGAAATGATTTCCTTCAATAGAGTTTAATGACAACTTAGCATTATTTTGCGGCCAGCTAAAACGAACAAAGGACTCTGAGCCTTGGTTATCGGTGAGTGTTGTAGAACCAATTTCAAGATTTAAAGAGGCTACTACCGGATCTAGACTAATTTTTTGTAAGCTAAATTCAATTTTACTTTGATCACTATAATTGGGGAAAAACATATTAGTAATAATGTTTGCTCTAATTATTTCATCTAAAGTTTCAGAGGAAATAGGCATCACATAATCATTAATGGCCTTAGGTTTCCATTGAGCATTAGATACATCTAAGAAGGGTTTAATATATTGCTCAGTAAAATTATTAAGCGTCCCATGAGTTGAGAAGAAATGATTAAAATCGGCAATGCTTATTTCTTGGCTTTGCGTCGAGTCTAAAGGATAACGTCGGGCAATTGAATTTTGAAATTCTCTGAATACGGTTTGCTGCCATTGTGCATTGATATATATTCGACTGTCTTTAATAAGAATAACCCAAGTATCTCCTGCTAACTGTTTTACCCAATTATTTAAGGGCTGAGGTAGCTGGTTTGCTTGTGCGTACAATAAACTTAGGGCATCAGCCGAATTTTCATTATTGAAACGGGCCTTAGTGAGGTTAAATGCAGTTTTTCCATCATCATTAATAACAGATAAAGTGGAAATGAACCGCTCTAAGTCGGTAATTCTTAAGCCTAATTCTTTGGTCGTTGATAGGCTTACTAGATTTAAATCCGTAAATTTATTGGCAATAAATTGATTAAATATAGAAGTATTCCCAGCTAAATCTGGTTTGGTTTCTTGTTGGATTAAGGTAATTAATTTGCTTAAGGCATTAGATTCTTGCAGTTGATGGACAATTTGTCTGCCTTGCTGATAATCTTGATAATGGAAAGGCTGCGATTTTCGCATAAAGGTTTGCCACCAGGTCACATAATCAAAACAGTAAGCTTGGGTAAGCATATTGGGTAGCTGTAATAGATCTTGTCGTGCTAAAACCCAATTTTCTGCTTGCAGTTTATGACTAATATTGGACAGGTCTTTAATCGTGTATGCAAAGCCTGCTTTGGTAAAATAAACGGGCAATTCATTGGTGGCTAAACTAAATCCTTCAACCGAAATTTTCTCCTTCTTGGTTGAAAAGTATTCTTTCGCTATAGAATAATATAAATAACTAGTCGGTAAAGCATTTAAATAATTGCGCGCATCGCTAATCACCTGAGTCTTGATGGGTACATGATGTAAAGGTTTACTAAAGGTTTGCGCAAGTAAAGCCAATTGTTTTCGCGATGCACTCGTCTTTTGCTGCTGCCACTGATTCTTGAACCAATTTTGAATTTCATAAGCGGAGAAATGCTCTGGCTGTCCGAGCATCAAATAAATCTTCAAGGCTTTATAGCGGACTATAGGTGTATTACTGGGATTGGTAATGACTTGTTCTAATTCATTGGTTAATGAGGGAATAAACTCACCCGTAAGTCTATTTTTTGTACTCGAGTGAAGATTTGCTTTTAATTGATGCACAGTAGGCAAAGAGATCGAATTAGTGGAAATATGGTCGATTTTGCTCGCTGCATTCGATAAATGGTAAAGCGCTTGCGGACCACTATTTCCTTGAGCATTTAAAGTATCATAAGCCAATAACTCTTTGCTTGCCTCATCGAGCAAATGCGAGGTTTTATAATAATGTTGAGCTAAGAATAATAAGCTAATTCCCGCAAGCGTTGCGGCAATCGCAATAGGCGGCTTTTGCGAGAATTTTCTCGGTTGTGATACCTGGCTGCACTGCTCTTGAATATTTTTTAATGCGCCCTCAACAAAATAAGAGCGGAAATTGGTTGCTTGCGGAAAGGTATCGGGAACCGTGAGGGCATATTCATGCTGAATTTTTTTATTAATTCGATCGATACTTACCCCACCTTGTTCTGCGCTCGTAAAATAAAGCGAATGTAAATGAAACAGTTTGGGGGGGATTCTTTGAATGAGTGCTTGAATAGGTAAACGTAAGCTTGCTAATTGTAAGGGAAATTCACGGATTAAACTTCGTTTAATAGTCGAGCGCGCAGGGTGCATTTTATGAATGACTTGTTGCCCTTGTTGCTCAATTAAATGGGTGAATTGCTCGTTATAAGTTTCAAGTTTTTTCGGTTGTACGTTGGCACAGTCGAGAGAAAAACCAAAGGGTTTTGAGAGTTCAGCAGCATGATCCATCTGATAAAACTCAGAAAAGCCTGCCAAAGTATCCATTTTAGTAAAGATGATGGCCAGCTCAATGGGGTAACCTAAATTAGAACCTATCCGGGCTAAAAATTGTAAATGGGCTTTCTTTTGTTCATTGAATGTAGCTGTTTCCGAACACAGCAAACTGTTAATATCGACACATAAGATCAAGCCGGTTATTTTTAGGTAGCGGTTGCATTTATTTAATTGCTTAAAAGTGGTTTGCAGTAAGGTTTTACTATTGGTTAGCCAACTTTCACCCAACTCAACAATAATCCCTTTAGAATTGAAATATACTTTAGCTTGCTGCTCGCTAAACACGGGCATTTCTTCCATGGTACTCTGTTTTAAAAGGGCAGTTTTACCTTGCGCATTTTTTCCGGTCAGGATAATAAATGACAGTTGATTCGTTTGAGGTTTTAATTGTGTAAGCACTTTTTTTATGGTGTCACATAAGGCGCGTAAAGAGTTATCCATCAGTTATCCAGCAGAGCAAGTTGGGTATGTCCAAATAAAACATTTTTTGCTTTATTTTCCAGTAAAATTTGACTCGTTAAAAAAACAGCGGTCACTAAGCCACAAGCGATAATTAGAGTTAAGATAGTAGCTTTATAATTTTTTTTAACCGTTTTGGGTATTGGGTTTTCATTAAACAAACGATGCGGTTTATTAAATCTGTTTTGTTGAATAATTTGATACAGGCTTTCTATGTGATTATCTAAAGATTGCCGCCCATCTGCTTTGAGATGATAGTCCCCCTCGAAACCAGCTATTAAACAAAAATAAATGAGTTCAATTAAATCTAAAAATTGATTAGGGCGCTCTTTTACGTATTTGAGTATTTCAAAAAAACGTTGTGAAGGGGGAGTCTCATCGTTAGTTAAGGGGGTAAATGAATTAAATTCTGGCGCACTGTTATAGACGCGTAAATAATTTTTAGCGAGAAGTTCATCCACTGTAGTGGTTAATAAATAATAAGCGATATTGATTACATCGACTGGGTATTGAGATGCTTGTAATTTACTATAGAAGGCATGTAATTCATGGGCAATGTTATCCCTAATCTGCTCCACAGCGGGTAAGGAGGGGCTCAAACATATACGCTCTAATAAAGATAATACAGGCCCCGCTGCAGCTACGAGAGTATTAGTAGAAAAAGGCGCAATAAAGAGCTTCGAGCGGTAATACCCATCGGGAACCACTGATGTACCGGTATTGCTAAGTCGATTGACAATTGACGGGGGGTAATGCTCAGTTGTCATAATGACTCTCCAAAATTTAAGATCGCTCCCTGAACGGATACCATTATTACATTCGCCAAAGCTCAACTAAAAAGAAGATAATACTGATAACGTATTTTTTATTCAAGCTAATCGCGAGTACAATTTTTAGCTTATTGAGCTTCACCCGTAAAGAGGAATAGGGCTTAATGTTTAAAATGACGAGTAGAGGTAAATATCATCGCTATTTGATGTTGATTAGCGCAGTTTATGATCTGCTCATCCCTAATAGAGCCACCGGGTTGAATAATCGCGCTTATACCGGCTTGGGCTGCTAATTCCACGCTATCTGCGAAAGGGATAAAGGCATCTGAGGCCATCACCGCGCCTAAGGTATTAATCCCCATTTGCTCTGCCTGCCATAAAGCGATACGAGCGCTCATCACTCGATTGGTTTGCCCGGCACCTATTCCAATGGTCCTTGCCTCTTTTGCAAAAACAATAGCATTAGACTTAACATGTTTTACACATCGCCAAGCAAAGAGTAAATCTTGTACTTGTTGCTCAGTTGCCTGCAGCTGGGTTACCGTAGTTAAGCCATAGTCTTCTATAGATAAAGAATCATGCTCTTGGATTAATATGCCGCCGTCAACTTTTTTTAAATCCAGACGAAAGCCAGGGTTCAACGACCAATCCCCTGTAATTAAGACACGAATATTCGGCTTTTTGCTTAAAACCTTGCGTGCTGCATCACTGAGTGCGGGAGCAATAATCACCTCAACAAATTGTTGTTCTATTAAGAGAGAGACAGTCGCATCATCTACTGGTTGGTTAAAAGCAATAATTCCTCCGTAAGACGAAATTGGGTCAGACTGGAAGGCTCTGTGATAGGCATTCAAGAGGGTCTCTCCTTGAGCAATGCCACAGGGAGTGCTGTGTTTTATAATGGCGCAGGTGGGGTTATTTATTGGAAAAGATTTTATACAGTCTAAAGCGGCATCTGCATCCAGAATATTGTTATAAGACAGAGGTTTTCCCTGGATTAGTTCAGCCGAGGCAAGAGAGCCGACTAGTTTATTTTTATCTTCATAAAAAGCGGCTTCTTGATGAGGATTTTCTCCATAGCGTAGATCGCTTTTTTTATGAAATTGGCAAGTTAGGGTTTCAGGAAAACTTTTGGGTTGATAATTTGCATCTAAAGTAGTTAGGTAATTACTAATCGCAGCATCGTATGCTGCTGTATGGGCGAAAGCCTTCTTGGCTAAATTAAATTGCCAGTCCTGTGGGGCTTTTCCATTCTTTAAATAAGTAATTAATTCCTCATAATCATTGGGCGAAACAATAACCGCAACATGGGCATGATTTTTTGCAGCGGCGCGAATCATAGCCGGCCCGCCAATATCGATTTGTTCTAAGGCTTTAGAAAAATCACAATCGACATGTTGAATGGTTTGTTCGAAGGGATATAAATTAATAATTGCTAAATCAATGGTCTTTATAGAATGTTCTTTTAAGGTTTTATTATCTTGCGGCCTACGTGCTAAAAGCCCGGCATGAATGTTCGGGTGTAAAGTTTTTACCCTGCCATTAAGGAGCTCAGGAAAACCGGTGTACTCACTGACTTCGGTAACCGGTAGCTGATGTTTTTTTAATAACTCATGTTACGCACATAAACTTGTAGTTTGACTAAAAAGCATTAGAATTCCGCCCTTAATTTTAGGGAGGGAATTAAATGGATATGCTTGATCTTTATAGTGATTATTTG
>NZ_RZGQ01000172.1 GCF_003989735.1 Legionella sp. km772 | reverse complement strand
GGAAAATCAAATAATCACTATAAAGATCAAGCATATCCATTTAATTCCCTCCCTAAAATTAAGGGCGGAATTCTAATGCTTTTTAGTCAAACTACAAGTTTATGTGCGTAACATGAGTAAGGTAATAAGGCTTTTACTGTATCGCGTAATAGCGTAGCGTGATGCCCAGACATCGGGGCAACTAATAACATTTTGGGCAAAGAATCATTATTGAATTTCATTTTTTTGAAATGAATTAAATTACAAAAGCTCTTTTTATCAACAATTTCCTCATCAATATCATAGTATTCATCATCAAGCTTAATTTCATTAATCCCAAACTGAGGTTTTTCATAGATATTAGTTAACATGTGGCTTACATAAAAATAACCGGTTAACCCGCGATAAAATTTAATGCGACTATCCATAATCACTTTAATAATTTCACTCTGCGCTTGGGAAAGGTATGGGATGTTGAGGGGCAAATCCATGGTATCAGCGATACGTTTATAGCGCTTAGATAAGGTCAGGCAATAATCAGAATAAGGTTGTAATGCATTCATACCCCAATCATACCAACTGTACAAAGAGCGATTATCCAAGGGATTGATTAACATAAGAAATCCTTTTCTAATGATGCGATCATATGAATGTAAGTATAGAGCAAATCCGTTTTTTTGCTTTGAGGACAGAGAGTTTTAATTAATGATCTATAATGAGATAGAATTAATTTGCTTCTTGTGGATATTATGGACAATCAACACTTAGTAGTTATTAACGCCGGCTCATCCAGTATTAAATTTGCTGTATATGAATTAAATGCCGGTCTCGATAAAGTCTATCAAGGACTAGTCGAAAATATCCATCTCAAACCAAAACTTAAGGTATTTGACCGCGATCATAACCTTATTAAGGAAGAAAATTTTGCAACCGACAGTGATTATCCCTTCTTTTTTAAACTCTTATTAGAGAAGCTAAGTGAGCCTGAGTTTAAATTACACCTAGTAGCCGCAGGGCATCGTATTGTACATGGCGGCAGAAGTTTTTATGATCCAATGCTGGTAACACATGATCTAATTCAGCAGTTAAAAGAGTTCATCCCCTTTGCCCCACTACATCAACCCTATAATATTAAAGCCATGGAGGTTATTGCAGAGTTTGCGCCAGAGTTAAAACAAATCGCCTGTTTCGATACGGCATTCCATCGCACCCATCCCCGCATTGCAGATAGCTTTGCTCTACCCCAATCATTAACTGAAGAGGGGGTAAAGCGCTATGGCTTCCATGGACTGTCTTATGAGTTTATTAAACATAAACTTGAGGAAATGGGCCTGCTTAATTCCAATAAACGAATCATTATTGCTCATTTAGGCAATGGCGCTAGCATGTGTGCCGTAAAAGAAGGGAAAGCCATTGACAGTACCATGGGTTTTACTGCCTTAGATGGACTAATGATGGGTACCCGTTGTGGTAACCTAGACCCGGGCGTTTTACTTTATTTACTGGAATTTAAAAAGTTAAGTCATAAAGAACTGGAAAAACTTTTATATCAACAGTCTGGTTTATTAGGGGTTTCAGGACTTAGCTCTAGTGTAAAGGATTTATTAGAATCTACAGAACCTAAAGCAAAATTCGCACTTGATTTATTTGTTTATCGCATTCGCAAAGAATTGGGGGCTCTCACCTCGGTTTTGGGCGGTTTAGATTGCCTAGTATTTACTGGTGGGATAGGAGAGCATGCTTGGCCCATTCGTGAAGCAGTCTGCCGCGACAATGAATGGCTGGGAATAAATATTAATCCATTGGCCAATAACACTAATGAACAGTTGATTAGCAATGAAGAGTCTAAAGTAGCCGTTTATGCTATTCCTACCGATGAAGAATGGATCATAGCCCATCATTGCCGCCACTTACTTATAAAGGAAAACTAATATGGATACCCGTTTACTTTTAGGAAAAAAAGCCTTGATTATCGGCATTGCCAATGACAGCTCGATTGCATATGGATGCGCACGGATGTTAAAAACCGCAGGAGCTGAGCTAGCCCTGACTTATCAAAATGACAAAGCTAAACCTTTTGTCGACCCTATTGCTGAAGAATTAGAACCTAGTATTTATACGCACTGCGATGTCACTAAAAATGAAGATTTAGAGGCTCTCTTCGCAGAAATTAAACGTACTTGGGGGCAAATTGATATTATTGTCCATTCCATTGCTT
This sequence comes from Legionella sp. km772, assembly GCF_003989735.1. Lineage (GTDB taxonomy): Bacteria > Pseudomonadota > Gammaproteobacteria > Legionellales > Legionellaceae > Legionella. The sequence goes on along the minus strand of NZ_RZGQ01000172.1, from coordinate 3,469 downwards.
TTGCGCCCAAGCTCGATTTACAAGGACCCTTAGTCGATTGCTCTAAAGACGGTTTCCTCTTAGCAATGGATATTTCCTGTCATTCCTTCATTCGTATGGCTCATCTCGCCAAGCCCTTAATGCACCAAGGCGGTGTACTTTTTGCTATGTCGTTCTATGGCGCTGAAAAAGTGGTTGAGCATTATAATTTGATGGGGCCGGTGAAAGCGGCTTTAGAGGCTTCGGTTCGTTATTTAGCGGCAGAACTGGGTCCATCTAACATTCGAGCAATAGCGCTCTCTCCTGGCCCTTTGAAAACTAGGGCAGCGTCCGGTTTAGAGAAATTTGACGAGTTAATCGCACAAGCCAAAATCAAATCCCCCCTTTTATCCTTAGTGGACATTAGTGATGTAGGGGCAATGGTTACTTTTCTTGCCAGTACTTATGCTAAAAACATTACTGGAGACACTATTTATATTGATAGTGGTTATCATATTGTCGGCTAAGTCTAATTTTATCATCATTTTAGTAATGCTATCTTAGCGGATAAAATAATTACGTCCGCTAAATAATCATTTATGGCTTAATTCGATACAAAATACAATAAAATACCGGTACGAGAATCATCGTTAAGACAGTACCTATAGTGAGCCCAAACATAATAGTAGCCGCGAGAGAAACCCAAAAAACATCTTGTAATAAAGGAATAACCCCGAGAATTGTTGTTGCTGCGGCATTGACTACGGGGGATAACCGACTTAAAGCAGCAGAGATAACGGCATCATAAGGCCTCATGCCTTCGGCAAGATTCAAATTTACCTGATCAAGTAAAACTACTGAATTTTTAATCATCATTCCCGATAAACTCATTGCACCTAATAAAGCAATAAAACCAAAGGGTACATTAATTGCCAATAAACCAAAGGTGATTCCAATCATCACAAAAGGAATTACCGCGATAATAATTAATGGCGGTCTAAAGGCATTAAATAACATCACAATGATTAATAACATGATAACTATGGTAGGAAATAAACCTGGTTTTAAGGCATCTGCAGACTCTTTGCTGCTTTTGTATTCCCCGTCCCAAGTTAAAGTATATCCTGGGGGTAATTTAATTTTTTCAAACTCCGGCAAAATTTCCTGCCGTAAAGTATTTGCCGTTACCTTATAGGGAGAACATTGTACGGTTATTGCCCTTTTTCGATCCCAACGCCAAATGATAGAATCAGTCCAATTTAAGTCCAAGCCATTAATCACTTGTGAAACAGGAATCGTTTTGGAGCTTAGGGATGGATTAATTTGTAAATAGGGCAAATCAGCTGCGGCCGTATCCCGCTCACTTTGCGGATTTCGCAAAATAATAGGAATTAAATCATCATTCTCGCGATAAAGGCCTATGGACAAACCATCACTGGCCCGATGTAGAGTATCAGCCAAATCCACCCGTGAAACACCAGCCCAACGTCCCCGCTCCTGCTGATATTCAGGCACGATTTCTAAAACTTTTTCCCGCCAATCTGTTCGCACATCAATAGCATCCTGTTGCGCCCTTAATATTGCCACTGCTTGATCAGCAAGTTGTCGTAGAACAGCAGGATCAGCATTGGCCGGTCCTGTAAAACGCGCAGCGATTTTCCAATTGTTAAAAGCACCTACAGCATATTTACGTACGCGAACTAGGGATTGAGGATAGGCTTCCGTACTCCACTTTGGTAAACTCTCCACCAAACGATCCACGTCCTGGGTACTCTTGGTATTCACTATTAATTGAGCATAAGAGGAAAAGGGAAATTCCGACTCCACTGGCAAATAAAAACGAGGGGGTCCCTGACCAATAAAAGTACTTACGCTACTTACTCCGGAATCTTGTAACAATTTTTTTTCTAATTTTTTTAACTCCTCAGCAACAGTTTGAATACGCGTTCCTTCTGGGGCCCAATAATCAATCATCACCTGTAAACGAGAGGAGTCAGGAAAGTACATAATCGGTACAAAACGGAAGCAGATAATAGAAAGGATTAGCAAAAGGGTCATCATTAAGGTAAAAGACATGCGGTAGCGAATAGCTCCCACCAATAATTTCCTAAATGACTGATAAAAACGACCGGTATATTGTTCTTCAGCAGAAAGCATTTGTTTAGGCTTAGGGATGAAATACATACACAAAAGTGGGGTTGCTGTTTGGGAAAAAACCCAGCTTAAGAGCAATGACACCGCGATAACAGTAAATAAGCTACCTGCATATTCTCCAGTATCATAGGTAGAAGCAAAAATTGGGAAAAAAGCCATCGACGCCACCACTGTTGCCCCTAATAAAGGCCAAGCAGAAATTTTAGCAGCCTCAACTGCAGCGGCTTCTCGTGCCATTCCTTTTTGTAGCCGCATAATAAAACCATCGACAACCACTATGGCATTATCAACCATCATCCCCATGGCAATAATTAAGGCGCCTAAAGAAACGCGCTGTAGATCGATGTGCATCAACTGCATGACAATAAATGTACCTAAAATAGCAAGGATTAAACCGGAAATCCCGATAATCAGGCCTGCACGCAGCCCCATGGTGAACGCTAAAACAATAAGAACAATAACTACTGCCTCAACTAAATTAATTAAAAAAGAGTTAATCGATTCGGCTACAATTTCTGATTGCCAAGAAATTTTATGAATTTCTATCCCAACAGGTAAATGAGCCTGAATTTCCTCTAGACGCTTGCTAACATCCTCCCCAACCTTAACGGCATTTACTCCAGGCAGAGGCGCTAGAGCAAGCCCAATGGCAGGTAAACCCGAATAGCGCATTATCTGAGTTGGAGGATCTAAATAGCCTAGCTTTACCTCGGCGAAATCGCGGATACGGATAATCTCGTCTGTTTTTTTAGCGCCTTTTTTAAACTGTGGGATTATGGATAAATTTGCAATCAATTCCGGGCTGGTAAACTCCCCGGTCGGCGACACTCTTATTCGCTGGGATTGATAATCCATCTGTCCAGCATCAACCACCTGATTTTGTAGCTTCAAAGTACGCTCCAAGTCATTAATGGTAATGCCTAATTGCGATAATTGTGTGTTGGAAATATCTAAATAAATTCGTTTTTGTTGCACTCCCCATAAATCGACCCGCGCAACCCCAGAAACGACACTTAATTCTTTTTGTATTTCTTTAGTGTAATGTTCTAATTCCGCATTGCTAAAACCATCAGAGGTTATCGCTAATAAAAACCCAAAGACATAACCAAAATCATCACCAACCACAGGAAGACTAGCGCCAGGGGGTAATTTTTCTTGAATATCATTAATTTTTTTGCGTAAACTATCCCAAACTTGGGGTAAGCGATCAGCCCAATATTGGTTTTTAATATTAACTTTAATAACTCATGTTACGCACATAAACTTGTAGTTTGACTAAAAAGCATTAGAATTCCGCCCTTAATTTTAGGGAGGGAATTAAATGGATATGCTTGATCTTTATAGTGATTATTTGATT
>NZ_RZGQ01000171.1 GCF_003989735.1 Legionella sp. km772 | reverse complement strand
ATCTCCGCATCGCTGCAGATTGAGTGCAGTGATCATTTTCAGTGAAATCACTGATCGATTTCGAGTGAAATAGGTGATCGTTTAAAGTGAAACGAGTGATCGAATTCAGTGAAATACGCAGACGCAAAAAATAAACTTGTAAAAGATAGTGAAATCTATAAGTTAATTGCAGAAAATCAATCAAAATTAGAGGAAAAGGAAACCCTAAAAGAAGCCATTAGAATTGCCAATCAATTTGTTATTGCTTTAGAAGCAAAAGATCGGGATGGAGTAACTGTTAACTATCTAAAGAAGCATGGTTTTTATAGAATTTTATATCGTAATCCTCAGATAATGGGCGAAGAGCTACCATCAAATGATATTTTACACAAACTATTGCGGAATGGTTTCATAGGTGTTGCCGCATCTGCTCTCATTATACTTCTTTTTGCTGCAACAGCATTTTTTGCAGCTCCTTTTTGGCTTACGGCTATTACGACCGGATTATTTGTGGGAGCATCTACTTATTTAAGTGGAATCTTATATGGAGTGGTAAACGACCTTTTTGCAACTCACTCTAATTTGCCCTACTTCTTATTAGGTCATCAACCACAGCAAAAGAGCTTATTAAGGACAAATGACAAAGTTGCGCAAGGTATTGCCTGGGGTGTCGCTGCCACCTTCGGCCCTGTGGTAATTGCCACCATTGTGTTTACAGTAGCAGCAACAATTACTGCTTTTTTTGTACCAATGGCAACTTTTTTATTGCCAGTCATGATGATTGCAATGCCTTTGATTGCTGTAGGTGCAGAATTCTACGCACGCAAAAAAGCACGTGAATATATAGAACAAGGCGAAGAGTTTCGTTGGATGGGCTCTAATGAATATCAGCATGATGGTCTTGATTACATGTGTCCCACTAAACCAGAACGTGCTGCCTGGTATGCTAACTCCGATAGAAATATGTTTGGATTTACAAAAGTACCTTTAATTGGCCTTGCTGCATTGTCAGGGTTAATTGTATTAAGTGCTGTGAGCATGTTTTTGCCCCCATTACTCTTTACCTCTCCAATTATAGCAATGGCAATCCCTGCTGCCTTTGCTGCTGTTGCTTGTATTACTTTAAGTGCGGCCGGTTTGTATATGCATGTCAATCGTAACAAGCAAGTTGATGACCGTTATCGGTTAGAGTTTAATCGTGCTGAGGTTGAGCCTAATTTATACCTTGATGAAGACCTGCCTTATGTTCAAGGACTAGTAAAAACCGATACCAAACAGGAGCCAGGGGTTGATTTTGATTCATCGGACAACAGCTCAAGCGCTAATGAAGCTTTTTTTGATAGAAAACCAGCCCGCAAAACCTCAATTATTCCACTAGAAGAGCCATGTCAGGAAGACGGGTTAGTTTGTAGTCATTAATCTATCGCCTCTAATATTTAATCAATATATAAGAGCGCAGGCCTTTATAAAGCCAACCATATCAAATAATGGTTGGCGCCCAAATTAACCCAGACCTTAAGTTTCATTTATCCCTATGGTGGTTTTACTTAATTGAGGGGGATGTTTACGCAAAATAACCGAAAGTGATGCGAGTAAAGAGTAAATCCAGCAGAGGCAAAAAGGAGCGTTTAGGGGCATATTTTTTTCCAAAGACAGCAGGAAATACACTGATTTATTTTTTGGCCACCCTATTTGTTTTATCTAATTGATTATTAATACTTTACTGATGCGGCTGCGCCGAATCGAACCGCGGACCTTTTGATTACGAATTAGAAAATAACGGTTTTTAGCTATTTCGACACGATATGATTTTCTTTTAAATTCCTTTTATTCATTTGATATTTCAGCCATATTGAGTTATAAGTTCTTTTAATGAATTTGACCTTATTCTTCGACACATATTCGACACGTTACGACACGCTCAATTTAAATAGTGAGAACAATATGCGAATCAACAAAACAAATATTGAGAACTTAGCTATTCCCCAATCTATTAAAACCGGGCAAAGTGCTCAAAAGAAATATTACGATGATAACCTCAAAGGATTTGGCGTACGTGTCACCTCAGGAGGCACTAAAGCATTTTTTGTTGAAAAGCTCATCAATAGAAAACTTAATCGGATAACTATTGGTCGTTACCCCGAAATTAGTCCTGATATGGCTCGAAAGAAAGCGACAGAACTACTCGGACAAATTGCTATGGGTAAAGATCCGATTGCTGAGAAAAGAGCGCAATCTATGCGTGAAATTACTTTAACCGAAGTTTTTCAAGAGTACTTACAAACCCGAAAAACCTTAAAACCTAAAACCATTAATAATTACACTCATATGATTGATAAGGCATTTCCTACTTGGAAAAATAAGCCTATTTTGTCAATTACTAAAGATCGCATTAGCAAGCATCATGAAAAATTAGGAACAGAGCACGGTGAAGCCTATGCCAACCTTGCAATGCGTGTTTTACGCGCCCTCTTCAATTTTGCTGCTGGTCAATATGAAGATGCCCAAGGCAAATCACTCATTATGGAAAACCCTGTAAGACGCCTTTCACAAACTCGTGCATGGTATCGTGTAGAACGTCGCCAAACATATATTAAACCCCATGAACTGGAAGCTTGGTATGCAGGGCTTAACAAAATAGAAAATGATACTCTCAGAGATTATTTATTGTTGATTTTACTAACAGGTCTTCGAAGAGAGGAGGCAGCTACTCTAAAATGGGAAAATGTCGATTTAGCAGCGAAAACTTTTACTATCCTTAAAACAAAGAATAATGAATCACACACTCTGCCTCTCTCTGATTTTCTCTATGAGTTATTGAATGCTCGTCATGAGAAAAAAATTAATGACTATATATTTCCGGGAACCGGTGCCGCCGGCCACATTATTGAACCACGTAAACAAATGGCTCATGTGACCAAAGCTTCTGGTGTTCATTTTACAGTACATGATTTGAGACGAACCTTTATAACTATTGCCGAAAGTTTAGATATCTCTTCTTATTCACTTAAACGGCTAATGAATCATAAAATGTCTAATGATGTTACTGCAGGATATATTATTACTGATGTGGAGCGTCTTAGAAAACCTATGCAATTAATTACTGATTATTTTTTAAAGTGTATGGGATGCGTCAAATCAGCTGATATTATTGAAATCCAGCCTGCAAAAATGGAGTCTTTAAAATGAGTTTATCCGCAACATCTGAATTGCTTACGTCGATTCGTACTATATTGAACCAAGCACGAACTCAACTGCAAAACACCGTTAACAATACAATGGTACAAGTGTATTGGAATGTAGGTCGTCTAATTGTTGAGCATGAGCAATTAGGAGAAAACCGAGCCGCTTATGGTAAACAGCAATTAAAGTCACTTGCGACTCAATTACAAGCTGAATTTGGGAAGGGTTTTATTGAACGTAATTTGAGATATATGCGGGCATTTTATCTGGCCTATCCAATTTGGAACGCAGTGCGTTCCGAATTAAGTTGGACTCATTATCGCATTTTACTACGTGTTGAAAATGAAGCTGCCCGTAATTGGTATTTACAAGAAAGCATTGATCATAGCTGGAGCTCTCGGGCGTTAGAACGGCAAATCGATAAATTGTATTATGAGCGCCTTTTATCAAGTAAAGATAAGCAACCCGTCATTGATGAAGCTAATACTCATATCGAACCTTTAAAAAATGATCCAAAGAATTACTTACGCGATCCTTATATTCTAGATTTTTTGAATCTACCCCACGTCTCAGCATTAGAGAGTACTCTAGAGCAAGCCCTTATCAATAATCTTCAACAATTCTTACTAGAACTTGGCAAAGGCTTTGCGTTTGTAGAGCGTCAACAACGGATTGCTACAGAAGATCAAGATTTTTACATCGATTTGGTATTTTACAACTATAAACTCAAGTGTTTCTTACTTATCGACTTAAAAATTGGTAAACTTACTCATCAAGATGTTGGGCAAATGGATACTTATGTAAGGATTTATGATCAGCATCGTAAAGATGTTGATGACAATCCCACCATTGGGTTAATTTTATGTAGTGAGAAAAGTGAGGCTGTTGCAAAATATTCAGTATTAACAGACAGCAAACAACTCTTTGCTTCGAAATATTTGCATTATTTGCCAACTGAAGAAGAGCTTCGAGCTGAATTGGAACGCGAGCGTTCCATTTTAAACGAGTTGCCTAGCCACGGAGAGGAAAACTAGGTGTATTCAACTGATCCCCATTTTCAAAACACCGAACTTATTCCAAAAGAAACTCCAAGGGCGCAATATACAAACTTCGTTTGTGCGTAAAATAAGCTCAAAACAATGAACTTAATTTATCAGTTTTATGAGTAGTGTTAGAAACGTTAATCAGCACCTAAAGGTTACTCAAATAGTAAAGTTTTAGTTAAATATTGCTCTAAGAATCCACATTGCAAAGCAATGTATATTGCGCCCTTAGAAAATTCTTTTCTTCGGGAATTCATCAAATTTTGATATTGAACGTTAGTTGCTGAGCTGTGTTTCGGGAGGTATTGGATAATTGCTTGAATTATTTTCAATATCAGGAGGATCGGTTTTGGAATATTGCACGGAGAAATTAATCAGAAAATGTTGGGGTAAACTGGATTAACTCACAAGCTTTAGGAGTTGTTTGATTCTTCAGAAGATGCATGGAGTCTTTGTTTCATTTCTTTAAGTACCTTATCAGATCTGGAATGGTCTATTTCTATTGGGGGGTAAATCATGTTTGACAATCCCTTCTACTCCACAAGAGGTTCTAGTAGAACGGGCATTTAGCTTTCTAGCCATTTCTTTATCCTGAAGATGAGGATTAGTTTCTGATAATGTTTTCATCTCTACATTATACTCCATTTTCCCTGTAATGAGACCAACCCTGATAATTTTCAGTGGTACAAGTGGAACAAATGGGCCCCCTTCATTTTACTGGGGTACAAGCGTTCCAATATCAAAATCCCTGATGGTACGCGTGGGACAAATAACCCGCATTTGTTCATTCTAGTTACAATTTCTTTGAATTTGTTTTCAATTGTTGACTTTAATTTTTAAACCACGTAATAATCTACTCGTTGTTTTGAAATAGCTTTATGAAAATGGCTATAAAGCTACATGGACTTTTGGATAGAAAGTACCAGTGTTACTGGGATTTTCAAATGATGGATTTACGGAAAAAGCCACATTGGCGGCATTTTTATTGCCGATTGAAAATTCTTTTAATGACGAGGTATTACTATGTCTAAAAATAATGTATCGCGCTTACAACTTATCAATGAATTCGAATCTGCTCCCGAATCCACCCTATTTAATCAAAATACCTTAGCTGCTGTTTTAGATTGCTCGGTTCAATTACTTGAACGTAATCGTTGGGCTGGTCAGGGTGTACCCTACTTAAAAATTGGTCGTACCGTTCGTTATCGCAAATTGGATATTCTTAATTATCTTCAACACCAATGTGTTCATAACACTCTTCAAGAAGCGGTTTAGTCTTTCTTTTTTGATCTTATTGAATATGTGGAAGGTGGTGACTCACCTTCCTGCGATAGTTGTTGGAGAGAATAAAAATGAATTCAGAACAAATATATCACGTTGATTTTAAACAGTCTAAACGCATTAAATCATTTCAATATGCAGGTGGACTATTCCAGTTAACTTCAGATGGAGTGATTTTTGTTGGTAAGGATAAAGACAATAATGAGCTGCCCCCTCGCTGGATCTGTTAGCTAGGTCCGGGGATCTGGAACAAAATTCAGGAAAAATAAGAGCTATTCCCGGTTTGTTAGTTCATTCACCTTACTCTCAGAATGGCTTATCCACAAGTCCATAGGCCAGGAG
>NZ_RZGQ01000170.1 GCF_003989735.1 Legionella sp. km772 | reverse complement strand
GATAAAAACTCATTTAAATCACTTTGCTATTAAGTACAAATTGATTCTTAGAGCGAACCAGATTGCTTGGCAGGAGCTTAAAAATATGGCAGCTTAAAATTGACCGTGCGTAACATGAGTACTTCAGCAATACGCTTGACAGGGGCCCATTGTTCAATTTCTTCATTAGAGAAACCTAAACCTTCCAATATGGGAGTTTTCACAGGGCCAGGCGAAATTGAATTAACGCGAATTTTTTGGTCTAGCAATTCTGCAGCAAAAGATTTAGCCAAAGAACTAACGGCAGCTTTTGAGGCACAATAAGCGAAGAATTTTTTTGTACCGTGTTTTGCTGCTACTGAGGAAAGCAAAATAATCGACCCACCTCTGTTTAATGAGTTTAAAGCTTTTTGCACGGTATAAATAACCCCATCAATATTAGTTTTAAGGATGTTTTGCCACACTGCGTCTGGAGCATCAGCCAAAGAGGTGGGATGCGAAATACCAGCATTTGCGACAATGATGTCTATGTTTTGTTTAAAATGCTGATGAACAGCGTGATATAAGTGCTCCATGTCCTTGGCATGACTTACATCAGCTTGGACACCAAAACTTGCCTCGCCTAGCTTTTTTTGTATGGCGTCAACTGTAGTTTTGTCCCTGCCAGTAAACGCTACTTTAGCGCCTTCACGGATAAAGCATTCAGCAATAGCAAGCCCTATTCCCTTTGTTCCACCCGTAATAATGGCTAATTTTCCTTGCAATTTCATTCTCGTTCCTTGAGTTTTAATGATAGGGGTTATGTCTGAATAGGATCTACTAATTCATAAAGTAGTTGTATTATTTAAACTTGTCCACTACCTGGGGCGAGATTACTCAATGGCTTAAGCTCCCCTTCTTCTAGTTGCGGTGCCGCTACAGCAGGGAAAAAGGGTAGTGAACGGGGATAAGGAGACCCCCCATTTCTTGGTGTGCTGCCATGTGAGTCAGGAGATTTTGCAGAAGCCACAGAACTAGCAGAATGAGTTTGATCACAGAACTGAAATTCACAGCGCGCTATATTGGGATCTTGTTTTATTTCTTGGCCTATACGGTTGAGGATAGTTTTATAAAAACGATTTTGGTCCCAAATTACTTTAGTCACTTTATATTTGATTGCATTCCAAAAATTTATTAAATCATCAGTTTCTTCGGCTCTTGGATTGGTAAAAATTTGGCTTATCCAAAGGGTAATAGGCGATTTATTAGGGAGAGATGCAAATGCGGCAATTAATCGTTGCATATCAGTGGGGGAAAGTAGCAGCGAAGACAGACTAATATTGGGCTCTCTATTGGTGATACTGGTTATTACTTTCTCAAGCGAAGGTCTTGGAGGAATAGCTACAGTTAAACTCACAAGAGCGGCTCTTGCTGAAGAGGAGGCGGTTTTTACAGCATACATGAACAACTCGCAAAAGCGTCACAATTTACAACAGCAAGAGCAAAACAGCAACACAAATAGATTTATTTAAATCACATAGAGCCAATTAAAATCATATTGTAATATTTTTTTAAGCTTTTTGTGATAGAATTAAATGAACAAGTGTGAGGAAGATAATGCCTAAACCTAAACGAGCTCAATATCCAACGGCAGATAAGATTTTAGATTCATTAACTGATCTTATTAATAAAGTTGAAGAAATCAACTTCAATGAAAGTGACTCTTTTGTGCATGACACTGCTAATAAAATGATAGCTGAATTAAAAAATAAACAAGAAGTCCTCAGAGAATATGTCTTAACTAAACCACAATATGATCCCTATCATAGCTATCAGGTTCTCTCAGAGATTTTAGCTATAGTAAAAGAACACAAAACCAATCTTGAAGCAGCCCCGGGTTTTTGGAATAAAGTCGCCTACCACCTTAATCAATTTTTTGGTGCCGAGGTTTTTACTGTTAATAAAACAGATTTTAGTAAAGGAAATGATGAAAAGGCAGCCTCATTTAATAGTTATAAAGAAGAACTTAAAGATATGAAGGATAATGCTACTTTCGATTCGGTATCAAAAACTTTTAGTTTTTAAAAATAGTTCGAGTCCTAGTTGCGACACCTAACATCATGAACCAGCCAACTATTTGACTCTGGGAATAAAGTGAGGCAATTCAGATTCGCTGGTATAATCGATAAAGCCTGAATTGCGCTGAATTAAGCTAATCCGTAGCGATTGGTGTCATTGTGCATAGCTCCATGATTTTTATAATAATAGTCAACCGCCTCTAGCAATTGTTGCGTATCACTCTTCTCGCACCAAAAATTATCTACTAAATGCGGATATCGGTGGTGTAATTTCCCCGGATCAGGCATTGTTCTCTTTTCTAAAATCACCTGCTCTAATAGTTCTAATACTGCAATTTTTTGTTGAGTTTTTTCCTGATGTGTATTTTTATTAAGTATCGATAATTTATAGGCTATGTAGTCTAAGAGATATTGTTTTGCATCCTCACCATTCATTTTTCTTATCACAGCACTATGATCACAGGTAGAAAATAAACGTGTATGTTTTAATCCCCCTTGCGGCTGCGGCTTTTTATCCAGCGGGGTAGTAATTATTAACTCCTTTAACTGCTCGGATTTTCCAAATCCCAGTTCATTTTTAATATCTTTTTTAGCTTCACTGGAAAGAAAACGCCACAAACAACTGCCGACATTAATACTCACAACGGTTAAGGCAAAAGCACTAATTAAAAAAGTATTGGCAGGAAAAAGGTTAAACAACACTATAGCTGTTACACAAGATGCCAACTGCACAGTCAAAATTATATTATAGATGGCGGCTTGTATGTAGTGTTGACGCTGATCAGAACCTGGCTGCGATTCATAGGCGCGTATTGCATTAAGGCAGGCTAAGGTTAATTGATTGAGAGTTCCTAGGCTAAATCCTGCAACGAAAAACCAAGGCGCTACAGCAAAAACAGTACCTTGAATCCGAGCAATAAAACCACCAAAAGCAGCAATATTATTAAACACAGCCCCGCCTAAAGAACTTAAGGTAGTCATCCAACCGTCAATGTTTTTATGGGCGGTATAGAAAAAGGACCATGCTTGCAATAGTGCAAGTGTACTTAAAGTAAGCCCCAATAATGGTCTTACAAGCAGCGCCAATATAGGTGTTAGAGTTGTAAGCCACCGGGAATTAGATAAGGCCGTATAAACAGTACCTTGAAAAAAATCCTTAAAATACAATAATCGGTGTCGCGCTGTTTTGATTGACATAGTAATTCCTTGCAAATGAATTATTTTTTTGCGCATTGGATGATAATTGAAATAATTGCACTAGCATAGCTAGTAATGAAACTATTTTGAAAAAATGTTATTTATAAATACTGTTTAGAGGAAGGAGTTAAAAATGGCTCGTGTTAATTATCTGGATGAAAAAACAACCCGAATAGCAGAAGAGTTAGTCAACCCTATAAAAAAACGCCGTCCTAATGGACGTTTATTAAACCTAGACAAGGTGTTAATCCATAGTGAAGCACTCACAAAAGGTTGGCAAGCCATGTTCAGTCAATTACGGCAGAATTTAAGTACACCTAGCGCCTTAAACGAATTAGTTATTTTACGAGTTGCCTTAATTAATAAAGCACTTTATGAGTTTCAACAGCATGAGCCAGAGGCAAGTAAAGCTGGTATTTCTGCAAGTAAAATCAATGCACTAGCTATGTGGGATACTTCAAATTTATTTAGCCCAACCGAGCGTGCGGTATTAGCCTACACGGATGCGATGACTCGATTTATTCAGGTACCTGATTCTATCTACAATGAAGTCAAAGTTTATTTTAATGAGCAACAAATTGTTGAGTTAACAGCTTTAATCGCAGGTTACAATATGGTTTCCCGATTTTTAGAAGCTTTAGAAATAACAACAGAGGGTGAATAAATCATTTAAAATCTTGCCTAGGCAATCCACAACATGCTTCAATAGACATTTTATCAGAAGCCTTAAATCAAATGCTGCATTTTCAACAGATTAGTGTACAAACCTTTCTTAATGAATATTGGCAAAAAAAGCCCCTTGTTATCCGCAACGCTCTTCCAAATTTTATTAGTCCGTTATCACCTGATGAACTAGCTGGTCTTGCCCTTGAAGAAGAGGTTGAAAGTCGGATAGTTAAAGAGATGCCTAATGAGGCGAAACCCTGGCATTTAACGCGCGGGCCTTTTTCCGAAAAAGACTTCCAAGCCTTACCTGAAACCCATTGGACTTTATTAGTACAAGGAGTGGATAGACTTATTCCTGAAGTTTATGAGCTTCTCGAGCACTTTGATTTCATTCCTCAATGGCGGATTGATGATGTAATGATAAGCTATGCGAGCAAGTATGGTAGTGTGGGCCCACACTATGACAATTACGATGTATTTCTCTTTCAAGCTCTGGGTAGTCGCAAATGGTCCTTAACCTCCCAAGGCTGCACGCCAGAAAATTATATACCCAATTTGGAATTGCGGATTATGAAGGAGTTTAAAACAGAGGAGCAATTTGTTTTAGAGGAAGGTGATATGCTTTATTTACCTGCTCATATTGGTCATTATGGCATTGCATTCTCTGATGACTGTATGACCTACTCCTTTGGCTATCGCAGCTATAGCGGACAAGAGTTGTTAGATAGTTTAAGTGACTATGTTGCAGAAAAAGCTGTCTTTAAAACCTTGTATCGAGATCCTGATTGGTCTAGGTTAAAAAACACCTCCCAAATACAAGCCCCAGCGTGGCAACAAGCACAGAAATTATTGGAAGAAGTTATTCATGATGAAGAACTTATGAGCTCGTGGTTTGCATGTTTTGCCACCCGACTTGACCAACAAGCTGAACAGCAGCTTCCAGAACCTGTAGACGAAGATGAAGTCAGCTTAGAGCTATTTTTAGAAGAGCTAGCAGAAAGTGGTGTTTTGATCAGGAATGCCTGTTGCCGCTGGGCCTATATTAACGCACAAAATCTGTACATTAATGGTTATGCTTGGGACACTAAAGAGGTCGCTGAGGGACTAGTTTATCTCCTAGCAAATAAACGTTGTGTTTCCTTGAAATCGCTAGAACCTTTTCTTAATGAGAGAGCAAATCAATTATTCCTTTTTGAGCTTTGGAAATTGCAATGGATAGAAATTTAAAATTTAGATAAAAATTGGTCTATAATAATCTTATAGTCTCATTACTAGAGTTCCAAATGCCTAAGCCGAAAGTGGTGCCGCAAATAATTTATTATATTTCTACCGACGTAGCTGGGCCGAGAAGTGAAGAAGGCCAATCAGCAACAGCATTAAGAAAAAATTTGCAGGAGCGTTTGGATATGGAGGCTCCTCAAATTGGAATGAGGGATTTTGCACATGAGACCTTAAGAGCTGACATCATACCTCAAGAGATTATCTTATTAGCTCACAGTAATACTCCTCCGACAACTATTGGCGATAGAACGCCAGAACAATTAGCAACTGATCTCGCTAAAGATTTCGCGGGAAAAGATAAATCTCAACTTAAATCCATTACCCTTGCCTCTTGTGAAGGGGGCTTAGGCGCAAATCCATTAGCAAAGCAATTAGTAGAAGCTTTGCATAAGAGAGGATTTACCGCGGTGGAAGTACATGCTGCAACCCACCCGCAACAAAGCCAAATTGGCGGTGTAGTTTCTATCACCACCAGAGCAGGTATTAAGAGTATTGATGGTGTTAGTCAGGGCCAAGCAACTGCAATCATGTATGGTAACCAAATGACCGCTGATTATGAACGCTTTAAAGAATTGATATAGGCGCGGATTTTTAGACGAAAAAAAGGTATTTTTAAGAGCTATTCTTCTAATATAAGAGGGGAATAGAATGACCAAAAAGCGAAATTATTACACTGCATCAAAAAAATCAA